>JBEKTS010000019.1:0-24372 GCA_049515775.1 Nitrososphaerales archaeon | reverse complement strand
TTCTTCACCCCCGAGAGGGCCGAGTACTCGGGCGAGGCGCCCGCATCCGACCCGATCTGAGCGGTGCGGCTGGCGGCGGGCCGGGGCCACGCCCACCCACCCACCCTCGAGTCGGGGTGGCGAGCAGATATTAGCAAGGATGGACGGCGGTCCCGTACGATGACACCGCCTCGAGCGGCGCCGCCCGTGGACCTGCTGGAGCTGTTCACCGTCGCCGGGCGACTGAAGAGCGAGCTCCGCCGCGGCTGGGTACGCAAGCTGGGCATGGAGAGGCCGGAGTCGGTCGCCGACCACTCGTACAGGACTGCGCTGATCGCGATGGTCTACAGCGACCTCCGCGGGCTGGACACCGTCAAGGTACTCAGGATGGCGTTGCTCCACGACCTCGCCGAGGCGATCGTGGGCGACTCGATGCCGGGGGAGCGCGCGAGGACCGAGAAGCTGAGGATGGAGTCGGCCGCCATGCGGAGGACGCTCGCGGGCCTGCCGCGGGCTACGAGGGCATGCTACTGGAACGCCTGGAGGGAGTTCAACCACGGGACGACCCCCGAGGCCCGGCTGGTCAGGCAGGTCGACAAGCTCGAGATGGCTCTGCAGGCGGGCGAGTACGGCAAGGGGCGCCTTCGGGACAGGACGCGGGAGTTCTTCGACTCCGCGCGCGCCCAGGTGAGCGACGAAGACCTGCTCGGGGTCCTGCGCCTGGTCGCCCCTGCACCCTGACGGCGAGCACCGTTGGGGGATCGGCGAGGCTCAGGCCCGCGGCGCCGCGTCCTTCCGGCGGCTCTCGACGGCCCTGCGCCACGACTCGGCGAGCTTCACCTTCTTGCTCCCGGGCTCGGCCTCGACCAGGACCCCCATGCGGAGCAGCCGGTCGGTGGCGGTCCGCTCGGACGGGGTGAGGTCCGTGTACTCGGCTGACGTCCCGAAGACCACCAGGTAGCTGATGAACTGCATGTCCTGGACCAGGTCGTCCTTGGGGTCGACCTTGGACGGCCGCTTCCGGGCTATGGCCCACTCTGGGATGGTGCTCTTCCTCAACTGGCGACACAGCTCCAGGGCGGCGAGGGAGCAGGCATCCCGCCTCTCAGGGAGGGGCCGAACAAGAGTCTCGTCTCAGGTCCACCCTCCCAGCATACCTCCGTCGACCGGCATGATGGCCCCGGTCACGAACGAAGAGTCGTCCGAGGCGAGGAAGAGCGCCATCTTCGCGACCTCGTCCGGCGACCCTATCCGTCCGAGCGCGTGCTTCTTGGCGAGTTCTACCTCCGCCGCAGCCGGGTCCGGCGTCTGAGCGAGGATGGCCTTCAGCATCGGGGTATCGATGGCCCCGGGGCAGATGCAGTTGGCCCGGATGTTGAACTCGGCGAAGTCCAGCGCCACAGCCCTCGTGAGCAGGAGCACGCCCCCCTTCGAGGCGTCGTACGCCGCTTCCTTCTTCATGGCCATCACGGAGTTGATCGACCCGGTGTTGATGATGACCCCGCTCTTGCGCTCGATCATGTGCGGAAGGACATACTTCGTGCAGAGGAACGTGCCCGTGAGGTTCGTCCCGATCACCTCTGACCACTCCTTCTCCGACGTGTCCAGGATCGTGCCGACCGGCGAGAGGGCCGCGTTGTTGAAGAGCACGTCGATCCGTCCGAAGCGTCCGATGGTCTTCTTAACGAGGGCCTTCACGTCGGCGCTCTTGGAGACGTCGGTCTCGACGAAGATCGCCTCGCCCCGAGCCTCTTCGATCGCCTTCACGACCTCCTTCCCTCTCGTCGAGTTCCGGCCAGCCACGACAACCTTCGACCCCTCGCGGGCGAAGAGGAGCGCCGTGGCCCTGCCTATCCCAGAGTTCCCGCCAGTCACGATAGAGACGCGGCCGTCAAGCTTCATGCCTCGGTGGCTTTCCGGGTCTCCTAAAGAATCCTTCTGGACGGGGCCGTCACCGCACCCCGGCTTCGCCTGCGGATGCCGAGATTAGGCCGACCTGCGCCAGGCGCCTCCGCAGATAGCCCGCGAGCCGGGAGAGACCCCAGACCTCCGCCATCGAGACGAGATAGAGGGCGGTGAGGAAGACGAACGGGACGTGGATGAACGGGAATGCGGAGACGTCGAAGACGTAGACCACGGAGACCACGATCTGCGTCAGCAGCAGGCCCCTCATCGCATCGGCGGAGATGGAGGTTGGGCCGACTATACCTCTTGAGGAAGAATCCTATGTAGAATTCTCCCACGCGCCGCCTAACGGGATGGTGGGTCGGCCGACGGCAGAGAGCGATCCGGCCGATGAGGAGGCGAAGGCGGATGGTAGGGCCTCTACTTCCTGAACCTTCCGAACATCCGCTTGAGGAAGCCTCCGGACTGGTGCTCGGGCGTCGCTGGGGTCTCGGTCACCGGGGTCGGGTCGATGACGGCGGCCGGAGCGGCCGGCACGGCTGCGGTCGCCTCATTCGTCAGCTCGTCCGCCGAGACGGGAGCGTTCACAGCGGGTCCCGGGTCGCTCGGCGCTACCGGCTCGATGGTCTGAGGATCTGGGGTGAGCTCGCTCGCGACTGGCTCTGCGAGAGCAGGTTCGAGGGACGTCGGCTGGGCCACCGAAGGCCCTGGGGTGAGCTCGCTCGCGACTGGCTCTGCGAGAGCAGGTTCGAGGGACGTCGGCTGGACGGAGGTGACCGGCAATGAGAGGGGAGACGCATCTGTCATCGCCGCTTCGCGCGGCAGTTCAGGGTTGCCTCCAGGGATGCCGTCCTCCGACCTCTTCCGGAAGAAGACGTCGTTGTAGGACGATGTCTGAGAAGGGGACGGCGAGGCGTCGACGAGCGCAACTGCCTGTAGGTCGCCGCTCGTCGATGGTCCCTGGACCACGGTGGTATCCGGGTGGGTGGCCTTCCGTCTGGCGCTCTTCCTCTGACGGGAGAGAGGGTCGTCGCCTAGGCCTCGAGGCAAGCGAGTATCTCCTCTGAGAGCCTGCCGTAGGCGAGCGCGCCATTGCAGCCGGAATCGTACTCCAGGATCGACTTGTGGTAGCTTGGAGCCTCCGCCAGTCTCACGTTCACGGGGATCACCGTGGAGAAGACAGGTCCCTCGGTGAAGCCGCTCCTGACCTTGCCCTCGACCTCTCTCGAGAGGAGCGTCCGCCGGTCGTAGAGCGTGAGGACCGCGCCCAGGACCTCGAGGCTGGGGTTGATGTCCTCCCTGATCTTGTGGACGGTCTCCAGCAGCTGGACGACCCCTTCCATGGCGAAGTACTGCGCCTGGACGGGGATCAGGACCTGGTTCGATGCCGTGAGCGAGTTGACCGTGAGGATGCCGAGCGACGGTGGGGTGTCGATCAGGACGTACTCGTACTTGCTTCCTTCCCGGAGCTCCTTTAGCTTCTTCTTGAGCTTGAACTGCATGTTGATATCGTTCGCCAGTCGGATCTGGCACGCGCTCAGCTCCCCGCTCGCGGGCGCGACGTCGAGGTTCTCCCTGCAGCTCCTGATCAGCACGTCCCCGAGCGAGGTCTCATCCTCCAGCAATAGGTCCGCGGTCGTCTTGCGGACCGCCGTCTCGGGGCCGACCAGGTAGTCGGTGGCGTTCGCCTGAGGGTCCATGTCGATGAGCAGCACCCTCCTCCCCATGGCGGCGAGCTGGCAGGCGAGGTTCACGGTAAGGTCCGTCTTCCCGACGCCTCCCTTCTGGTTCGCGACCGCGATCACCCTCGTGAACGCGCCAGCCGCGACCGGGCGTTCCGCTCGCCCCGCATGCGGTATTCTCTCCAGGGTCGTCATCGTCAAGGAATATCGCGTCTATCGCGTCCCCCTCTCGATATTAGGGGAGAGGTGATTTCCTGTCTAGCAACAGGACAACTCTCGTCGACCCGGAGGGGTCCGGGCGCGGCGAACGAGGCGCTAGAAGGCTACGCCCTGAGCCAGCCGAGCTTTATGAAGGTGTACGAAACGAAGGCCATGGCGATCGCCAGGACCAGGACCACCTCCCAGAGGGTGGCCGCGTAGGGCACGTCCAGGAGGTTCATCCCCAGCAGCCCCCCGATGGCCGAGGGTATGACCCCGATGCTGGTTATCACGGCGAGTATCTTCAGTATCCGATTGGTCTCGTAGGAGGTCTGGTTGATGTAGAGGTCGATCAGCGAGCGTATGTTCTCGGAGAGGTCGTCCGCTATCTCGTTGAGATAGGTCACCTCGTCCCTGAGGACGTTGAACTCCTCTTCGGCCCTGTCGTCGAACCCCTCGAGCGGGACCTTGTTCGAGATTATCATCCCCACCAGGACCTTGAAGTGGACGAGGTTCGAGACGAGCCTCGCGACCTCCCTGTTGAGCGCGTACGCCCTCTCGAGGAAGTCCCGGGGGAGCTTGGACCGGGGCATCTCGCCTATCCGTATCACCTCCACCTCGATCTCCGAGAGGAGCGACCGGTAGTCCTTCAGCGTCTGATCGAGGATCCCGTAGAGGACGGAGACGACGAAGCCGAGCCCGGGCTCTCCCCGGACCGACCGCAATACCCGGTCGAAGACGTCGATGCCGTGTCGGGAGACCGAGACGACCTTCGAGCCGGTGCAGATGGCTATCAACCCCGAGCGCGAGATCGTGAGGAAATCCTCCGGCCTGTCCGGATACCTCACCTTTCCCGACTGGAGGAAGACCAGGGAGACCTTCTGGACGTAGTCGATGTGCGGGAACGTCTCGTCGACGAGGTCTATCTTGAAGTGAGGCTCCGGGACGCGCAGCAGCGCGCTCAGCCTCCTGATGCCCTCCTTCGAGAGGCCGTTGATGTCGATCCACTCCTGGTCCTCGTTCCTCAGGTGGTCTCCGAGCTCGTCCCAGGTCAGACCGTTGGCGACCGTCGGCGACCTCGCTTCCACGGCGCGGATCGCCGTCGGGGTCTCCTCGACGACGGTCGGCGCCTCCGTCTGGACCGTCTGGATCCTGGAGCCCAGGGCCCTCCCGCCGACCGCGAGCACCCGCGGCAGCCTCAGCAGCCTGAGGAGCAGCGAAGGGGACCCCCTCGTGCTGAGGCCGACGAGCGGCAGGTACTGGACGAACGGAAGGACGACGATCACCAGGTCGACCAGGTGCCATGGCTCCTTGAAGTGGGCCCAGCGGTCCTGCGCGAGGTAGAGCTTCGAGACGTACTCGGCCACGAAGAGAAGCACCACCGACCAGTCGCAGATCTCGAGGAAGTCGCTGTCGGCCGGAGAGAGGCCGGTCACGAAGGGCAGCAGGAGGACCGGGACGAGGATGAGCGAGAGGAAGACCATGAACCGGTCCGAGAGGACCGAGTCGACCGCATCCCTCACGCCCTTTCGCGGGTCCGCCTCCCGCACGAAGATTGACCTCGGCAGAGAGCGGTCCTCCGCCGGGTTCATCGACTCGCCTTCGCTGGCCATGGTTGCGCGTTACGACAGGTCCCTCCGCCCCCGCGGTTAAAAAGGGGAAAGAGGAGGAGCGGCCGGCCGGATTCGCGACCGCCTGTCCCCTTGCCCCGGGTCCTCGGCAGGGACGGGATGCCGAGCTCGCTCACGGAAGCGCCCGCGTGACGGCCACCATCGACGAGGACGACCCCCGCCGATGGCCGGCGGGCGGGCCGACCAACCCGCTCGTGAACCTCCGTTCGCGACGCCGGCGATCCGGGGCATCGGGCCACGGGCGACAACAGTGTTATTAGAGGTCCGAGGAAGGCCCCCGCGACCCGAGATGGGGCTGAGGAGCTGGCTGGTTCCGGAGGACAGGGTGTTCTTCGATCTGCTCGAGGAGGAATCTAGCAACGTCGCGAGGGGGGCGAAGGCCCTCGCGGAGATGATTACCCAGTTCGACGACCTGAAGAGGAGGAGGGCCGCGGTGAAGGAGATCGAGCACAGAGGAGACGAGATAGTCCACGAGATATACGAGAAGGTCAACGCTACCTTCGTCACGCCGATAGACCAGGACGACATAACCAAGCTCGCCTCGCTCTATGACGACGTGCTGGACTTCGTGGACGCGGCGGCGAACAGGATAGAGCTCTACGAGCTGAGTGAGTCCACCGACGCGATGAAGCAGCTCGCCGCCATCGTTGCCAGCTCGGTCGCGGAGATCCACGCCGCGTTCGTGTCCATGAGGGTTCGCGACCGGAAGGAGATAGACAAGAGGTGCATCGCGGTCGACACGCTGGAGAACGAGGCCGACGTGATCCTGAACGACAGCGTCGCTGCGCTGTTCAAGGGGGATGACGTCATAGAGATCATGAAGCTGAAGGAGATCTACGAGGAGCTGGAAACCGTTACCGACAAGTGCGAGGATGTCAGCCAGCAGCTCCGGGACATCGTCCGACGGTACTCCTAGTAGGCCAACCCCCAGTGTTCACGGCGCTGGTGATCGGGATAATCGGGACGGCATACGCCTTCGACTTTGTGAATGGCTTCCACGACGCGGCCAACTCCATCTCGACGGTCGTCTCGACGAGGGCGCTCTCTCCGCTCGCCGCCGTCGCACTGGCCGCCTGCTTCAACTTCGTCGCGTTCTTGGTCTTCGGCTTCGCCGTGGCGAGCACGATCGGATCGGGAATCATCGCCCTGAGCGCGGCGAGCGAGTACGTGATCCTCGGCGCCCTGATTGGCGCCATAGTCTGGGACCTGACCACGTGGATCCTCGGCCTTCCGACGAGCTCCTCTCACGCCTTGATAGGCGGGCTCATCGGCGCAGGGGTGGCGTCCGCAGGTACGGGTGTCCTGGTCATCCCGAGTCTCACCAAGACCCTTGCGTTCCTCGTCGTGTCTCCGCTCCTGGGGTTCGCTCTGGCCTTCGTCGCCATGACGCTGCTCCTGAGGGTCTTCCGCCGGTACTCTACTCAGCTCGTGAACGGCTACTTCAAGAGGCTCCAGATACTCTCGTCCAGCCTGCTCAGCCTGGCCCACGGGAGCAACGACGCCCAGAAGACGATGGGGGTCGTCACGGCGCTGCTGGTCTCGACGGGCAACCTCTCGAAGTTCAGCGTGCCGCTCTGGGTCGCGATAATGGCCAACTCCGCCATAGCTCTCGGGACGCTCTGCGGCGGCTGGAGGATAGTGAGGACGATGGGCTTCAAGATCACGAAGCTCGACCCGATACACGGGTTCGCCGCGAACACGACGGCTGCGGGCGTCATCATGGGCTCTTCCCTGCTCGGTATCCCCGTCAGCACCACCCACTGCGTGAGCGGGTCGATCATGGGCGTGGGCGCCACGAAGAGGCTATCCGCCGTGAGGTGGGGCGTCGCCAGAAAGATCGCCTGGGCTTGGCTGATAACGATACCTGCCTCGGCGGCCGTGGCTGCCGTGGTGTATCTGGGCATCCTCCATCTGGTCTGATGTCGCGCTCGGCGGCCGTGGCGAGAGCTCGGCAAGAGATATCTCTCTCCGTTCCGAATCGACCGGCCTACACATGGAAATAGGGATTTCTCTGCCCACCACGGGTCGGGACGCCTCCCCTGACGTGATCCTCAGGGTCGCGAGGGAGGCCGAGGAGAGCGGCTTCGCCTCGGTCTGGGTCTCCGACCGCCTGCTCAGGTCTGCGGCCCCTCCGGGGACGACCGGCCAGGAGAGACCTGCCCCGGCCCCCGGCATGGGCTTCAGGTCCTTCGATCCCATCGAGACGCTCTCCTACGTGGCTGCGAGGACCGAGAGGATCAAGCTCGGCACGAGCGCGATCGGCGCGCTCTTCCAGCCGCCGGTCATACTCGCCAAGCGTCTCGCGACGCTCGACCAGTTCAGCGGGGGCAGGGTCATCGCAGGGCTAGGCCAGGGATGGAACCCCGACGAGTTCGCCGCGGCCGGCGTCCCGATGAAGAGGAGGGGAGCGGGGTTCGAGGAGTACGTCTCTGCCCTGCGGTCGGTCTGGGGGCCCGACCCCGTCCGCTTCGAGGGCCGCTTCTACAGGATCGCAGAGTCCGAGATAGGTCCCAAGCCCCTACAGCGCGGAGGGATCCCCCTGATCCTGGGGGCATCGGCCCCGGTCTCGGCGGAGAGGGCCGGACGGATCGCGGACGGAATCAATCTGATAGCGTTCTCCTTCGAGGAGGTGGAGCGCCTCGCGACCAAGTTCCTGGGCGCCGCGAAGGCCGCGGGAAGAGACGCGGCCGATCTGCTCGTCGTGTTGCGGTCGAACAACCCGTTCGGCGGGGCGGAGCTCCCATCCTCCAGACCGCTGCTCTCCGGGTCCGTCGAGCAGGCGCTCGGGGACATGGAGAGGCTGGAGGCGCTGGGGGTCAACCACGTCTTCGTGCCGGCCCTCAGCCCCGGGGCGCGCCTGGAAGGCCGGTTCGAGGTGCTGCGTAGGCTCCTGGGCTAGGAGGACCCCGGCGGGAGCGGTCGGAACCCTCTTTACCCTCGCGGGCCCAGACGGGTCACGTGCGGGTCTGTCTCTTCGGCCCGACCGGGTCAATCGGCCGGCAGGTCCTGGAGCGGGCCCTGGAGCGCGAGCACGAGGTCAGGGTGATCGTGGGGGACCCGGTGAGGCTGCCGGACCACGGGGGGATGCTGACGGTCATCGCGGGCGACGTGGGTGACGCAGGGAAGGTCCAGAGGGCGCTAGGCGGGTGCGACGCGGTGATAGACACCCTCGGCGTGCGGGCCAACACGTCCGCAGAGGTCGAGCGGCTCCTCTCGGTGACGAAGCTCATCATCTCGACGATGGAGAGGAACAACGTCAGGAGGTTCCTGGGCGTCGCGGGCGCGGCCATCGACGCTCCGGGGGACGAGAAGGGGGCAGGCTATCGGCTCGCGGGATGGTTCTCCAGGCTCACCTCCCGCCGCGCGCAGGAGGAGAAGCAGCTCGAGTTCGACCTGGTCAGCGCCAGCGGCCTGGAGTGGACGATCCTCAGGGTGCCGTTCGTCACAGACGGTCCGCTGACCAGGACCTACAGGACGTCCCTCGCCGGGCCGCCGTCCAGCAGGATATCGCGGGCGGACATTGGCTACGCCCTCGTCGACCAGCTCGAGGAGAGGGCTTTCGTGCGGAAGGCGCCCTTCATCGGAACCTGATCGGCCGCGAGAGTCCGGCCATCGCATCGCCGTGGAGGCGGGCAGAAGCGGGACCCGCGAGCGCGGGCCCAGGGATGGAGGGCCGAGGCGGTAAGGCCCCCGTCGCCGACTCGTCACCCTCTCCCGTCGGGGCGCCCCACCTTCGTCTCCCCTATCCCGTTCAGGTCTCCGCTCCCCCGGCGGAGGAAGGAGGGCGCCGATCGGCCCCTAGGCGAGGGAGCCGGGACTGGCGAGGTACCTTTTGACCCCCTCGGCGGCCAGGTAGGTCTGGTAGCCGGCCCGTGCGTGCCCGCGGTCATGTCGTTCCCGGTCGTGCTGCAGATCTCCCTCGCGGCTCAGCCGCTCTCGCCTAGCCGGACGATGGCGCTTCCTGGCCAGCTCCCGAGGCGATCTCGGCCATGGACCTGTTGCTCACGGCCGAGAAGTCGTAGTCCTTGGCGTCGTAGCCGGGGACCGAGCATGCGTCTCGGTGCTTGATGAGCAACCACGACTCCCGTCCGGCGAACCCCCGGGTCCTGACGAGCGCGAAGGAGCCCCGGAGCTTCTTCCCGTAGAGGACGAACTTGAGGTTGCCCTCCTTCAGGCTCTCGGCGGCTACCCCGTCCGCCTCTCGCGGGTCGACCACCTCCCTCCTCGTCCGGACCGCGCCGTCCTTGGTCTCGACCTCTGGGTTGTACGTCCCTTCGTCCCATATCATGACCGGCCCCGCTCCGTAGCCCGGTGGCAGCACCCCCTCGAAGTGGCGGTAGTCCAGGTCGTGGTCCGAGGTGGGCAGCGCGAGGCGCTTCACGGAGCTGTCCAGCGACGGTCCCTTCGGGATCGACCAGGACGGCATCACCCCGCCCACCTCCAACCGGAAGTCGTAGTGCAGCGAGGTCGCCTTGTGCTTCTGGACGACGAAGACCAGGCGCCCTTCGTTTGGTCGTTCGCTCGGCCCGGTCCGGTCGGCGCGGGCCTCCGGCCCCGCCGTCGCGCTGGTGGGGAGGCGACCGACCCCGTCTCTCCCGGCGGTCGTCGGCCCGCTCGACCGCGATGGACCCGTCGCGCCCCTCGCGGTCGCTCCCCTCGGCGCCCTACCTCGGCCGCCACCCCCCGGTCTTGCCGCTCCGGGCCGCAGCCTCTCCTGTTCTCGAGAGCGCCTCCGGACCGTCGCGATAGAGGCCATCGTCAACCGCGTCATCGCTCGAGTTGAGCGTTGGACCGGGTAATGAATCTCTTGCCCATCGAGCATCGCTTCGCCATCCTCCCGTGGAGGCGGGTCATGCCGGGGGCGGCGGAGCTCCCGGGGCCCCAGGAGGGAACGGAGCGGCCCGACACGAGCCGACGAGCCGCTTCGAGGAGGTCAGCCACCGGTCTTCCAGGTCCCTCTGGCCCAGCTCGCCGGCTATCCGGTAGGCGTCCAGGAGGCCCCTCACGGCGGCGGAGTTCGCCCATATCTCGAAGCCCTCCTCCAGGTGCCTGTTCTCGTGGATCGAGCTCGTCGTCTAGAGCATCCCGGCGTCGACTATGAGCGAGCTGCTCGTGAAGGACGCGCACTCGCGGACGAGATCCCACATCGACTCCAGGAAGGACCTGTCGCGGGACATCCTGTAGGTGTCGTAGACTCCTGGACGACGATAGGCGACGCGTCGAGCTCGTGCGCGTTCGTCACCTAGGGCAGGCCACCGTTGTATCGCTGGTAGAACTCGCCCCGCGGCCGGGGGACCCGGCTGAGATAGCGGTAGAGCCTCTTCGGGCTCTCGAACTCCCCAGCGCGTTGAGAGCCTTGGTCATGAAGACGGCGTCCCTGGGATAGACGTAGGGATAGACGTCGTCCCGGGGGTGGCCGTGATGCCCCCGTCCTCCTGCTGGAGGCCCTTGATGACAGTCCTACTCGACTGGAGCAGCGGAGAGTTCTGCACGGAGGTTCCGTCCGGAATCTTAGCTACAATTCGTACGCAGGGAAATTACGTATCCCGGATCCACGGGCCTTCCCGCCCCCGGGCGGGCCGAGGTGGTGGCCGTGGCGCGGAATCGACCGGGTTATATCATCGGGCCCAGAGACGGCGCGAGGAATGGGTCAGGCGGAGGGACGGGAAGGGGCGGCGGGGCCGGGGCGGCCGAGGTCCGACATCAACCTCTATCTGACCGTCGCGGCTCCGATCTTCTTCGCCCTCTTCTTCGTGGAGTACCTGCCGCTCTTCGCGGTCGGGTACTGGTCTTGGAGCGGATTCGTCCACAAGGTCCTCTCAGGGATGTTCATCCTCCTGAACCTCGGGATCGCCGAGTACTCGGTAAGACGGTCCCGCAGGCGCTCCAGGGCGCGGGCGCCTTCCGGCGGCCTCTCTCCCGACGGCGTCGGTTGAGGAGAGTGCCGGACGACGGGACGGAGGCGCGGTGGTCGGGTGAACGGTCCTGGGGGGAGGGACGGCCCCGCGTCGCGATACCACTGGACCCCGGAGAGCGGATAGCGAGCCCCGGGACCCGAGGCTCGCGGCGGGGAGAATCGGCCGCGGCCGCCTCGGACATGGAGCGATCGGCGGGCGGCCGCAGGACGACGCCGCCAAGGCGCTCCATGCATTAATAGGGATACGAGTCCAGCCGAGGGCCTTGACGTCGACGGGAGGGCTCTTCGATCCGTCCCTGTGGGACCGACTCTCGGTTGCGTCCCCGGCGTGTCGAGCCTCCGTGCGCCTGGACCGTCTCGTGAAGGCCGTCGGAGGCCCGGACCTGGAGGATGCGCCCGAACGAACGTGCTCGGAAGGCGCGGAGTTGGCGGCCGAGCCCACCTAGGGGCGATGCCATCCGTTGTCTGCGATGCCGTCCGAGGGTCGCTATCGCGCCACGGTCCTGGCCATCGTCATGACGGGGGTCATGATGAGCGCGATCGACACCACCGCGGTCGTCCTCGGCCTCCCCGTGATGATGCGGGACCTGCACTCCGACATCGTCAGCATGATCTGGGTGATCATGTCCTACCTGCTGGTCATAACGATCCTGGGGACCCAGGTGGGAAGGCTGGGAGACATGTACGGTCGGGCGAGGCTGTACAACCTGGGCTTCGCGGTCTTCACGGTCGGGTCGCTCCTCTCGGGGATCTCGGCCACGGGCGCCGAGTTGATCGCCTGCCGCGTCGTCCAGGGCCTGGGGGGCGCCCTGATATCGTCGAACAGCGGGGCCGTGATAGCCGACACGTTCCCGGCCAACGAGAGGGGCAAGGCCTACGGCTTCACCGGGGTCGGCTGGTCGGTCGGGGCGATCCTGGGGATACTCATCGGTGGCGCCTTCGTGACCTTCCTCGACTGGCGCTACATCTTCTTCATCAACCTGCCCATAGGGATCGTCGCGACCTCTGCGGGGTTCTACCTGCTGAAGGAGCGCTCGCCGAGGGTCAAGGCAAGGCTGGACGTCGTGGGCATGGCGGCCCTGGGCACCGGCCTGTTCCTGGTACTCCTCGGGCTCACGAACCTCACGGGGTCCGGCGGGTCGGTCGCCTACGACGGGGAGATAGCGGGCGGCCTTGTGCTGGCCCTCGTCTTCGCGCTCTACGAGAGGCGGTCGAGCTCGCCGCTGATCGACGTACGCCTGCTCCAGCAGCGGATCCTCACCGCCTCCATCCTCGCGGCCTTCTTCCAGGCGCTCGCGAGCTTCGCGGTCCTCTTCCTCATCATCATGTTCCTCCAGGGCCCTCGGGGCCTCTCCCCGTTCGACGGGTCGCTGCTCCTCGTCCCGGGCTACGTCCTGGGCGCCGCCGTAGCTCCCTTCTCGGGGAGGCTGGCGGACAGGCTGGGCGCGCGGGTGGTCGCGTCCGCCGGTCTCATCCTGCAGATCCTCGGGATAGTGGTCTACTCCACCCTCTCCCTGAGCAGTTCCCTGGACGTGGTCGTGCTCGGATCGGTCGTCTCCGGGCTCGGGTCTAGCTCGTTCTTTCCGGCCAACAACAGCGCGGTGATGGCCAGCGCGCCCCGGAACGCCTACGGGGTCGCCTCGGGTCTCCTTCGGACCCTCTCCAACGTAGGCATGGTCTGCAGCTTCGCCATGGCGCTCCTGATCGCGTCCCTCTCCATCCCCAGGCAGCTCGCCTTCGAGATATTCCTCGGAGCAGGGGGCATATCCGGTCCCCTCTCGACGGCTTTCATCCAGGGGATGCGCTCGGCGCTGACCGCCTCGGTCGCCCTGCTGCTCGTGGCGCTGGCGCTCTCGGTGCTTCGCGGGAAGGAGACCCGGTCGAGCGCACCCGCCAGCCCTCGGCCGACCGAATCGGCGGCGAAGGGAGGATGAGGTCGGTCCTCCGAGACGTCGGACAGGACGATGCGGGGGGCCCTGGAGAGCGGGAGCACGGACCAGTCCGTGACGTCGTGGACCTGGACGGCGAGGGCGAGCTTCTCGTCCCCGGTCGGCTCGGAGCGGCCGATGGGCAGGACGGAGGGTACCGCCGGCGGAGCCAGCGACGCGCCTTTCCCACGCCTTCCCAAAAGCGCTATAACGACGAGGCGTGCCCGTCGCGGGAGACCATGGTGGGAGGGGGCGCGCGGAGCGGCGGCCTCGGTTCGAGGTCCCATGGCCTCTCGGCCGCGCCCGACCGTGGGCGGACGCTCCGCGGCGCCGGCCCAGGTCCTCGCGGGCGCCCCCTCGTGGTCCGTCCTCCTCCCGTCCGACCGTCGGAGGCCGTCGGGCCGCGATGAACCTCTCCCGGCTCAGGGTCCCCTTCACCTGCCTCGTGGTGAGCGAGGCGACGGCGGACGGCTGCCTCCGCGCGATGGCGAGGTTCGAGAGCATCGTCGATTCGTACGAGCTGAACCTCCCTCCGATCGACCCGGCGGGAGTCGGCGACGTCCTCCACTCCACCTCAAGGCCCTGCCTTGTCACCCACAGGAGGGCGCGGTTCATGGAGGTCTACGGGTACTCCGGGCTTCCCGAGATCGGGGAGGAGGAGAGGGCGGAGGCGCTCAGGCGGGCGGTGGGTCTGGGCGCGGCGGCCGTGGACCTCGAGCTCGACGCGTTCCGGGGGCCGCCCTCGGTGCGGGACGGACCGACGATCGGCAGGGGCGCGGCGGCGAGGAGGCCACCGGCCGCTCTCTCGACCGACCGCGTCTCGGTCGAGAAGCAGTCCCGGTTCGCGGCGGAGGTCAGGGGGTTGGGCGCCGAGGTCGTCTTCTCCTGTCACACCGGGGGTGTCCTCCGGGAGAGCCTGGCGAGGAGGATCGTCGAAGAGGCCGAGGCGAGGGGCGGGCAGTTCGCCAAGGTCGTCTCCCTTACGCCGCGGAGGGAGGACGTCCTCGGCCTGCTCGGGTGCGCCGCCGCGCTGCGGGGGAGGACGAAGGTGCCGTTCACGCTGATGAACGTCGGGGTCGGGATGAACTCGGCGAGGCTGCTCTCCCTCCTGGCGGGGTCGTCGTGGGTATACTGCAGGCCGTCGGACGGCGAGCACGTCTACGAGGGCCAGCCCAGAGCCGAGGACGCGAGGCTCTTCCTGGACTCTCTGGCGCCGCTTCGAGCTCCTAGGCCGTCCTGAACTTCCGGACCACGTCCTCGTTGAGCTCGACGCCCAGACCGGGGGCGTCCGGGGCGCTGACGTAGCCCTCCCGGTCTACCTCCAGGCTCTGCTTCGTGAGCGTCCTCCTCAGGACGGACTGGTTGACCGAGAACTCCAGGTACCTGGCTCCGGGGGCGGCGAGGTCGACGTGCAGCGTAGCCGCGAGCCCGATGCCGGTCTTGTAGGCGTGCCCGGCGAACTCCTTGCCGCGCCTCTCGGCCATCTCGGCGATCCGCATCAGCTCCGTGATCCCGCCCGAGTGGGTGACGTCCGGCTGGACCACGTCGACGTGTCCGCGGTCCATCAGGTCCTCGAACTCGAACCGGGTCGTGAGGTTGATGTCCCCTCCCGCTATCTTGACGTCGACCGCGTCGGCCAGCTCGGCGTGCATCGCGACATCGTCCGGCGGGAACGGCGCCTCGATCCAGTAGACGTTGAACTTCTCTATCGAACGGGCGACCGCGATGGCCCTGGCGGCGTCGGTCCAGCACATGCACGCATCGACCATCAGGTCGTTCTCGCCCCCCAGCCCCTCCCTGGCCGCGGCGACCATCCTGACGTCGTAGCGCGGGTCGCGCCCGAACGGCGCGCACTGGAACTTGGCGGCCCTGAAACCGGCGCGGACCCACCTGCGGGCCGTCTTGGTTATCTCCGCCGGCGTGTCGCCGAACGGATAGATGCTGGCGTAGGGTCTCAGCCGGCTCCTCTTGGAGCCGAGCAGCCTGTGGACGGGCTTACCCTTGGCCTTGCCCAGGATGTCCCAGACGGCGATGTCGACCCCGCTCATCGCCGATATCACGACGCCCCTGCGGCCGTGGTATATCGTCGCCTGGTACATCAGGTCCCAGACCTTCCGCGGGTCGAGCGGGTCGGCTCCGATTAGCACCTCGCCGAGCCCGCGCGACCAGCCGTGCGAGGTCGGCGCCTCTATGATCGCCTTGACTATGGACGGCGGCGCGTCGACCTCGCCGATCCCGACGAGCCCCTCGTCGGTGTGGACCCGGACGACGAGGTCGTCCTGGGAGCCGTCGATGGCGTCCGAGACGCTGGGGAGCCGGAGCGGGATTGCCTCGACCTTGGTTATCTCCAAGCCGATCCCCGTGGGCCTACTCCGGAGGGATCTCTCGGAAGACGTAATCCAGGTTTATCCCCTGGCTCTTCCGGATCGCGGCTATGACATAGTAGGCGACCAGCCCTCCGACCATCAGGATCGCGACCGACCCCTCCGCCCACAGCGGCTCGGCCGAGGTCGAGATGTACTCGTAGGTCCCGAGCGCCTGGGTCACGGCCACGAAGGCCCCCAGCCAGGTGATGATGGGGAGGCCGATCTTCTTCTTGAAGGCGGCGGGCATGACCCTCTCGTAGAGGTCCCTGTTGATGAACGGGAAGAGAGCGAAGATCGTCGCCGCGATGGTCCAGGCGGCGGGCGCAACCGCAGTCACGCTGAAGAAGACCGTCGCGAACGAGGTGTTGCTGGGGTTCCAGAAGAGGCCGTAGACGTACTGGGAGAACCAGACGACGACGAGCAAGACCGTCAGCACCAGCGCCGCGATGGGGACCCTGACCTTCGAGTTGATGTTGGCGAAGGCCTTGGGCAGGACCCGGTCGAACGACATCGAGAAGATGAGCCTGCTGAAGGCGATGTACGGGACGACGAACCAGGTGAAGGTCCCCGCTATGAGCCCGGCGTTGATCAGGAAGACCAGGACGGGATTGCTCTTGAACATGACGGTGAGCAGGAAGGGGAAGGTCGGAGGTACCGAGAACGGCAGGGTGCCCGCGCCGGCCGCGGCCCCGATCGATCCCAGCCAGTCGCTCCCCATCAGGTTGAAGAGGCCGCTGATGAGGAGGAAGTAGAGCACCCCTGTGACGACTATCGCCAGGGTGAACGGGACCCACATCCGCCCGGCCTTCTTCACCTCGCCCGACGACCAGACGGGGTACTGGAAGTTGGAGTAGAGGCTGAAGTAGCCCAGCGAGAACCCGATGAATATCGTCGTCTTGACGTTGGTCGAGTAGCCAGAGAAACCGGCGGCCGAACCGAGCTGCAGCACCTTGGCGTACTCCCCGGCCCCGAACTGGTTGTTGAACGCCGTGACGAAGTCCGAGTTGTTGAACGCGAACGCCAGGACTATCCAGAGGAAGGTCACGATGATGCTGAAGAAGAAGAGGACGTTGATTATCTTCGAGCCCACCCTCGCGCCCAGCGCGACCGTGAGGAGGGCGAGCAGGACGAGGAAGAGCCCCGTTATGAAGAGCCCGTTGCCCGAGACCATCCAGGTCCCCAGGTTGACGAGGGACGCGTTGCCATAGATCAGCCCGAGGCTCCCGAAGGTCGGCGAGAGGATCCCGTTCGTGAAGAGCCAGACCTGGAACCCCATGTTGAAAGCGATGGCGAAGCCCAGGCCGTAGGTGACGGCGTACATGAAGCCGACGGAGGGAGCCCTGGGGACTATGCGGGAGATCCAGACGTAGTCGCCCCCCGACCGGGGCATGGCGGCCGACATCATCGACCAGACGGCGGCGAAACCGAGCCCGACTATCCCGGCGATGAGGATGACCCAGAAGAGGTTGGCTCCGGGGTAGAACGACCCCACCGACTCGAGGAGGAAGACTATGCCTATCCCGATCTGCATGATCGAGATGGCCTGCACGAAGAGGTCGAGGTGTGAGAACTCTCTGACGAGGCCCGTGGCCTCCCGGACGAATCCCTTGGACCCGGTCGCCAAGTTCGGCTCGGTGCTCACGAAACTTCGTATTTAAGCCTGAAGATTCGCAGAAATCCTCATCGAGGGTCCTGGCCGGAGGAGGCGAGGTAGCTGCGGCAGGCGGCTAGGAAGGGTCCCTGGCCCCACGGGACCATCGCGCCGGTCGGCATCTCCCTGTAGTGCTCCGGTCTCGTCCCCGGGTGGGTCTCGAAGGAGACCCCTCGCAGTAGGCCGTCCGGGCCCAGGTGGGTCCACATCGCCCGCCAACCCTTCTCGACGACCTCGCGATAGGTCCCGGGGAGCCAGCCCCTCCTGATCGCCAGGCTGAACCCGTCGACCACGAAGGCGGCGACCGACGACTCGAGGTACGACCGTCGGTCGTCCAGGACCGTGTGCCAGTCGCCGGACCCGTCCTGGAGCTCGGCCAGCCTGGAGGCCTGCTCCCGCACGATGCGCCTCAGCCGCTGGGAGAGAGGGCTGGCCTCGGGGAGGTGCTCGAGCGTGTGCAGCATCCCCAGGAGCCCCCAGCCGTTCCCGCGGCCCCAGAAGACCCCGTTCCGGGCTCCGGTCTCCTCGACCCAAAAGTGGTGGAACAGGCGCTCGCGCTCGTCCCAGAGGAGGTCGACCTGGGGCCCTATGGTCGACTCGGCCTGTGCGAGGTACCTCGCCTCGCCCGTCAGGGCGTGGAGCATCGCGAGGAAGGGACCCTGGAAGTGGACCGAGTCGACGAAGACGCAGGCCCGTGGACTGGCGGAGGAGGACGTCGGGGCGACGACGGCGGCCGCGGTCGGCCCTCCGAGAGCGCGCCCGGAGGGCAGCTCGGGCGGCGCGTCGAAGGCGACGTCCTCGTAGTGGACGGGACAGCCTCCGGACGTCCGACGGAACCCCGCGAGGTACTCCGCATGGGCCCGCGCCGCCTCGAGCAGCTGGGGGTCCCCGGTGAGCGCGTACGACCTCAGGAGGGCCACCCCGGGGGCGGTGTGGTCGAACCTGGCGCGCTGCCCCATCCGGGGTATCCAGCCCTTGAGGACGCCGTAGACGTAGGAGCGGTACCTGTCGATGCCCGTGAGCTCGGAGGCGTCGAGCAGCCCCTCCATGCCGATGGAGTCACCCCAGAACCAGACCTTCCACGGATACCCCATCAGCAGGTCCGCGGCCCTCGCGCACCCCTCGACGGCCGGGCCTCGACCCGGGGTCAAGACGCCCCAGGCCCCCTCGACCCGGCGCCGGGCGAGAGGCCCATCTCGCGGAGGATGGACCCCAGGGCGGCGGTGGCGTCCGCCCCCAGAGGGACGGCTGGGCTCCTGACCGTCGATGATCCGATGACGCCCCTGGCCCGCAGGACCTCCTTCTCGACCGCGACGAAGGAGTCGAAGTGCTTCACGAGGAAGTCGAGGTAGGGGAGGAGCCTGGCGAAGGCGGGTCCGGCCCGCTCGCGGTCGCCTCGCCTCGACGCGCCGAAGACCTCCGCCAGCACGTCGACCATCTCGGCCCCGGGGATCGAGCCCTGGGAGCCGAGGGCGAGCTCCTCGAGGAGGTAGCGCCCCGCCATCCCCCCGAAGACGCCCATGCGGTCGCCCAGCAGCGCCCTGGTCTCCCTGATCCGGGTCAGGTGGTCCCCTCCCTCGATCTTCACGTAGCGGACGTTGTCGGAGGCCCTCGCGATCCCTTCGAGGTCGGAGGCGGCGAGGCGGACGCCCCCGGGCGTCTCGTAGTCCTGGATCATGACGGGCAGGTCCAGGCGGCTGGCCACGGCCTCGAAGTGGCTCCTGACCGAGAGGGACGCCTCGGCGAGGAAGTTGGCGTGGTAGGGCGGAGTGACTATCACCCCGTCCGCGCCGGCGTCGGCCGCGCGGAGACCGAGCTCGATGCTGGGGAGGGTGCCGCTGTGGGAGACGCCGACCAGGACCGGGACCCTCCCGTTGCATTCGTCGACGACGATGCCGGCGACCCTGGACCTCTCGGCGTCGGAGAACTTGTAGAACTCGCCGGCGAAGAGCAGGCACGCGAGCCCGTCGGCCCCGCCCTCCAGGCAGAACCTGACCACGCTCCGCTGCCCTTCTTCGTCGACCTCGCCCGTCTTCGTGCAGACGGTCGGGAGGGACGGGAAGACCCCGCGCCAGTCCCCGGGTCGAGCCAAAGCCGATCTACCCGCCTAGGCGGAGGCAGCCCGGACGCGCTGGCCGTCGTGGCGGCTCGTCACGTCCCACCATTCTCTCCAGGTCGGCGCGGCGGCGGTCGAGGGCCCCGCCTCACCTCGACCGGAGGATGACCTTGGAGAAGGGGGCGGTCGCCTCTGACTGCTCCGTGAAGGACGCCTGGCCCGTCTCGAGGTCCCTGACGTCGAGCCAGCCGCTCGAGGTCTCCAGGAAGCCCCCGTCGGCGAGAACCACCGCCCGCCGGAAGTCCTCGTCCGTGTAGGAGAAGGAGCCGACGACCTGCTTCTCGAACCTTACGATCTCGTTCCCCGGCAGGCTCGTCGCGTTCTCGTGCAGCCCCATGAGCACGATCCTCCCGCCCCTGCGGACCGCCGCCAGCGCCTGCGACCGGGTCTGCGCCGAGCCGACCGCGTCGATCACCGAGTCCACGCCCTCTCCGGAGGACGAGCCCTTGATGAGGGCGAGGAGGTCGTCCTGCTTCGGGTTCACCACCGACGTGGCCCCCCAGTTCGAGGCCCAGCGGAGCCGCCCCGAGTTCGTGTCCGCGACGGCGCACGCGCTGGCACCCCTCGCCCTGGCGAGCCTCACGGCCATCAGCCCTATCGTCCCGGCGCCGATGACCAGTACCGAGTCGCCCGCTTCGATCTGCGCGAGCCCCGTCGCCCTGACGCCGCAGGCGAGCGGCTCGACGAGCGCGCCGACCAGAGGGTCCCCAACCGGGAAGCACGCCCCGACCGGCACGGCGACGAACTCGGCGTAGGAGCCGGGCTGGTCGACGCCGATGATCCTCCTGGAGGCGCAGAGCTGGCGGAGCCCCTTCCTGCAGGTCCTGCACTCCCCGCACGAGAGTATCGGGTTGACGGTGACGAGCTTGCCCTCCCAGCCCGCGGGGACGTCCGGTCCGAGCTCCACGACGACCCCCGAGAACTCGTGGCCCATGACGAGGGGCGGCCTGCGGAGCTCGTTGTGCCCGAGGAACGCCCCTATCTCCGAGCCGCATATCCCCGAGTCCTCGACCGCCAGCAGCACCTGGCCCGGGCCGGGCTTGGGCCTCGGGCTCTCTTCGATCTCCATCAGCGAAGGCCCCTTCCAGACGAGCGCTTTCATATCCGCTCCTCAGCCCGGGGATGGGGATTTAAGCTGCACCGGCGGACCGCCCGGAGATGAAGATCAAGGACGTCCGCGCAATCCCGCTCCACTCGACGGAGAAGTCGCTGGCGGCGGGACCGGGGGCCTGCCTAGTCGAGGTCGAGACCGACACGGGCCTGGTCGGGGTCGGGGAGGCCTGCACCCAGTCCGAGCACGACGAGGCCAGCCTCGCAGCCCAGGTCATAGTGGAGCGAGGGATGAAGCCCCTCCTGGTCGGGAGGGACCCCCTGAACGTCAGGCGGATCTGGGAGGACCTGTACTTCCAGACCGAGTGGTTCGGGCGCGCCGGGATAACGCAGTACGCGCTCAGCGGCGTCGACACCGCCCTCTGGGACCTGGCGGGAAAGGCCCTCGGAGTCTCCGTCTCCAGGCTGCTGGGCGGCAGGTTCCGGGAGGACGTCCGGGTCTACGCCAGCATACTCTTCGACATGGAGGACTTTGGGGCGATGGCGAGCGAGGCGAAGAAGTGGAAGAAGGAGGGCTACCGGGCGGTCAAGTTCGGCTGGGGCCAGACCCGCGCCACCTCGTTCGGGCTGGACGCCGGGAGGGACGAAGCGGCGGTGAGGTTCCTGAGGGACGAGCTCGGGCCGGAGATGGACATCATGGTGGACGTGGGGAGGTACGTGAACTGGACCGTCTCGCACGCGATCCGCATGGCGAGGACGCTCGCCAGGTACGACATCTATTGGCTCGAGGAGGCCCTCCCCCAGGACGACGTCGCCGGCTACGTCGCGCTCGCCAGGAGCAGCCCGGTCCGCATAGCGGGAGGCGAGGGGGAGTACAACAGGTTCTCCTTCGAGAGATGGATCAGGGAGCACGCCGTCGACATTATCCAGCCCGACATCTGCAGGGCCGGCGGGTTCACAGAGGGGATGCGCATCGCCGACCTGGTGCAGTTCCACAACGTCACGCTCGTGCCGCACGGGTTCAGCACCGCGGTGAGCGTGGCGGCGAACCTTCAGTTCGTCGCGGCGATCCAGGGAGGCGAGCTCCTGGAGTTCAGGCGCACCAAGAGCCCGCTGATGGCGAAGCTGGCCAAGCGTCCCTTCGCAGCGAAGAACGGGAGGCTGGAGATACCCGACCGGCCCGGCCTCGGGATCGAGATCGACGACTCCACCGTCGCCGAGTGCAGGGTGAAGCAGGGAGCCTAGGCCGCCCTCCGGCTTGCGCCGGGCGCGGCGACGGCGGCCGCGGCCGGGTTGGTTGGTTGGTTTATACGGTCGTCCGCACCGGATGCAGACGATGACGCCGGGAGCCAGCGCGAGTCTTGATTGGCGATACAAGGGGATGCGTACCCTCATCCTGGAGAACAGGACGCTGCGGATGGTCGTGCTGGTCGACAAGGGCTCGGACGTCATGGAGCTCAGGCACAAGCCGAAGGACGTCGACGTGCTCTGGCACTCGCCCGTGGGCTACAGGGTCCGCTCGAGCCATGGCGGGCTTCTCGAGACCCCTGACTCGGGGTTCATGGACGGATACGGGGGCGGCTGGCAGGATATCCTCCCCTCGACCGACTCCGGTCCGCTCGCCGTTCACGGCGCGCCCTTCGGCCTTCATGGCGAGAGCGCGGTCGTCCCCTGGGAGGCGAGGATAGAGCAGGAAGGGGGAGAGACGGCGAGGGCGACCCTGACCGTGGAGGGCCTGAGGTACCCATATCGTGTCGAGAAGACGATGTCGCTGCGGGCGGACGAGTCGGTCGTAAGGATCGGCGAGAAGCTCACGAACACGGGAAGGCAGCGGCTCGAGTTCTACTGGCTCCACCACCCTGCCTACGGGGAGCCATTCCTGGCCCCTGGGTGCAGGGTCGAACTCCCCCACGGGTCCAGGGTCGTCAACCCCGAGTCGATCAACCCGCGCGGGAGGGTGGCGGGCGGCGAGTTCGACTGGCCCGTGGTCAGGGCGAGGGACGGGAGTGGCCCCATCGACCTGAGCCTCATCCCGCCGAAGGGCGTGAGGGCCGAGGAGACGAACTTCGTCAGGGTCAGGGAGGGCCGGTACAGCGTCACCAACGAGGCGCTCGGGCTCTCGGTGGGCCTGAGGTGGGACGCGTCGGTCTTCCCCTGGGTCTGGTTCTGGCAGAACTACGGCACGCTCGACTACCCCTACTACGGCAGGGCCTGGAACGTGGCGCTCGAGCCGAGCACCAGCCTCCCGACGATCATGGACCAGAAGGAGCACGCCGGGACGCTAGCGCTGGACGGCGGGGCGTCCATGGAGACGGAGATACGGATGAGCCTGGACGCCACCGACGCGCCGCGACCCTAGGCGCCCCTGGGCGGCCCGTTCGCGCTCGCATTCTGTTCCGCTCTCCCGCCTCGGCTGGTTCTCCATCGTCATCGGGCCGCGAGCGCCAGCGCGGACCCCAGAGCGTCCAGACCGGAGTCCAGCTCGTCCAGGGTGATGACCAGGGGGGCTCCAGCCTCAGCACGTTCTTGTGGAGCCCTCCGAGGCCGACGAGGAAGCCCTTCCTCCTGAGCTCGTCCCTCGCCCTCAGCGCGGCCCCGTCCGCGGGGGTCTTCTTCCTCTCGTCCTTGACGAGCTCGACCCCTATCATCAAACCCCTGCCGCGGACGTCCCCCACGATGCTCGACCGCTCAGCGAGTTCCCGCAGCCTCCGGAGAGCGTGCTCCCCCAGTCGCTTGGAGTTCCTGACGAGGTCCTCCTCCTCGATGACGTCCAGCACCGCGAGCGCTGCCGCGCAGCAGACCGGATTACCCCCGAAGGTCGAGAAGTGGTCGCCCTCGCCGAAGGCCGAGGTCAGCTCGTCGGTCCCGATGAACCCGCCCATCGGCAATCCTCCGCCGATCGCCTTTGCGAAGGCCATGATGTCCGGTCGGACGTTCCAGAGCTGCGATGCGAACATCGCCCCCGTCCGCCCTACCCCCGTCTGGACCTCGTCCACGATCAGGGGGATCCGCCTCGAGCGGCAGATCTTCTGGACCCGGGGGAGATAGGTGTCGGGAGGCACGATTATCCCGCCCTCGCCCAGGATTGGCTCCAGGACCACTGCGGCCACGTCGCCCGCCGAGTATTCGTCGATGACCTCGCGCATCCCCTCGGCGCAGGCCAGCCCGAAGTCGTCCGGCGACTGGCCCCCGCCGTAGCGGTAGTGGTAGGGGATGGGCGCGTGGAAGACCCCCGGGAAGGACGCGTACCCTCCCAGCTTGTCCTTGTACTTCCTCTGGCCCGTCAGCGAGAGAGTGAGCGACAGTCGGCCGTGGAACGACCCCTGCAGCGAGACGACGCCCATGCCGTTCCGACCGCGTTCGTAGGCGAACTTCTTGGCCAGCTTGACCGAGCCGTCGATCGCCTCGGAGCCGCTGTTGGCGAAGAAGCTCCGATGCAGCCCGGCAGGGCTGACCTCGGCGATCCTCTTCGCGAGCTCCGGGAGGACGTCGTTCCGGTAGTGGTTCGAGAGGTGCATGAAGCGGCCGGACTGCTCCCTGATCGCGGAGACGACCCGTGGGTGGCAGTGGCCGACGTTGTTGACGGCTATGCCCTCGAAGAGGTCGAGGTAGCGCTTTCCGTTCGAGTCGGTTATCGTCGTCCCCTTGGCGTCCCTCACGTCGACGTCCTCCTGCCGAGGAAAGCAGTCGATAAGGTACTCGTAGCCGGCCGGTCGGCTCTGCTTCAATGCGGCCGCTGGGGCCGGCCCGCCGCTAATAACGTCTCGTCCTCTCCCGTCCCTGCGGCGGAGCCATCGAAAGCGTATTTACGGGGAGATGGCCGAGGAGGAGACGTTGCCTCACGTCGACGTCAATGGGGTCGCGCTCGAGTACGTCGAGCAGGGCAGCGGGGAGCCGCTGGTGCTCGTGCACGGGATCCTGGGCGACCTTCGCATCTGGCGCAACCAGA
>JBEKTS010000018.1:0-34597 GCA_049515775.1 Nitrososphaerales archaeon | reverse complement strand
TGAGGAGGTGGGCCATTCGGTGGAAGAAAGACAGCGACCGGGGATGCATTCGCGCTGGGGCGAGTGATCTCCGGCCACTCCAAAACGAGCTTGATCGTGCTCGCATCGACTCCGGTACCTCCGTGACGCGCTCGGGCTTCACGACGGAGGCGCTCCGACCTGGAAGTGAACGATCGGGCGGGTTTCGGGTTCGTGGAAGACCTTCTTCGATGGATGTCTGGAGCGCCTTATCTTTGCGGCCTCTTCTTGAGAACGGCCCAGAAGGCAGCGACGGCAACGACGAGCACCAAGAGAGCGGGCGCCAAGATCTCCACCCCCAGGTATCCGGAACCGCCAGAATGGGTTGATGTCGTGCTAGAAGAAGGAGAGGAGGACGAGCTGGTCCTTGAACTGCCCGACGTCTGAACCGCACCGGGGTTTGTGGTCGCGCTGCTTTGTTGTGCCGTGGTCGCGCCGGAGGATAGGCTCGTCGAACTGAACACGGGGGTGAGAGTAAAGGACTGTTCGTAGTTGTTCTCAATCGAGCAGTCTGTTATGGCTCCGTCTGAAGCCGTGTTCCAGGTCCAGTATTGACTTTGGTACTCCCCGGAGATGCTGGTCTGCGTCACGGTCAGAGTGAAGTTGTTCACGTACCATATCTGATCCTGACCACAATCTTGGACGATGGGGTTGCTGGCGCGGGTGCACAGTTCCATGTGAGTGTACCCCGGGGCGTCATTCAACATCGTGCCATTGCCGCCGATGTCGAGATTGACCAACTCGGTTCCTACGGCTGGAGGGCACGCCGGGTCTGTTTGGTACCAAATGGCGAGAAAGTAAGAATTGGGTGCGCCCGTCGCGGGCTGTAAGAAGACCGAATAGGTGCACTCCGCGCAGGTGCCACCCGAGTCGTCCTCCCAGGTGGTACCGTTCACACCTGACCGCCGGCCAACCGGACCAGCGGACCGCCACCCAAGAGAAGCAATCCAACCAGCAGGACCGCGGCCGATCGTCCGAGCCCCAACCTATCCGCTGGGAGTGGGTCGTGTGTTAAAAGCGTTCCGAAGGCGCGTCGACCCATCTCCGACGAATGCGCCCGGTCCTCCGCCGGTCGGGAGCCGTGCGATGGGTGCGATTCGAGCCTCGAACGAGGTGCCCCGCCGGGGGCACCAAACGCCTGCCCGTTTCCTGCCCCCAAGGTCCCGGATTCTCGGTTGCCCGGATGGCGGTGTCGGGTAGATCGACCACGTCCATGGTCGAGCGAGCGGCCGCGACGAAGGCGCAAGGCGCTTCGGCCGTGCTCACTGCTTGATCTTCGCGAGAGCATCCTCCGTGATCCTTGCGCTCTCCTTCAACAACGCCGTCGCGTCCTCGAGCCTCTTGCACATCTCGTTCTCCACCGAGAGCGCGCTCTGGAGCGCCCCGAGCTTGCTCACGGCGCTGTCAAAGTCCCGGCTGATGTCCCCGAGAGGCATGTAGTCCATCCTCCGCGGCATGCTGGCGAAGAGCTCTCGCTGAGCCTGGTTTATCTCGCTGATCTTCTGCGTGTCCGTTCCGGCGAGCCAGGAAACCTCGCGCGCGGCCTTTATGCTCTCGTACAACTGATTCTGCAGTTCGACGTAGGCGTCCCAGTAGGTCATCCAGGATTTGTTGAACTCTGCAAAGATTCGTACAGCCTCCCTATCCCCGTCCGGTTTTGAGCTGCTCATAGCACAATCGACCTGTCGTCATGTCGGAGCGCCCTGTATATTGAACCATCGGTGCCTATCGTCGCCGTCGGTGGTGACAGCGTCACGGCGGAACCCCCCGCGCCGTCTCAGAACGGGTCTTGCAGATAGGTTCCGCTTATCTCGTCGGAGATCAGCTGCACGGGACCGACGAGGTTCCTCTTTAACGGCAGCCTTATCGGGTCCTTCAGGAGTCCCTCGACGACCACCATCCCCTCTCCGTCCATCTCGAGGGTGACCAGGCGCTCCACCATCGGCGTTCCGTCGCCTTCCCCGGAGCCGATCCTGATTCGTATCTCCTCCGATTCTTCCCCGGAGTCTTGGAGCCGCGCTATCTCCCTGCGCAGGAACGCGGAGATTCGCTCGGTGCTGCGGAGGTCGCTCTCCGGGATGATCCTCATCCCCGGCCTGGAGAGGGCCGGCCCGAGCGCCTCGGAGGCCGTCTTCATCTCGACGCACCGGTCCGGCTCGGGCGCTGCACACCGTGTGCGCGAGCGGCGTCGCCTCGAAGATCGGTCCGGAGGGATCGACCGGCGTCGAAGCCCTCTGAAGCGGAAGCCGCCCCTTCCCTGGGGAGGGAAGCGGCGATCGCGATCATCAAGAAGGGGGCGGCGAGGCCGAAGAGAATCGCCATCCTAGGTCACCGGGCCGAGAAAGACGAGCCTTCGCCTACGAGGCCACGGTCGGCTTGTAGACGAACGTGGTCTCGCCGTTCCGGACGGCGCTGATCTGAGATATCTCGGCCACCGCCTTCCCGAGGATCTCCTCGTAATTCTGTCCGCGCACGGTCACCAGGATCTCCCACGGGTGCCACCGCTGGCTGGACCTGACCCTGTGGGATGTCTCCGTCGGGATCTCCCACTGGCCAGAGATCGCGAGCGCCTCGGTCACACCCGTGACGTTCTTCAGCGACTGGATGACCTCCTGCGTGGGCCTGTCCACGCTCAGGAACATCTGCCCCGTGGCGCGCTGGTCGTCGGCGCGAGGATTCGACCGACCCTCGAACGGGACCATGGCGTTCGTGGATACCACGCCCGTGATGGCCCTGATCGCAGCGTCGGTCTTCTGAATGTCGTTGCCCTTGAAGGTGGCGACGAGATCGAACCGTCCGGACGCGCTCCCGAACCAGTTGATGTACGCGACGTCCTTCAGCTTGCCCAGGATGGAGGTGAGCTCTTGCTTCTCTACCGTCGCTAAGAGGTACGCGGGGAGCGATGTTGTGGTCTGCATGTTTGACATGTTCGACATGAAGATGTAATATCCATTGCACTATAAATGTCTATGTATATAGAATGCAACAGATGGATACTCTTCAGGTCCTGCGGCGCCAGACGCCCTCCGAGTCGACCCCCGTCTCCGAGTCGTCACGCTCTCGTTTCTCGTCGCTCATGAAGGAGAGGCCGGACGAATCGAGGCGCTGCACGCACCTCGCGCAGAGCAATCCCCTCGGGGTCCTGTAGAGCGTCTCGACGCTCCCGCACGAGGCGCACGGGGTCTTCGGGGTCATCGTCGTCGTGACCGGGTTCATCCTTGGATCCGAGGACGCTACCTTTCAGAGGCCTTGCGCTTCGTCCCGACCCGGGGCGCGGCCGCCCTGCTGGCGTCGATCTCCTCCTGGAGGATCTCGTACGCCCGAGGCCCGTCGGACCTGCCGATGATCAGCACGGTCTCCTCTCCGATGTAGCTCTGCCGTATGCTGATTCCGTGCCGGTACAGCAGCTCGGCGAGCAGCAACCCGAACTCGGGGGTGGGCTCCGCGGTCGGAGAGAGGTGGATGTCGAGGCGAGAGAGCTCCGTCCTCTCCCTGCTGATGTCGAACCCCTCCAGGGCCGACTTGATCAGGGACTCATACTCGTCCTCGTCGGCGATCAGCTCGATCGAGTTCGAGAGCTGGAACATCCGGGTTGGCTCGCTCAGGTTGCCGGAGAGCTCGCCTATCCTCTTCGCGACCTCGTACAGCTCCGACTTTCTGGCCCTGATGGTCACGTCGACGACGTCGCTCGCGAGCGCTATGTGGGCGTCCTTCAGGATGCCCGCCGGCCTGCTGCCCTCCGACTTGGCCCGGCCGTCGGAGAAGCGCGTTATGGCGACCACTATGGTGTTTATCGTCGTCTGCCTCCCCGCCGCCCTCTCGACCTCGGGCTTTATGCTGGCCGCGACGGCGTGGTAGTTGACGACCTTGCGCTTGAAGCACTCGTAGAGTGCGAGGTCGCGGCTGATGATCGACGCGACTACCGTCGGTATTGACGGGGATTCTCGGGGCATCTCGACCTGCGCTGGAAGACAGTCCGTAATACTTAACCATTTCGAATAGATAGGTGTATATACTCGGTAATACTTGTTACAAACAGTGAACGCATGTGAATACTAGTCCACGCACGATGTCCACCGGCGAGCCCTCCACCGGGTCAGGCCCAGGTTTGGGATGGAATGCAACGGGCTCCTTCGGGAATCTCGCTTCCGCCGTATCAAGGGTCTCCAGTGAGTAGAATGACCGAAGCGGCTTACGTCACCACGTCGGGCGGTCAGCAGGTACTGGTCCTGTCGCAGGGCCAATCGAACCGCCGCAGCAAGAGAGCCCAGAGCAACAACATCTCCGCTGCCAAGCTGATAGCTGAGCTGGTGGAGACCTCGCTGGGCCCGAGGGGCATGGACAAGATGCTCGTCGATTCCATGGGCGACATCACGATAACCAACGACGGGGCGACGATGCTCAAGGACATGGACGTCCAGCATCCGGCGGCGAAGATCGTCATCGAGGTAGCCAAGACCGTCGACGGAGAGGTAGGGGACGGGACGACCTCGTCGGTCGTGCTCACCGGTGCGCTCCTCGCCGGCGCCGAAGAGCTGATGGACAGAGGCGTGCATCCGATGGTCATAGTGAACGGCTACAGGAAGGCGGCGGCGCACGCAAAGCTGATCCTGGACAAGATCTCGGAGAGCGTCGCGCCCACCGACGAGGCCGTCCTGACGAAGATCGCGAGGACCAGCATGGCCTCCAAGATCGTCTCCAACGACAGCTCCGTGCTGGCTCCCGTGGTCGTCGAGGGTCTCCTTCACGTCGCCGAGGACATCGGCGACGGCAACTTCAGGGTGGACCTCGAGAACCTGAAGGTCGAGAAGAAGGTGGGGGGTTCGATCAAGGACACGAGCCTCGTGATGGGCATAGTCCTGGACAAGGAAGTCGCCCAGTCCGGCATGCCGAGACGCGTCGAGGACGCGAGGATCGCCCTCGTGAGCGCGCCTCTAGAGATCGAGAAGACGGAGTTCGATGCGAAGCTGACGATAACGGACCCCTCACAGATGCAGAGGTTCATGGACGAAGAGACGAGGATGCTGAAGGCCATGGCCGGCAAGGTCACGGAGGCGGGAGCGAACGTCCTGATCTGCCAGAAGGGGATCGACGACGTGGCGCAGCACTACCTCTCCAGGGCCGGGGTCCTCGCGATCAAGCGAGTGAAGGAGTCCGACATGATCAGGCTGGCGAAGGCCACGGGCGCCAGGATCGTCTCCGGCGTCGGCGAGCTGTCGAAGGCCGACGTGGGCGGCGCGGGGCTGGTCGAGGAGAGGAAGGTCGAGGGTGACAAGTGGACCTTCGTCGAGAAGTGCGCGAATCCAAAGGCCGTGACCATCCTCGTCAGGGGTGGGACCCAGCGGGTGGTCGACGAGGCCGAAAGGTCAATACACGACGCCATAATGGTCACCAAGGACGTGCTCGAGAGCCCCGCCATCGTGGCGGGGGGCGGGGCCGTCGAGGAGGAGCTCTACTCGAGGCTGATAAAGTGGTCGAGCACGCTGGAGGGACGGGAGCAGCTCGCCGCGGAGAAGTACGCCGAAGCGTTCGAGGCGATCCCGCTGGCGCTCGCATCGAACGCAGGGTTCGACCGGCTGGACATCCAGGTGGCGCTCAGAGAGAGGCACGGCCACGGCAAGACCTGGTTCGGCGTGGACGTGCTCGGGAAGGGCGTGCAGGACATGTGGGAGAAGGACGTCTTCGAACCGGCGAAGGTCAAGGAGCAGATAATCAACTCGGCGACGGAGTGCACGTGCATGCTCCTGAGGATCGACGACGTGATACAGAGCAAGAGGAACGGCCCGCCCATGCCCCGGGGCGGGATGCGGTAGCTCCGCCGGACCACCGGGTCTTTCGTCCGCAACAACGGAGCGTGTGTCCAGGATGCGCAACCTTCCCCCCGACGAGAGCGGGGCGCCCCGCGACAGGCACCAGCCGGCAGAGAACAAGGCGACCATAGTCACCTACAGGGACGAGTTCGCCCAGCGGGAGATCAGGGAGCTGGCCGAGGCGGCCGGCTACTCCGTCCAGGCCCTGCTACCGCAGAAGGTCGTACTGAAGTCCGAGTACGGAGTGGGCGTGGGAAAGGCCGCGGAGCTCTTCGAGGTGGTCACCGAGAACGACTCGAAGACCCTGATCGTCGACGAAGAGCTCACATCGTCCCAGGCGAACAACCTCTCGAAGGTCACCCACGTTGAGGTCGTCGACCGCGACAGGCTCATACTGAACATATTCGCCAGACGGGCCACGACGACGGAAGGAAAGCTGCAGGTACGGCTGGCGGAGCTCAAGTACGAGATGCCCAGGGCCCGGGATGCCGTCCGCTACTCCGTCGACGGTGAGCGGGCCGGGTTCTCGGGGATGGGCGAGAGCGCCGTGGACGTGAAGTTCCTGGCCCTCAAGCGCCAGATGGTGTCGGTCAAGCAGAAGCTCGTGAAGGCCCAATCCTTCCGGCGGCTCCAGAGGGTCGAGAGGAGGAAGCTCGACCTGCCGTTCGTATCCCTCGCGGGATACACGAGCAGCGGGAAGACGACCTTGTTCAACCGGTTGGCGTCGGAGGAGAAGGAGGAGTCGCCCGGACTGTTCACGACGCTCACCACCACTACCAGGGTCGTGGATATCGGCGACTCGAGGAGGAGGGTGATGCTCTCGGACACGGTCGGGTTCATCTCGAGGCTCCCGACCTACATGGTCGAGGCGTTCAGGTCGACCCTCGAGGAGCTCACGTACGCCGACCTGATCCTCCTGCTGCTGGACGCGAGCGAGGGCGAGCAGGCCACGAGGATCAAGCTCCAGAGCTGCCTCGACACGCTGACCCAGCTGAAGGTGGAGTCCACGAAGGTCCTCCTGGTCCTCAACAAGGTGGACCTCGTCGACGGTCAGCGAGCGAGGACGATCGAGGGGGAGCCTCTCTTCAGGGACCTTTCGGTCGTCAAGATATCGGCCGTGAGCGGGATGGGGCTGCATCAGCTGAGGAATCGGATATTGAGCACTCTATACGAGCGTAACCCGCGTCCTACGGGCGTACCGATCTCCCCCGTCGGCCAGGCTTGAGCCCGAGGGGCTGGACTGGGCCGTCCCGGAAGGTCGTCCCCGTTCGGTTCGTCCTCCTCCTCCGTCTGACCGCCTCCTCGCGACCTACCGGAGCCGACGCGTCGGCGCATTCCCCTCTCCCCTGGGTCGCGGTCGGGCATCCTCTCGCCGGGATGAATTCCGGCTCCATGCGGATTGGTTTGTGCTTCTCTAGGCTTATATTAGAACGCACGTTATAATTTCCCATGCAGGCGACACCGCGCCTTCGCGCAGTAGAGGTGATGTCTCTGGCGGCTTTCACGATCCTGCTCGCGCTGGGGATGGTCCCCGCGGTCCATGCGGCGACCTCCACCGTGAACTCTTCCTGGTGTTCGGGCGCCGGTTTCTCGTGGGATTCGGGGACCTCGACCTGCACTCTGACGACGGGCTACGGGATTACTTCTGGAAATACCTTGGAGATTCCATCGGGTACCACTCTGACGGTCTCTGGAGTTAATGGAGCCATCACGATCTTCACCGGTGGCGCTCTCACCGTGGACAGCGGAGGCGTATTCGTTATCGCGAACTGCTGCACCGGGGGAGGACCACCGAACATCGGCGTCGTCAACGACGGCACCATCACCAACAACGGCCTCATCAAGGTCGAGGTCGGGACCGACGACACGGGCATCGACAACGAGAACGCGATTGTCAACAACGGCACCATCGACGTCGAGAACGCAGGCTCCTTCACCATCGGCATCCTGACCGGGGAGATCGCTACCAGCACCATCGACAACTACGGCACCGTCAACCTCTCAAACCCTGGCACCGGCAGCATAGACATCGATAACTCCGCCGTTGGAGCCTTCACGAACGAGTGCGGCGGCACGATAACGGGCACGTCGTTCGCCGATGCGCTGCTCGGCGGATACATCCAAGCCACAGGATGCACGACCACGACCAGCATCTCGATCACTTCGAGCAAGTCGACCACGTCATTCACGTCGATCACGACGACCACCTCGATGACGACGATCACTACCAGCACGACGGGTACCGTCTCCGGCGTGCCGCAGTTCCCGATCTTGGGTCCGCTCCTGCTCGTTGCGCTGGCCCTGCCGCTGGTGCTGATATTGTCGAGAAGGTCTCGGACGCCTTCGATGGCGTGATTGCACCGAGGCCCCTCCACGACCAGGCTTTTTCGGCCACGGCCGGTCTTTGCCGCCTATCCGGGCTCCGGCTCCGTTCGTCCATCCACTCGTTCCTCAGGCTGATGGATGGGCGGTGAGATCCGCTGCTCGCAACCCTTCGTGACCCTGACGGTTCCGTCGGGGCGGGCGGGCCGACGGGGATCTCTCGGTGGGCGCTCGTAACCGATGGGGTCTTCTTCAACCGCTCCATCGCCGGGGCGGGGGATTGACTCTCGGCGTAGGCTTCCTGCCCTGACCCTGTCCCTCCGATCGAGAACCCACCCGCCTTGACAAGGGGTTCGAGCCACGATGCGGGGGACGTGTGCCTGGAGTGACGGACCCGATCCACGGACCGGGGGGCGGACTGGACGGATCGGACCGAGCCGGGTCCGGTGTGACGCGCCTCCACTCCGTCGCCGGCCGTCTGAACGGGACTGGTCGTCCGGCGGAAGACTCCCGGCCTCTCGGTATCACATCGACCCGGGGCCGAGGCAGCGGTCCGGACGGATTCGGGTCCCGACCGTGTGGTGGGGACCCGTCTCGCACGACCCTGCGCCGGGAACTCCCGTCAGCACCGTTTCCATCCCCGATGGGCGTTGTCTAGCCTTAATAGTGACCTACCAGGGCACACGTCGGTCGTCGATTTGCCCCCTCCGGGCGAAGGTGCGGACAGGAAGGTGCCGAGGAGGCGCTTCCTCAGGTTGACCGGCGCTCTGGTCGTCGCCGGAGCCGCCGGCGTCAGTTTGGGCTATGCCGCAGGGCTCCTGAACCCCGACGGCGCTCGAGAGGTCACCAGTACGGCGACGCTCACGTCGACCGCGACGGGACAGGGGGGCCACGTGACAGAGACGACCACAGAGACCGCCACACAGACCAGAGTCGATTCGGTGACTCAGACCCAGTTCGAGACCGAGACCGTGGACCGGACCGTCATCCAGACCGAGACGACGACGGCGGCCGCGCCCGTGACCCAGACGGCGACGTCGACGACCGGTCAGACTGGGGTCCAGCCAGCCACGTCCAGCTCGTCCTCCACCGCCTCGTCTTCCGCCACGTCCTCCACGTCGTCGTCTCCGATCCCTCCGAACAGCTTCTCGATCTTCTGGATCACGGACACGCAGTTCCTCTCGGAGACCAACCCGGCGGTCTTCACGGCGATGACCAACTGGATATCCGACAACTGGGCCGCCTACAACGGGAAGCTGGTCATCCACACCGGGGATCTGGTCCAGACCGGGAACGTCCAGGCCGAGTGGTCCAACGCCGACGACGCCATGTCCGTGCTCCTGGACAACGGGATCCCATACACCTGGTGCGCGGGGAACCACGACGACCTCGTCGGAGGCGACGAGAGCTCCGGCTGGATGGGGCACGCGTGGACGACCGCCATGGATCCCGCCGTCGTCCAGGGGATTGTGAACGGGACCGGGTACGCCAGCTGGGTAGGCGACTACCACTACGCGATGAACACGGCCGCCGCCTTCACCGCCAACGGCCTGAACTTCCTCGTGATCAACGTCGAGTGGAACGCCGACTCCACGGTCGTCGCCTGGGTCAAGAGCCTCCTGGACAACCCGGCCTACGCGGACCACCGCGTCATAATCGCCCCGCACGCCTACATGGACGCGTACGGGCTGATCGACGACCCGCGGTGGGGCTCGACCCTCGCCGACTTCATCGACGGCCTCACGAGCGTGATGAACGACTACTCCTCCCGCGTCTTCCTCACCCTGAACGGCCACTTCGCCACCGACCAGGGATACAACACGCCCAGCCCCGTGAACGACCGTAACCAGTTGATGTTCGACCGGCAGGACTGCACGGACGCGCCGGGCGCGCTGGCCGGGAGGGGCGTAGACGACACCACTCCCCCCAACGACGAGCGGATGGGCGGGGCCACGGTCACGATCCTGAACTTCGACACCGACGGCAACCGGCTCTCGGTCAGCACCTATGACACCTACACGGGAGCCTGGCGGAAGGACGCGAACGAGCAGTACGAACTCCCCCTCTTCGCGACCTAGCCGGGGACCCGCCAGGCCCGCTCCTGGGGGCCGCTCCCTCCTGAAGGACGCCCACGCGCGCTCCCGAGCAGGTTTCCGCCCCTCGGCCTCGGCCTCGACCGAGGCCCACAAGACTGTTATAATGTCGCCAACCGACGGCGGTAGGACCGCTTGAAGTCGGAGATGGCTCTCCTGAGGGACAAGGTCGGGAAGCGGATGGAATACTACCTGCAGAAGAACTTCAAGCCCGGGAGCCTGGCCTACGAGCTCCTCTCGGACTATCCCACCAGGCCCGCCAAGGGGATCAGGCCGGCCTTCTGCCTCGCCGCGGCCGCCTCGGTAGGGGGAGAGTACGAGAGCGCGGTGAACACGGGGGCGGCCATCGAGCTCCTGCACAACGCCTTCCTGATCAAGGACGACGTCGTCGACCAGTCCCTGTACCGGAGGGGCGACCTGACGCTCAACAGGAAGTACGGCCTCGCCCTCGCGGCCAACGCCGGGGACGCGCTGAAGATACTCAGCATGTCGCCTCTGATAGACAACCTGGGGATCATAGGCGTCAGGAAGTCCCTGGAGGTCATCCTCGAGATCCAGCAGATGGCCAACAGGTCGGTGGCGGGGCAGATCGCCGAGCTCACCTACGTGAAGGACAACAGGACCGACCTCAAGCCCGACGACTACTTCAGGCTCTGCGAGGACAAGACCTGCTGGTACACCACGATCGCCCCGTGCCGGACCGGGCTCATCATCGGGAGCGACAACGCCACCCCGGCGCAGCTCGACGCGATCACGCGCTTCGCCCGCGACATCGGGCTGGCGTTCCAGATAACGGACGACACCCTGAACCTCTCCGCCTCCGAGAAGGTCTACGGCAAGGAGATCAACGGCGACATCATGGAGGGGAAGAGGACCCTCATCCTCATCCACCTCCTGAACTCGTGCAGCCCGGGCGAGCTGAGGCAGGTGAGGCGGATCCTGAAGAAGCCCAGGGAGGCGAAGGACGAGAAGGACGTCGCCTTCGTGAGGGAGCTGATGGAGCGGTACTCCAGCTTCGAGAACGCGAGGGAGGTCGCCGCGTCCCTGGCGCGGGACGCCGGCGAGGTCCTGCGGAACGAGTGCGACTGGATGACCGAGAGGCGCTGGAAGGACTTCTTCCTCCAGCAGACCGACTATCTCGTCCACCGGAAGAGATAAGTGCCCTGCCGCCCCCGAATCACACGTCGTCAATGGCCACAAGGAAATCACCGAAGAAGGACAGCGGGAAGGGCGGCAACGCCGCGGGCGAGCAGCACACACACGCCCACGTGCACCGCGCGGGCCCCTCTCCGGCGCCGTCACCGATCCGCGTCGACCCGCAGGTCATCCAGCGGGCGCTCAACGAGTCCGTCAAGGCCCTGACGAGCCCCGAGTACCAGGCGCAGGTCACCAAGCTCACCCAGGCCTCGATCTCGAACTCCCTCCAGACGATCCAGAAGATGAGCGCGCTCTCCGGCAGGCTGTCCAAGCTCGACAGCGAGTCGATGTCCAGCGTGGTCGAGGGTTCGATCAACGACCTGACCCGGGCGTTCCTCCAGTTCAACACGGACCAGCTCGTCCTGCTGCAGAAGCTCTCGGCGAGGACGCTGGAGATACTGGACAACCAATCCCGCGAAAAGTGATCTCGGGAGGGCGTCTCAACCCTGCTCTCCCCCACGGTCGACGACGTGAGCTGGGTCGACTCCTTCGACCTGCCCTCCGTCTTCGACCACCGCGGAGCCCTCTACAAGGAGTGGCACGACTTTGTCTTCTTCGACCGCAGGATAGGCCTCTTCGGGCTCCTCAACTTCGCAGTCCTCGGCAACCCCCACGACGAGAAGCGGGGGTACGGGGCGGCCCTGACGTTCCTCGTCGACCCGGACGGGAGGGCCCACGCCTCGATGAAGCTGATCCCGCTCGCCGAGCTGTCCGTCTCTCCATACAGCCCCGACTTCCTGGCCGGGAGCGTCAACGTCTCCTACCGGCCCGACCGGTCGTTCGATATACGGGGTGAGATCGACGGGGTCTCGCTCGACCTCAACATGCCGGTAGTCCTCCCACCGGTGACCATGAACCAGATCGGGTCCGACATCCTCGCCAGGGGCGGGTTCACCCTCGGCATGTTCCAGGTCGTCGGCGAGATGGCGCAGGTCTGGGACAAGTGGGTGGAGCTCCCTCGGCTGGGCGTCACCGGGACCGTCCGGGTCGGGGGCGCGACCTACTCCATCGAGACCCAGACGGGCTACCAGGACCACGAGGGCGGCCGGTTCGACTGGGGCTCCCTGCCGGGCTGGGACACCGGCGTCCTCCTCTGCGACCCGCAGCAAGGCGGGGGTGAGCCGGCCAAGGTGAGCTTCCTCTTCTACCGCTACGGCACCTCCGGCGAGTCCGAGTACGGAGGGGTCATCGTCAGGACCCCCGGCGGCGAAGAGGCCTACTTCGGCTCCGGGGAGGTGACCATCACCCGGTCGGGGGAGTTCTCGGGCGAGCGCGCGTACCTGCCCGGCGTCACGAGGCTGCTCTATCCCGACTACGCCCCGCGGGTGCCCGCCACGACGACCTTCTCGGCCTCCGGACCGTCCGGCTCGTTGAGGATAGTCTTCACGCCACGGGCCGTCTGCACGATAGTCGTCCCGAGCGCCTCCAACGATTCCGAGACCGTCTTCAACGAGATGTACTGCACGGCGGAGCTCGAGTCGAGGATCGGCGGGACCGAGTACCGCGGGGCGATTCCGTGCTGGTTCGAGTCGGTCAGGCCGCGCGGACGGGTGGTGAAGGGGGACCCTGGCGCTTAGGCTCGGGCCGTTCCTGAGGCAGCTGCTCGAGCTGCTGCGCGAGGACTACCCCGAGCAGTTCGACCGCATCGTCGAGGACGCCCGGGGGCTGACCTGCTTCCAGGTCCTGGACCGGGAGACGGCGGTCATCAGGGTCGGGGCGCGGTCGATCACGATAGCCGAGAGGGCGCGGCCGAGCGAGATCGACGTGCGCGTCTATCTCACCCGGGCCTGCCTCTTCGGCATCCTGGAGGGCAGGCTCACCCTGGACCAGGCCCTGGCCGACGGGCAGCTGAGGGTCTTCGGCGACCCGCGCGCCCTCCTCCGCTGCTACGGGGTCTGGGAGCGCGTCGTCTCTCTGGCGAGGACTTCCCCCAGGTTCTACTTCCTGACCTACAGCCTTCGCTGAACTCCCATGGCTGTCCCGGGGTCGTCGCCCGGCCGAGCGGAGGGTCGCCCGTCGCGTCGGTCCCCGCTGCCGCTACCGGCGGACCGCTCAGGGGCTCGAGTCCATCTCGGAGTCGCCCTGCTCCTCCGAGCACTCCTCGCATTCGCAGCCGCCGTTGCACTGGCAGCCGCTCTGGGAGGTGATGTTGACCTTCGGCAGCATGTTGACGAGGTTCTGGAGGAACGACGTGTCGATGGTGAAGCAGATGGTCGCGGTCTGCTTGTTGCAGCAGCACCCGCAGTTCGAGTTGCCACACCCGCAGTCCTGCGAGGTCGAGGGCTCGTTCGCCATGGTGGAGAGCACCGGAGAGGCCATCGACGTCTTTGCCATCCTCTTCGCCGTTGGTTTCCTGGAGGACTTCGCTGCGGACAAGATTAACGTACGTTATAACAAATCCGACGAGTAATAAAGGTTGCCCAGGGCTACGCGGGCCTCACTTGGAGGTCGTCTGCTTCTCCGACTTTTCCAGGATCTCGATCATCAGCGCGGCCGAGGCATCCAGCATCTTCTTGAGCTCCTTGAGCTCCTTCTCGACGGCGTCCCTGTTCTTCACGCGGCCCAGCAGGCCGAGGTACATCAGCTCGATGGTGGGCTGGGCGTCTCTCCGCTTCTCGGACTTGACCTTCTTGGCGCTGACCCAGAGGTCCTTCATCCTCGACCTCTCTGCCTCGGTCAGGTAGGCGCCGCCCTCCTGGACGGGGCGCTTGACGACCCTCCCCGGGTGCCTGGCCGCGGGGGTGGTGCTCATCCTAGACGTGCACCTCCATCTCGGGCATGGTCAGCCCAAACAGGCTCAACCCCTTGATCTTGAGCCCGACCAGCCGCAGGTCCATCTCGAAGGGCGCCGAGTCCGCCGACGCGGCCGTGACCGAGCCGGCGAGGCCGGTGAACTCGATCCCGCCCTTGATGTCCATCGTCACCGAGGAGACGTTGAGGGTGACCGTCGTGACGATCTGCTGGCAGTCGGCGTTCCCCGTCGTCGTCACTCCGCTCCCGTAGAGCGGCATCGACATCGTCACTGACATCGGCGTGATCGCGGTGATCGTCATGGGCCCGGTCGTCATCGTGGGGATGACGATGTTCGACATCTTGATGTTGCGCCCGGTCGCCGCGGGCGTCGAGATCTTCGTAGAGTCGAGCTCCTTCATCGTCGTCGTCTGGGTCCTGGTGTTCATCGGGCCCGTCGGGTTCTGGACCGGGAACGAGTCGCCGAACGTTATCCCGAGAGGGTTGGGCATCGTGACGTCGGTGCAGTGCATGCAGATCATCTTGACCTTCATCTTCGCGACCGTGGTCTCCCCGATGGGGTCCGGCTTGAGGCTGAAGGGGCCAAAGTCGACGCTGGGCGCCTTCATCGTGAAGCTCCCCGCGAGCGTCGAGACGTCCCCCAGGTTGTTCTTCTGGGTGTAGCTCGCGATGTCGAGCGTCCCGCAGACCGAGACGCAACAGATGGGCCAGGGGACGAAGACCAGGCCGTTGAAGCTGCTGCTGACCGAGACCTCCATCGAGATCTCGACGTCCTTGGCGGTCGAGGAGGCGTAGGTGAACGCCCCCGAGAAGTTCTTCACCCCCACGGTGGGGATGTTTATCACGGAGAGCTCGACCTCGTCGATCGTGATCGGCGCCGCGGTGCTGGAGTTGATGCTCGACTCTGGTATGGTAATCTCGGGCAAACGGAACGAGATGGCGCCCCGCCGATTTAAGGCTTTGGCGGGGGGGCGCGCCCTCCTTCGCGCCTCCGTCCCTGCGCGCTCACGGCGCGGCGAGCCTTCTCTCCGCCCACCGATAGGTCTCTCCGAGCCCGTCGGATAGCTCGGTCGTGGGAGTCCAGCCCAGGGTGGCCGCGGCGCGGTCCAGGTCGGGCTTCCTGCTGAGGGCCCCCGTGGGCTTGGTCGTGTCGAACTCGATGGGGATCTCCTTGCCCGAGCGCGCCACGACCATCCGGGCCAGCTCCGCGATGGTGACCTCGTGGTCGGTGCCCACGTTCACCGTGAGCTGCCCCTTCGCCTCGACGTGTCTCCAGAGCCTCACGAGGGCGTCGATGGCGTCCGCGACGTAGACGAAGCAGCGCCTCTGGCTCCCGTCGCCCCAGACGGTGAAGCCCTCCCGGGGGTACCCGATCGCCTTCCTGATCAGAGACCCCATGACCTGGGACCTGTCCGGCCTCAGGTAGATGTTCGGGCCGTAGGCGTGGAAGATCCTGGCGACCCCGCGGTTCGTCCCTCGCATGAGCGAGAGCTGCTTCTCCGCCACGTACTTGGACCACCCGTATCCCCCCTCGGGGTTGACGCGCCTCTCCGAGTCCTCCTCGCGGAACCGGACGTCCGAGCCCTGCTGCTCGTCGAACGGGTAGACCGAGACGCTCGAGGCGTAGACGACCGACCGGACCCGGTCCTCGAGGCACGCCCGGAAGACGTTGGCGTCGATGACCAGGTTGGCCTGCAGCGCGGCCAGCTCCCGGGCGTCGGAGCCGTGGAGGTAGGCGACGCTGCCCACCTCCGCCGCGAGATGGAAGACGACCTCGGCCCCGCGCAGCGACTCCCGGGCGAAGCCGTACTCCCTCAGGTCGCCGACCAGGGGCTTCGCGCCGACGCCCAGGTCCTCCAGGTTCTCGACCGAGCCGGCCGACATGTCGTCGACGATCGAGACCTCGTGGCCGTCGTCGACGAGCCGCCTCGCGAGGTTGCTCCCCAGGAACCCCGCGCCCCCCGTTATCGTGACCCTGGTCATCTCGACCTACCTCAACCGACCGGGGAGCCCCGGGGCGCCCCCCCGGCCGCAGCCCCTCCGAGCTCCCTCAGGGTCCACCTCGCCGTCCTCGCGATCGCCTCGGTCGGCGAGACCCGGGGCCTCCAGCCCAGGTCCTGGATCCTCTTGATCGAGAGGTAGACGACCGGGTTGTCCCCTATCCACCCGCGGGACCCTCCCGTGTACCTCCTGCGGACGTTCGAGAGGCCCATCTCCGCGATCACTATGTCGGCGAGCTGGTCGACCGTGGTCTGCTCCTGGAGCGCCAGGTTGAAGACGTTGACCTTCTCGGCGGACCTCTGGTAGCCGAGCATGATCCCGTCGACGCAGTCGCCGACGAAGAGGTAGTCCTTGCGCTGCTTCCCGTCTCCCAGTATCTCGAGCTCGGAGGGGTCCCGGAGCAGCTTGTGCTCAAAGTCCCAGACCGCCCCCCTCCTGCACCGCTCGCCGAGGACGGTGCCGAACCTGAACGCCCAGAGCTTCATGGGGGCCAGCTGGGTGAAGGCCGAGGCGTAGGCCTCGCCCGCGAGCTTGGCGGCCCCGTAGAGGGACGTCTGGACGCCCGAGTAGTCCTCGGGGGTCGGGACGACCCGGGCCTCCCCGTAGAGCGCCGAGGTCGAGGCGAAGACCAGTTCCGGTATCCCGTTCGCGGCCATCGCCTCGAGGACGTTCAGGGTGCCGATCACGTTGTAGTCCAGGTCGGCCCTGTGGTCGTCGACGCTGACGCGCATGAGCGCGTGCGCGGCGAGGTGGAAGACGGCGTCGCACCCCTTCGAGGCGGCGGTGACCGTCGCCAGGTCCCTGATGTCGCCCTCCCTGACCTGCAGCGAGCGGTCGCCCCTGCGGTGCGCCAGGTTGTCGGGACGGCCGGTCAGCAGGTTGTCGAGCACCACCACCTCCCACCCGTCCGTGAGGAGGCGGTCGACCAGGTGGCTCCCGATGAACCCCAGACCGCCCGTGACTAGGGCCCTTCTCATGGGGACGGGGCTCCGCGGTCCCGTCGTTATAAACGAGCGCCGGCTATGCGTACCCTCTGTCTCAGAGCGGCTTGGCGGCCCTGGCGGCCAGGAACTCCTGCCAGGCCTTGTCGAACTCGGCTATCGTCTCCTCGCTCCTCTTGCTGAACGGCATCTGCCTGAGAATCTTCGAGGGGATGGTCATCACGTGCGCCCCGGCCGCCATGGCGGTCGCCACGTCCTCGGGGGTCCTGATCGAACCCACGATGAGCCTGGCCGGGATGCCCTGCTCCTTCGCCGCGGAGACGTAGTCCCTGATGACCTGCGCGGGGTCCTCTCCTGCCTCCTTCGAGCGGTTGTAGAAGAGGGAGACGTAGGTCGCCCCCGCCTTGGCTGCGAGCATGAGCTGGTTGAAGGTCATCATCACGGTCATGTTGGTCCTGATGCCGGACCGGGCGAGCTGGTTCACGACCTGCAGCCCCCTGCCGTCGCCGAACATGGCCACCTTCACGACGACGTTGCCGTGCCACGACGCGTACTCCCTCGCCTCGGCGAGCAGCTCCGGGACGGTGCTCTTCGTCGTCTCGACGCTGACGGGGCCGTTGACGAGGGCGCAGATGTCGAGGATTCGCTTCCTAAAGTCGACCCCTCCCTCGCTCAGGAATATCTTCTGGTTGGTCGTCACCCCGTCGGCGATCCCCCACTTGACGAACTCCTCGATCTCGACGAGCGAAGCGGTGTCCAGGAATATCTGTACCATCTGTGAGCGCTCTGCCGGGCTTCCGGTCGGGACTATAAGAATTGCGAAGCCGGGCTCAGTAGGCGCTCCGGGCCGGAGCGTCGCCCCCGGCGGCGATCCTCTCCCTGAGCTGCTCGCACATGAGGTGCGTTATCACCAGGTGCATCCCCTCGACCTGCGGAGTCGAGTCGGCGGGGACCACGACGCAGGCGTCGGAAGCGGTCTTGAGCGCGCCGCCGTCGAACCCCGCGAGGCCGACGACCTTCCCTCCGTTCTCCTTGGCGTACCTGACCGCCTTGAGCAGGTTCTGGGACCAGGGACCGGCCTTGTCGGACCCGGAGCCGCCGTGGACGCTGATGGCCACCAGCACGTCGCCGCTCCTGAAGAAGTTGCGCAGCTGCTCCACGTAGACGTCGCCCCAGCCGTTGTCGTTCGTCAGCGCGCTCACCAGCGGGATGTTGTCGACCAGCGAGAAGGCGCGGAACTTCCTGCCTCCCGCCGTGTCGGAGACCCACTTGTTGAGGTCGCAGGCGAGGTGGGTCGCGGTCGAGGCCGAGCCTCCGTTCCCGATCGTGAAGACCTGGGCGTCGTCCTTCCACGCCCGATGCAGGATGTCTATGGCGGCGTCTATCGAGCCTCTGTCCAGGTTCTGGGCTATCTGGGAGACCTCCTCGAGATACTCGTTCGTGCGTTGCAAGGCCTTCCCGGAGCTCCGGGGTTCGACTAAATAGCTTTGCCAGCCGTGGGGTACGTCCGCCGGAGCGTCTGGCATCGGTTATATCCTAGCCGCAGGGGCGCCGGACAGAGGAGCGCCAGCGGTCCACATTGATAGTCTCCAGGACGCCTTTCAGACTCCCCCTCGGCGGGGGTGGCACCGACCTCCCCGCCTACTACTCCAAGTACGGCGGGTTCTTCCTGTCGGGCGCGGTCGACAAGTACATGCACATCGTCGTCAACGACCGGTTCGAGCCCGGGATCAGGGTGAGCTACTCCCAGACCGAGATCGTCGAGACCCCCGACTCGATCCGCCACCCCTCGGTCAGGGAGGCCCTCAAGATGCTCGACTTCCGGGACAGGATCGAGATCGTCTCCCTGGCCGACATCCCGGCGGCGACCGGCCTCGGCTCGTCGGGGTCCTTCACCGTGGGCCTACTGAACGCCCTCTACGCGCACCAGAGGGTGGTGAAGACCCCCGAGGAGATAGCCGAGGAGGCCTGCGACATCGCCCAGAACAGGCTGCACGAGCCCTCGGGGAAGCAGGACGAGTACGCGGCCAGCCTGGGCGGGCTGAGGGCGTACGAGATCGACCACGCCGGGAGGGTGACTACGAGCGAGCTCGCGGTCTCGGACGAGACCCTCCAGGAGCTCGAGTACGGCATCATGATGTTCTACACGGGGATCAAGAGGAGCGCCAGCCAGATCCTCGGCGAGCAGAAGAAGAGGGTCACCGAGGACGGGGACGCGGTCGAGAAGATGCACCGCATCAAGGCGGTGGGGCTCGAGTCCAGGAAGGCGCTCGAGACCGGAGACCTCCGGCGGTTCGGAGGGCTCCTGGACGAGCACTGGTCGGTCAAGCGCGGGGTCGCGCGGTCCATCTCGACCGAGAGCATTGACCGCTGGTACTCGATGGCGAGGGAGAACGGGGCCCTCGGCGGGAAGCTCGTCGGGGCCGGGGGAGGCGGGTTCCTCATGCTCTACTGCGAGGAGGGGCGGGACCGGGTGAGGGCCGCCCTGAGAGGGGAGGGGCTAGTCGAGCACCGGTTCCGGTTCGACTTCGAGGGGAGCAAGGTCATCTACAACATCTGAGGTCCCCTGCGCCGCCCCGCGGCCGGAGGGGAGGAGGAGGAGGGCCGAGCGTAGGAATCGATGATCTCGGCGCACCTCTGGACGCCGTTGTACCTCAGGGAGACCTCCCGGACCTTCTCGACGCTCTGCCGATACCCGGCGTCGCCCAGGCAGGCCTCGATGGCCCCGGTGAGGGACTCCTTGTTCAGCCGCTCAGACCTGATACCTATCCCGAGGCCGAGCTTGCTGAACTTCTCCGCGTTGCCTATCTGCTCAGAGTGGTTGTGAATGGGGACGAGCACCGCGGGCTTCCCGGCGTCTATGCACTGGCCTATCGTGCCGTGGCCCGCCCTCGCCACGACGAGGCTCGAGAGCGAGAAGAGCTCGTCCTTGACCGGGCACCAGTCGTAGATCCAGGCCCCGCCGGCGAGCCTGCGGGGCTCGTCCGAGGCGTTGGGGTAGCCCATCGAGATGACGACGTTGCAGGACCTGGAGAGGTCGCCGGTCGTCCTGAGGACGGTCTCGACGAACGCCCTCTTGGTCACGTCCGGCCCGCTTATCTGGAAGAAGACCAGGGGTCTCCCGTCCAGGCCCAGAGCGGCCTTGACCCTCCGGACGCTCTCCTCGGTCGGGCGCGCCGGCGGGGAGGTGAACCCGACGTAGCGCACCACGTTCGAGACGTCCGTGCCCTGGAGGTTGGCCTCTCCGATGGTGTACGGGGGCGGGAGGTCGGTCATCAGGACCTCGTCGCTCAGCGACCACAGGAGGCCCAGCACGTCCCCCGCGAACCTCTCGTAGGCCCTCCCGAGGCCCTTGCCGCTGAAGCGAGGCGGGAAGCCGACCTTGAACTGGTTGAGCATGGTGACGACCGGGCGCGACATCGCCCGCGCCGCGAGGATCGGGGAGAGCCTCGAGTCTGAGACGACGACGTCCGGGTCGAACCTGGAGACGTTCTGCCGCTCGAGGGCGAGCTGCTTCAGGAACGTGTCGAACATGTACGGGAACCGGGGGATGAAGCTCTTGGACGAGACGCTCCCCTCCTCGGTCCAGTCGACGTCGAAGGAGGGGCTCTCGAGGAGGCTCGCCGACTCCCCGTGCGACCTGAGGTAGTTCAGGGCCTGCCCGGAGCACGAGAACCTGAACTCGTCCCCGCTCCTGCGGACCAGCGACGCGATCTCGAGGACCCTGCTGACGTGGCCCAGCCCCGAGCCGAAGACCGCGAAGTAGACCCTGCGTGAAGCCATTTGTGCGTTCTCTTCTCTGTGCTGGCGGCGCGGATGCGCCCGATTCCTCTCAGGCGGCGCCCCGAGCGGGTATATCTCTGTTGGGTAGCGTCGGCCGCCTCCCGGAGCGCGCGGTCTGCCTCCTCTCCTCCCCCGGGCCACGTCCGATCCGGTCCGGAGGGGCTCCGGCCAACCAAATCCTTACATAACTTGAGTTATGAGCGCGGGAGCGTCGACCGGGGTACACGAGAAGACATGCCAATCCAAGCCTGGTTCCTCATCGAGATAATCACCCTGGCCATCACCGTCCCCGTGCTGGGCCTGGAGTACTACTGGCTCGTCCTGCTGGCGACCTCGACCAAGTACCCGAGGGACCTGGAGAGCCGGGCGGTCATGCTGAAGGACCACCCGCTGGTCTCCGTCCTGATCGCCTCGTACAACGAGAAGTACGTGATCGGGCGCTCGCTCGAGGCGCTGAGGCAGCTGGACTACCCGAAGGAGAGGCTCCAGATCGTGATCGCGGACGACTCCAACGACCAGACCGTGGCGATCATCGACGAGAAGGTCCGCGAGCTGAACGAGTTCGGGATAACGACCGTCGTCTCCAGGCGCCCCAGCCGCGAGCACTTCAAGTGCGGGGCGCTGAACAAGGCGATGGAGAGGGTGACCGGCGAGTTCATCCTGCTCCTCGACGCCGACTCGATCGTCCCTCCCGACGTCCTGAACAAGGGGATCGACGCCATGGGCAGCCACCCCCGGGCCTCGTTCGTCTCCTTCCGCTACGGCCACTACAACCGGAACTACAACCTGATAACCCGGCTCTTCGCGCTCTACCAGGACATCGGCGACACGCTCTCGAAGATGGGCGCCTACCTCATCGACGCGCCCTTCTCGTTCCAGGGCGGCTTCGCCCTGGTGAGGGCGACGGACCTGAGGGGGGTCGGCCAGTGGTCCAACGAGCGCATAGCCGACGACGGGGACGTCTCGATCAAGATGTACCTCGCCGGGAAGCGGGGCATCTACCTCAGCAGCGTCAAGATAATGAGCGAGGACCCCTCGACTCTCGAGGCCTGGAAGAAGCAGGTCGCCCGGACCTCGCAGGGGTGGTGGCGCTGCATCGCCAAGTACTGGAGGAACATCATCACGGCCCCCGACATCAACCTCAGGACCAAGGCCGGCCTCCTGCTGATGCTCCTGGGGCCGTTCTCGGGGTTCAGCTGGATCCTGGTCACGTTCCTCTCGGCGTTCGCGGTGATAGGCGGCGTCGTGCAGCCCGTCAACTCGATATTCAACAACCCGTTCTACATCGGCTTCGTCGCTGTCCCGTTCGTCATATCGATGGCCTCGGGAGCCTGGGCGCTCTGGGTCCAGGGGATCATGACCGTGCGGAACGTCATCCTGATCCCGATGCTCGGCTACGCCACCGGCGCGATGCTCTCGCTGGGGTCGGTGGCCTTCTTCTATGGCATCTTCGACAGGACCGGCTTCTTCGCCTACCGCACGCCCCACGGAGGCTCGGGGGAGGAGACGACCAAGAAGTCCTACTTCCACAGCCTCGCCAACGACAGGAACGCCATAGTCGAGGGCGTGCTGGCGGTGCTGGCGATACTCCTGGCGGTGATGGTCTTCCTCGACGGCGTCTGGTTCCTCTCGCTCACCCTCGTCGGCTTCGGGATCTTCACGCTCAAGTCGATGAACCTCAGCAGGCACCTCCAGCCCAGGGAACGGGCGCGCCCCGCCCCGAAGGCCTGAGGCAGCCCCGCCGGCGCGGCCGGCCTGCGCGAGACCCGCCACATCCTCCCTTGAGGCTCCGCCCCGCCGGAATCGTTTATACCGACCGAGGCGCCAAGACTCGCTCCCCGGAAGTGTGCCCCCGCTCTGAACCAGCGCGACCTGTACCTGCTTGCGGCCGAGCTCTTCCTCGTCGGGGTCTGGCTCCACATCCCCTACGGAGGGGGCCACATCTACAGCGACATACCCACGGTCTTCCAGTCGCGGGAGTGCGGCGGGTCCTGCCTCTCGGTCCCCTACGTCAGCGGGTTCGTCGAGTACCCCATCCTGGTCAGCCAGTTCATCTACCTGATGGGGCTCCTGGCCAGCGCGCTACCCGGCGCGGTCCTCTACGGCTACTACCTCCTGAGCGCCGCGGCCCTCGCCGTACCCACCTTCTTCATCGTCCAGGAGACGCTCGAGATCGCCGGGATCCTGGGCGTGAAGGAGACCCGGGCCCTCTGGTACCTGGTGGCAACGCCCTCGTTCCTCTTCATGGTGCTCCTGAACTGGTACGTGATAGGCGTCTTCTTCATGGTCTATGGCCTCAGGAAGTTCCTCCAGGGGTCCTACCGGTGGAGCGGGTTCCTCCTCGGCCTCTCCGCGGCCTCGAACCTGGTCACGGCCGTCCCGGCCCTCGGGATGCTGATGTCCCTCCGGGACCGGAGGGACGCGGTCGCCTTCGTCCTAGCGGCGCTGGGCTGCTTCCTAGCGATCAACGCGCCGTTCTTCGCCGTGAACCCCGGCCTCTGGCTCTCGTTCTGGCGCTACGAGTCGAGCTGGTACATCGAGGGGTCCTGGATGCTCGCCCTGCTCGGGAGCTACTCTCCGCTCCGCCACTACATCTTCCCGATCTCGTTCGTGCTGCTCTGCGCGCTCATCTTCTGGCTCTCCCGCAGGAGGGGCCTCACCGACGTCGTCTCCCTCACGTGGCTCACGACCTTCGCCTTCTTCGCCAGCACCTACGTCTTCACCCCCCAGATGCAGCTGGTGCTCCTCCCGTTCTTCGTCCTGACGCCCATCGCCAAGCGATACTGGGAGTTCCTCGCCTTCGACATTCTCAACTCGCTCTTCATCGTCCTCGCATTCTCAGAGGTCCTCCTGCCGTTCGGGATAAGCTACTCCTTCGGGGTCTCCGCCTACGGCGACCCCGTCCGGTGGTTGGCCATAGTCCGGTCGCTCTGGGTCGTCAAGTTCCTGGCCGTGGACGGGCTGCTCCCGTTCGCTCCCGGCAGGGTCCAGCGGCTGGCCGTCTCGCTCAGGTTGCTCCCGCGCGGCGGGCCGACGATGCCGCTTCCGGCCTCGCCTCCCAGTTCCGCAGAAGAGGGGGGGCCGGAACCTAGGGCGGGGGCTACTTCGCTTAAATACGTCAGGTCGACGCGCCACTCCGGTGCCAGCGATGGAGATCAGCAGCGTTGACGGCGGCCTCGCGTTGAAGACGGTACTCGTCCCGGTCGATGGTTCCGAGTCGGCGGACAGGGCGGCCCGCGTCGCGATGGACCTCGCCAAGGAGTACGGCGCCAGGGTCATCGTCCTCAGCGTGGTCGCGTCCCCGGGGTTCTCCCTGACGGGACCGGCCGGCGCGCCCGCCGACCTCACCGAGTACTACAAGCTCGGCACGGCCGAGGCGTCGAAGGCGGCCGAGTCGGCGGTCAAGCTCGCGAGCTCGATGGGGCTGGCCGCCAAGGGCGAGGTCATCGAACCCGTCTCCTCCACAGTGGGCGCGATAGTCGAGTTCGCCGAGGAGGAGAAGGTGGACCTAATCGTGATGGGCACGCGAGGGCTCGGGGGGTTCAAGAAGCTCCTGCTCGGTAGCGTCTCGACGGGCGTCGTCTCCCACGCGCACTGCCCCGTCCTCGTAGTCAGGTAGTCTAGCGCCCGCCCGCATCCTCGCCGACGGCCTGCTCTCTCTACCACTCCCTCGTCCGCTGGAGCGTCCCGCACCGTCCCGAGACGGCTCGACACGGGCCCGCTTCCATGGCGCCGACGACGAAGGGTCGTTCGGCGATACGATCGTGAATGGGGAGGGCCGTCGCTGGGTATTCCAAATGTTAATACTATATTATTCCGGATTCACATTTGTTTGAATACTCATATTAAATTACTACAATTGCTTATATTTGAAGGTGAAAACTGGCGTTCCAGAATGAAGCGAAGAGCTGGAGTGGGCAGGGCTGCCGCCGCCGTCCTCGTCGTCTTGGTCATCGTGCTCGGGGTGGCTGCGACCTACGCCCTCTCGGCCGCCCGCAACACCACCACCGTCACGACCACGTCCGTGTCGACGACGACCTCGACCCCGGCCGGTAGCCCCACGACCATAACCAGCGTCTCGACTGCGACGAGCGTCTCGACCGTCACGAGCACGGCCCCGACCTCTACCACGCCGACGAACAACTCCGCGAGCGTCGTCAATATCGGATACTATGCGAACCTTAACCATGCGCAGGCCGTGATCGGAATTCCCGGCGGCGAATTCCAGGACGCCCTGGGAACTTCGACCAAGATCCAGACGCAGGTCTTCTCCTCAGGACCGACCGAGATGACCGCGCTCCTCGCAGGCAAGCTTGACCTTGCCTTCGTCGGTCCCGATCCGGCCGTCAACGCATACATCGCTTCGAACGGAACCGGTCTGGAGATCATCGCGGGAGCGACGAGCGCGGGCGCCGAGTTCGTTGTGACGGCCAGCTCGGGAATCGCGTCCGTCAAGGACCTGGGCGGAAAGACGTTCGCCGCGCCGGGGCTGGGCAACACGCAGGACGTCGCGCTTCGGCATTACCTCCAGGCGAACGGTTACAGCACGACCACGAACGGCGGGAACGTCACCGTGGACGACACGTCCAACTCTAACATCGTCACGCTGTTCGCGACGGGGAAGATCGATGGAGCGTGGGTCCCGCAGCCGTGGGCCGCCATCCTCCTCGCCGACGGCGGGAAGCTCTTCCTCAACGAGCAGGCCCTGTGGCCGGACGGTCAATTCTCGACCGCGGTGCTCGTCGCAAGGACGGCCTTCCTGCAGGCGCACCCGGACGTCGTCAGAGACATAGTCCAGGCTGACGTACAGGAGACGATCGGCATCAACGACAACCTGACCGCCGCGGCCGCGGCCTTCAACGCCCAGTACGCGGTCCTGACGGGGGCGCCGCTGAACGCGAGCATCTTGACCGCAGCGATACCCACGCTCTCGTTCACGTACGATCCCCAGGAGACGACCGTGATCCAGCAGGCCAACTACGAGGTCTCGCTGGGCTTCCTGACCGCGCCTCTGCCGAGCAACATCGACAACATCTTCGACCTCTCCATACTGAACGGCGTCCTGATATCGGACGGGCTTCCGACGGTGACCAACTAGAGCTCGGTCGGGATGAAGACAGACGCCGAGACCCTCGACCTGGGTACGTACATCCGCGCGGTTCAGAACAACAAGATACTCCGGGTAGAGAAACTAAGGAAGGTGTATCCGGGGCACAGGGGCGACGAGGCCTCCGACCTCGTCATCCTGGACGACATCGGGTTCGACATAGGGGAGGGGGAGTTCGTCACGGTCATCGGGCCTTCGGGTTGCGGCAAGAGCACCCTCCTGAACATCATCGCCGGACTCGAATCGCACGATGGCGGCGACGTCATCGTGAACGGCCACAGGATAAAATCATCGGGGCCCGACATCGTGATGATCTTCCAGGAGGATGCCCTGTTTCCGTGGCTGGACGTGAGGGGGAACGTGGAGTTCGGCCTGAAGGAGAAGGGTATCTCGCGAGACGAACGCCGAAGGACGGCGGCCGAGTACATAGAGCTGGTCGGGCTGACCCCCTTCGCCGAGTCATACGTCCACCAGCTGTCCGGCGGGATGAAACAGAGGGTCGCCATCGCAAGGGGACTGGCTCTCAACCCGCGCATCCTCCTGATGGACGAGCCCTTCGGCGCGCTCGACGCAAAGACCCGGGAGAACCTTCAGAGGCAGATACAGATCATCCACGAGCGGACCAAGAAGACCATAATCTTCGTCACCCACGACGTGAGGGAGGCGGTCTCCCTGGGCGACAGGGTCATCCTCTTCACGCATCGCCCGGCGAGGATAAAGCAGCAGTTCGTCGTGGACCTTCCCAGACCGAGGCGGTCCGAAGATCCAGCGCTGCACGGGGTCATCGACGCCGTGCTGAAGGAGCTGAAGGAGGAGACCGGGTACGCAGGAGACGAAGACGTCCAGCAAGAGTAGCGCGCAGGCGAAGCGGTTCGACTACACCGGCGCCCTGGACATAGCGATCGGCGCCGCCATCTTCCTGGTCGTCTGGCAAGCGATCTTCGAGTTGAAGGTCTACCCCTACTTCCTCCTACCCTCGCCCGACATGGTCCTGAACGAGTTCGTGCTCCTCACGAAGAGCGGGGCGCTGGAGACCGCTCTGTACACCACGGGGTACAGGCTGGTCGCCGGCTTCGCCATAGCGATAGTCCTGGGGGTCCTGGTCGGATTGGCCATGGTGACCTTCAGAAGGTTCGGGAGGGCGATGAGCTCCTTCGCGCTGGGGCTGCAGTCGTTCCCCAGCATCGCCTGGGTTCCGTTTGCGATCCTGATCATCGGCCTTACGGACTGGGGGGTGATCTTCGTGATGGTCATCAGCTCCGTCTTCTCCATCATGCTCTCGACCTATTCCGGGATCAGGAACATCCCTCCGATCTACGTGAAGGCGGCGAGAAACATGGGCGCGAAGAGGCTCTCGCTCTTCAGAAACGTCATGCTGCCCGCGGCCATGCCTTCGTTCGTGGTGGGCCTGAAGCAAGCATGGTCGTTCTCGTGGCACGCGCTGATATCAGCCGAGATACTCATGACGACGATCGGTCTCGGTGCGATACTGGAGCTCGGCAGCGAGTTCGCCCGGATGGACGAGATAATCGCGGCCATGATAACCATATTCGTGGTGGGGCTCCTCGTGGACAAACTGATCTTCGTCAGGCTTGAGCTCAGCGTACGCACAAAACGGGGGCTCAGCGTATGATGCACTTTCGTCTCGGGGTCCTTTGAGCCCCACCTCTGACTTGGTCCTTCGAGATCGGCCGTGGGGCGGCCTCGCATGGTGGCCCGCTCGTGAAGCTCCGGTCCCCGGATTCTCCGGTCCTCGGATCTATCCCGCCGCTGCCTTCCTGTCGGTCGAGGGGGTGCTTCGCCGTCTGCTCGGCGAAACGCATGACCGCGTCGTTCGCCCAGGCTCGCCCGATGGCGATCGGGAGCGGCGAGCGATCGAACGCGCGGGTCGACACGGGATTCGATACGGAATAACTTGTTCAGACAATCTTATATTATCTTCAACGTCGATTTTTCAGGATGCCGTCACCAGGCGCATGGGGGTCGCTCGGTCGCACATGGCGCTCCCTATCTCGGTGCTCAGACTTGACGTCGCAGTCGTCCCCGCTCCGGTTCAGCCCGCAGGAAGCGGCCCGTCTCGGCGACGAGTTCGAGAGCAGGACGCCCGCAGAGGTCCTGAAGTGGTCCGTCGAGACGTTCCATCCGAGGATCGCCCTCTCGTCGAGCTTCGGCGCCGAGGACGTGGTGATAATCGATATGCTGAGCAAGGTCAGCAGCGGCGCCAGGATATTCACCCTGGACACCGGCAGGCTCCATCAGGAGACCTACGACGTGATGGACGCCGTGAGGGACCGGTACGGCTCGAAGCTCGAGGTCCAGTTCCCCGACCGAGCCGCCGTGGAGAAGATGGTGGACGAGCGCGGGCTCAACCTGTTCTACGAGAGCGTCGACAATCGCAAGCTCTGCTGCGGGGTGAGGAAGGTCGAGCCGCTCAACCGAGCCCTCTCGGGGCTCGACGCGTGGATCACCGGCCTTAGAAGGGACCAGGTCCAGACGAGGGCGGCCACCAAGAAGGTCGAGCTCGACGCGCAGCACGACAACATCGTGAAGGTCAACCCCATAGCCGACTGGTCTTCGGAGATGGTATGGGGTTACATCAGGGAGAACAAGGTGCCCTACAATCCGCTGCACGACAGGGGCTTCCCGAGCATCGGCTGCGCCCCCTGCACCAGGGCCGTGAAGCCCGGAGAGGACCCCCGGGCGGGGAGATGGTGGTGGGAGACCGAGGGCGTCAAGGAGTGCGGCCTCCACTACGACGAGTCCAAGGGAACCTGGAAGAGCGGCTCGTCCGAACGCTAGGGTCGAGCGTTCCATGGCCATACCGGCTCCGCACGGAGGAAGGCTGATAGACCGAACCGTCAGGGCGCCGAGGCTGGCACGGTCCGTCCAGGAGGCGCAGGAGCTGCCCGCCCTTCCCATCGGCGACGAGAAGGTGAAGGACCTCGAGAACATCGCCATGGGCGCGTTCAGCCCCCTGGAAGGGTTCATGACGGAGGACGACCTGGCCTCCGTCGTTCACGAGCGGAGGCTTGCGTCGGGGCTTCCGTGGACGATCCCGATAGTCCTCGACGTGGACGCCGCCGAGGCGAAGGGGCTCGCGGGCGACGTGGCGCTCACCAACGCCGGCGAGGTCATCGCCACCATCCGAGTGGAACAGACCTATCCGTTCGACAAGAACGGGATGGCAGAGCGAGTCTTCGGCACGGTCGACGCGAACCACCCCGGCGTGGCGAAGGTCTTCGCGATGAAGGACAGGCTCGTGGGGGGGAAGATCGAGCTCCTGGCGTGGGCCGAAGACCCATTCGCGGACGCCCGGCGCCCTCCTGCGGAGATCCGCGCCGCCATCGAGCAGAAGAACCTGAAGACCGTGGTGGGATTCCAGACCAGGAACGTCCCGCACATCGGCCACGAGTACCTGCAGAAGATAGCGCTGACCGTCCACGACGGGCTCTTCATCAACCCGGTGATCGGCAAGAAGAAGGCCGGAGATTTCCAGGATGAGGTGATACTGGCCACCTACAGGGTCCTCCTCGAGAACTACTATCGAAGGGAGCGCGTCATCTTCGGTACGCTCGAGACGGAGATGCGATACGCGGGGCCCGTCGAGGCCATCTTCCACGCCATAGTCCGGAAGAACTTCGGATGCTCCCACATCATAATCGGGAGAGACCACGCCGGGGTGGGGAGCTACTATGGCCCGTACGCGGCCAGGGAGATATTCTCGGAGTTCCCCGACCTCGGGATCTCGCCGCTCCCGTTCGACGAGCTCTTCTACTGCAAGAGGTGCTACGGCATAGCGAGCGAAAGGGTCTGCCCCCACGGCCCGGACGACCAGGTCCGATTCAGCGGGACGAAGGTCCGCGAGATATTCAAGGGCGGACAGAGGCCGCCCGCCGAGTTCATGAGGCCCGAGGTCTCCGACACGGTCCTCAGCTTCGAGAGACCGTTCATAGAGTAGGCTCCGAGCCTAGGTGGTTGCGGCGACGGCCGGCCCCACGACGATGATGCTGAGCAGGAGGATCCCGAACACGACCAGAGTTATCGCCACGTACGTCCTGTCCCTCTCGGCCGCGAAGAGGACCACGGACGCGATCACCCTCAGCACGGGCGTCGCCAGAAGGACGAGCAGCCCGAGCATAGTTGGAGGAGACAAGGGCGGCCACGCTCGAGGGGAACGCCTGAGGCGGGCGCGCGACCACGATGGCGAGCCCCAGCAGCACGAGCGCGGTGCTGACGATGACCCCGTACTTGAGGAGGTTGCTGATGATCACGTTCATGTCGCTCCCGGAGCCTCCTTCTTCGGTCAAAACAAGCCCTCGTGGATCATTTCTATCCCTATCACCAGTAGCACAATCACGAACAGCCACCTCAGAGACCCGGGCTTCGAGCGGACCAGCACCTTCGTCCCCGCGAACGCGCCGATCACGATTCCTATCGCCACCGGCGCCGCGAGGACCGGGTTGACGTAACCGCCGATGTAGTATATGGCGGTGCTCGCCGCCGCGGTCACGCCGATCATGAAGTTGCTCGTGGTCGTGGAGACCTTGAACGGCAGTTTCATGAAGCTGTCCATCCCCACGACCTTCAGGATGCCTCCGCCCACACCCAGCAGCGCCGATATCATTCCCGCGAAGACCATCACGCCGAAGCCGGGAGCGACCCTGTCGGCCACGTAGTCGACCCTGGTCTTCGTGGCCTTGTCATAGTATTCTCCGCTGAGCTTGAGGGAGGTGGACAGCTCGTTCGGTCTCTGGTTGATGACCTCCCCTCCCTTGACCCTCTCTCTCCTCAGCCTCCTCGCAGAGCTATACGCCGAGAAGAACAACATCAGGCCGAACACGACGAAGACGAGCCACGACAGACCGCTCCTGACCAGTTCTATGCTCGTCACCGCCCCGACCACCGCCCCTGCGGTGGAACCGATCTCCAGGAACATGCCGATCCTCAGGTTCGTTATCCGGTCGCGCACGTAGGCCGATGCCGAGCCGCTGGAGGTCGCGATCACCGAGACGATGCTCGCTCCGACCGCGAACTCGATGGGCACCCCGAAGAGAAGGGTCAGAGCCGGGACCACCAGTATGCCTCCCCCGACGCCCACGAGGGCGCCGATAAGCCCCGCAAGGACGGAGACGAGAAACATCACGAGCAGGTACTCGTATATCCCTATCAAGCAATCTTCCGTCTCCGGCTGGTGGTTTGAGGACGCTCCCTGCGGTGAATGTCAGATTACTTCTATCGAGCTCTCGGAGAACCCCTGCTTGACCAGGATCTCGACGCACCTGTCCCTGTGGTCTCCCTGGAGTATTATGACGCCGTCCTTGACCGTCCCGCCCGTCGCGAGGACCTTCTTCATCTTCGTGCCGAGCTCCTGCAGGTCCTTCTCGTTCATCTTCAGACCCTCGATGACCGTCGTAGGCTTGCCGAACCGCCGCATCTCCATCCTCACGCGAATCCTGGCCTCTTCGCGGTCCAGTTCGGCCAGGATGTCATCGAATCCTTCCTCGGGGTCTTTGCTGCTCACTGTTACTGTGTAGGCCTCTCCACGCTTGATATTTAGACTTAGTTGCTCGGTCCACAACGACTTAAAACGGCCGGCTTCCGGACCTCCGAAGCGAAGGAAGGAGGGCCCGTAGCTCAGAGCTGTTGCTAGCGGGAAGTTCGGTTAGAGCGACCGGCTCATATCGGACGCCCGTGAGATACCGGTACCAGCGACGACCTGGCGGGAGCGGTCGAGAGTTCAAATCTCTCCGGGCCCATTCCACCCATCGAGCCCCTGGGCCCCCTCTCTGCCCGTCCCCTCCACGCGGCGCGAAAAGGCATTCCATATTGGGGCCCCTAAAATAGGGCGGGGAGGGGTGCGCGGTCGTGCTCGGCGACTGCCAAGAGCCAGGATCGAGGTCCCGGCGCCGGTGACCCAGCTGGAGCCAGGCTCGCGCGCCGACCTGTACCGGGAGCTCCTCGCTCAGGTCTCGGCCCTCCGCTCCTCGATGCTGGAGGTCGAGGCCAAGACCCTTCCCCGCGTCGGCGCCATACGGCCCGAGAACGCCGAGAGCGCGACGAACCTCGCCCACTACCTTGCCCTGCGACGCAGCGACGTCCGCGCTCTCCAGGAGAAGCTGGCGTCCGTCGGCCTCTCCTCCCTAGGGCGGTCCGAGGCCCACGTCCTCGCGACCGTCGACGGGGTGATGGAGATCCTCCAGGACCTCACCGGCGAGCCCGGGCCTCCGATCGCCGCCGACCGGGCGCCGCTCTCCTTCGAGGCGGGACGCGCGATCCTGAGCCGGAACGCCGACGCGCTGCTGGGTCCCTCGCCCAGGCAGAGGACGGTCCGGATAATGGTCACGATGCCGACCGAGGCGGCCCGCGACTATGCGCTGGTCGAGGACCTGCTCTCGGCGGGGATGAACCTGATGAGGATCAACTGCGCGCACGACGACCCCGAGACGTGGGCGCTGATGGTGGAGAACCTGAGGAGGGCCGAGGCGAAGACCGGACGGAGGTGTCGCCTCCTGATGGACGTCCCCGGCCCCAAGGTCAGGACCGGCCCGATGGAGCCGGGCCCTCGGGTCCTGAAGGTGCGGCCGCGGAGGTCGCAGACGGGGGAGGTGGTCGCCCCGGCGGTCGTGCGCCTGAGCGTGGGCGGCGGTGTGGGCGGGCCGACCGCGCCCTCCGCCGACGCGACGCTCCCGCTGGAGAGGAGCGCCCCCCTCCTCGCCGCCGACCCTCTCAGACCCGGCGAGGAGCTCCGGTTCAGGGACGCCCGCGGCTCGAAGAGGTCGCTCGTGGTCGTCGCCGCCGAAGGCTCCCAGGTCGTCGCCGAGCTGCACAAGACCGCCTACTTCGAGACGGGCGCGACGATCGTCCGGAAGGGGACCGACGGGGAGGGCCGGGAGCCGCTGGGGACGATCGGCGAGATCCCGTCGCTGCCGACGTCGATCCTGCTCAAGAAGGGCGACCGCCTCCTCCTGGCGCGCGACCGGTCCCCGGGGCGCGCGGCGGTCCTCGGCTCCGGCGGCGAGGTGGTGAGTCCCGCACGCGTCTCGTGCACGGCCCCGGAGGCCGTCGCCTCGGTCAAACCGGGCGAGAGCGTCTGGTTCGACGACGGGAAGATCGGCGGGGTCGTCCGCGAGGTGGGTCAGGAAGGCGCCCTCGTCGAGATAACCTCGTCGCTGCCCGGGGGCGTCGCCCTCGGCCCCGACAAGGGGATAAACCTCCCCGAGACCGAGCTCCACCTCCCCACGCTCTCGCCGGAGGACCTCGAAGCGCTGCTCTTCATCGCGAAGAACGCCGACCTGGTGGGTCAGTCGTTCGTGAGGTCGACCCAGGACGTGCTCGCCCTGCAGTCCTCGCTCAGGGAGATGGGAGCCGACGGGGTCGGCATCGTCCTGAAGATCGAGACGAAGCAGGCCTTCGACTGCCTCCCGAGCCTCCTCTTCGCGGCGATGAGGACTCGCTCCTGCGGGGTGATGATCGCCCGCGGCGACCTCGCTGTCGAGTGCGGCTGGGAGCGGCTGGCCGAGATCCAGGAGGAGATCCTCTGGTTCTGCGAGGCGGCCCACGTCCCCGTGGTCTGGGCGACCCAGGTCCTGGAGACGCTCACCAAGACCGGGACCCCATCGAGGGCCGAGATCACCGACGCCGCGTTCTCCGAGGGGGCAGAGTGCGTCATGCTGAACAAGGGGCCCCACGTCGTGGAGGCGGTGAGGGCGCTCGACGACATACTCGGGCGCATGCAGTCCCACATGGAGAAGAAGAGCGCCATGCTGCGCCGCCTGCGGGTCGCGGACGACCTCAGCCTCGCCTGAGCCGGCCCCGGTCGGTCGGATGGCCCCCGTACGATTAGTTAATCTACCTTCGAGGAGCAGGGCCGACCGAAACCTCAGGTTTGAAAGATCGAAGAATCCCTCGGACCATGTCGACCCAGCACCCCGACAACGTCTCGCCACCCCCCTGGGCCGACAGCGAGGTCATCGAGGGCGAGGCGGAGCTGCGCGAGGCCTTCTCGGCGTACCACGACCTGGGCTGCGACGAGGTGATGTGGGACTCGGAGGGGAAGGACGCCGACACCAACGTCGTCAGGAAGCTCTTCAGCTCCTACCCGGAGTACTTCCGGAAGAAGGTCATCGGCGAGGACATCTACCTGACCTACAGGATCCCAAACCCCCAGATAGAGGCCGCCGAGAGGAAGATCGTGACCACGACCCTAGAGACGATACCGCTGAGCTCCGACGTCGCCACGGTCTTCCACGAGAGGGAGACCGTGCCCATCTTCGAGGTCATCCTGCCGTTCACGACCAGCGGGAGGGAGCTGGCGTGGCTGCACGACTACTACGGCAAGGCGATCGCGGGCGTGCAGGACCTGCGGCTCTCCGAGTCGATGACGGTCAAGGGATGGGTCGGGGAGTTCAGGCCCAAGGAGATCGAGGTCATCCCCCTCATCGAGGACATGGAGCACCTGCTCCTCATCGACGACCTGCTCGGCGAGTACCTGCGCCTGGTGAAGCTCGACGACCTGCGCGTCTTCATCGCCCGCTCCGACCCGGCCCTCAACTACGGGCTGATCCCGGCCGTCGT
>JBEKTS010000017.1:0-27164 GCA_049515775.1 Nitrososphaerales archaeon | reverse complement strand
CCGGCACCGAGGAGCACCTCTGGTCCTCCAACTACGACTCCAGGCTCGACGACATCTTCGCGATCCAGACCGACGTCGCCTCGAAGGTCGCGGCCTCCCTCTCCGCCGGGCTCTTCTTCTCCTCCCGTGCCGTCCGCAAGGACACCGACGACGTCGAGGCCTACACGCTCTACCTCAGGGCGATGCAGCTCTCCTACGACTTTACCGAAGCCGCCCTGAGGGAGACCGTGGCGCTCCTCCAGCGCGCGGTCGCGAAGGACCCTGAGTTCGCCCGCGCCTACGCCGCCCTGGCCGACGCCTGGCACGGGCTGGGGGTGAGCGGGTACGAGGACTTCACCTCCATGACGAGGAAGGCCGAGGCCGACGCTACGAAGGCCCTCGCCCTGGACCCGAGGCTCGCAGAGACGCACGCGGCCATGGCCGGGGTCCACTCGATGATGGACCGGTTCGACCAGGCGCTCGCCGAGACCGAGGCCGCCATAGGGATCAACCCCAACCTCTCCGAGGCCTACATGTCCCTCGGAATCCTCGACTGCATCGTACGGACCGCCCGCGACGGTTTGGAGTCGTTCAAGAGGGCCTACGAGCTCGATCCGCTCTCCCCGGGAAGCGGCGAGGTGCTGGCCTCTCTGGCGACGTGGGTCGGCGAGGACCAGCTGGCCCTGGACGTGCTCGCCAGGATGCGCGAGTTCCACGCCAAGGACCCCCGGGTCTACCTCCACATCGCCGACCACTACATGGAGAAGGGCGACTTCGTCGAGGCCCAGAAGGCGCTCGATACCGCGCGGAGCCTCAGCCCGGACGAGCCCACGGTCGCGCCCTCCCAGGCCCTCCTCTTCGCCCGGGCCGGGAGGAGGAGGGAGGCCGAGGACCTGCTGGAGAGGGAGGTCCTGGCCAAAGAGAACCAGTCCCTCAGGCTCAACGGGACGCTCTGGGTCCGGGCCGCGCTGGGCGACCTTGACGAGGCCTTCGAGGTGCTCATGAAGGAGGCGGAGACCCACTCTTGGCCCGCGTTCGTGAGGGTCGACCCTCTCTATGCCGGGATGAGGAAAGACCCCCGCTACCTCGAGTTCTGCCGAAGGGTGGGGATACCCCCCTGAAGGGCCGAACCGACACGACGACGGCGGCCTGCGGTCGAGGGCGACCCCGGCGTGGGGCTCCCGCGGGCGCCGTCCGCCCCGTCGCGCTCACACCTGGCCGATGAGCGTCCGCCCCGTCGCCTCGATGAAGGCCTGCGCGGCGGACCCGTCCGCGCTCTGCGGAGGGATGAGGTTCAGCCGGTGCACGCCGAGCTCGGAGAACCGCCTGGCCGTCGGTCCGTCGACGGGCACCCGCGGAGCGACGGTGATCTCGAGCTCTCCGAGCACCGCGGGCCGAGTGTACCGCTTCCCCGCTCTGCGGAGGGCAGCGATGGCCCGCTCGGTCTCCTCCAGGTCCATCCCGAAGCCGAACCAGCCGTTCCCCCGCTCGACCGCGCGGCGATACGCTCCCGGCGACGACCCACCCACGACGATGGGGGGGTACGGCCACTGGAGGGTGTGCGGCCAGGCCTGCAGGTCGTGGAAGGAGACGAATCGGCCGTGGTACGCCGGCCTGTCCTCGGTCCAGAGGGCCTGCATCGCGCTCAGGTAGTCGTCGGCCCGTCGGCCGCGGTCGCTGTAGGGGATGCCGAGCACCTCGTACTCGTGCTCCGACCAGCCCACGCCGATCCCGACGATCAGCCTCCCTCTGGAGAGGTCGTCGAGGCTCGCGAGCTGCTTCGCCAGGATGACCGGGTTGAACTGCGGGAGCAGGAGGATGCCGGTCCCGAGGCGGATGTTGCGCGTCTCGGCCGCGACGAAGGCGAGGGCGACGACGGGGTCGAGCATCTTCAGGCTGGGGGGCATGCGCGACTGTCTCTCCGAGAGGAACGGGTGCCCCCCGGCCCAAAGGGAGTCGAAACCGGTCTTCTCGGCGGCCCGGGCCATCTCCACCATCCTCTCGGGATCGCAGTTGGGCCCCGAGTTGATGGAAGTGAGCCCGAACTTCAGAAGAGGGGGGTTGATCGCCATTTCGCCGGGGTACCTATGATGTGGCGTACGCCCCGCCGCGGGGCGCTATGAACCTTGCTGCTACCCAAGGGGGCGGGAAAGGGCGAAACAAAGGGGCCGCCGCCGCACCGGCGGGCTTCCCGGGGATGGGCGCGCGGCCGCGCCGCTCCCCGAGGTCGCGGTTCGCACTCGAGAGCGGACAGGAAAGGGAAGGGGAGAGGCCTCCGACCTCGAGCACATCGATTCCCCCTCTATTCGAAGGGCGTCCCCGTCGCTCGTCGACGAGCCCTCCACTCCGCTCGACTCTGGGGCCGGCCCTCGGACGCCCCGTCTCTGACCAGAGAGGGGGACCGTCTGCTCTGTCTACCTTTCCGCGCCGATGAAGCCCTTCTTACCGGATGCCTTTTGGTAGCCGTCGTACGCCATGGCTATGGCCAGGATGAGCGGGATTATTCCTACCGTGAAGATCCCGAGGATGACGTAGACGAGGATCATCAAGATGACGAAACCGAACGCAGGGATACCAAGCACCTTCTTGTATCCCAGGTAGAGGTAGCCGATCCCCCAGAACAGGTTCAGGATTGCGGCCACGAGGCCGTTCTTCCCGCCCTGGGCCTGCATCTGCGAGGGCGCAGCGGCCGGGGTCGAAGCGCTCACCGGCGTCAACGGGGCTCCGCACGAGGAGCAGTAGGTCGCATCGTCCTGGTTCTGGGCACCACACTTTGCACAGTACATGCTTCTGCCATCTCACCTGCGTATAAAAGCGATATCCCGTCGCGATGCAATCGGGAGCGGAAACGTGCCATCTCCTCCCCCAATTCCCTCCCTAGACCTTCGACGTGAGCGCGGTCGCTTCGGCCACAGAGCCCGGAGCGGCGATCCCGATGGCCTGCCTCCTCGTCGGTCCCTCGCCCCCGATCGCTCCCGCCAGCATGACCCTCACTGATCCTACCCGAAGACCCCGGTCGAGAGAGACGTTGCACTCGCTCGGCGCGTTCGCATCGCAAGCGATCATCCTCATGCGCTCGGGCCTCCCCCTTCCCGACGGCCGGGAGCGGCGCGTCAGCGTCCGCCGGGCTTCTCCAGCGCCCGCTTCCAGTCGATCCAGTCCGTTACCGGGGGGTCGATGTCGTCCTGCCACAGCAGGGCGTTCAGCTCCCCCCTGTGCTGGAGCTCCTCCTCGACCATGTGCCAGAGCATCTCCCTCAAGGCGATGGTCACGACCCCGCCGCCCTTCCCAGGCGTGAACTGGAACGACCCCTCCAGGTCCTCCGGCCTCAGCCTCCGCATGAAGCGCTCGGCGTAGTCGTCGACCTCCGCCTCGAGCTCCTTCACCTGGGCGAGGGTGAGCCCCCTGAGCTCGGGAGAGTCCTCGCCGGTCTCGGAGGCGTGGAGCCAGGACCGGCAGACGTCGAGGATGTGCGTCTGGATGTCGAGGATCGAGGGGTACGACGCTCCCCTGTCCTTCGTGAGGGTCTCCTCGGGGAGCCCGCCCATGAAGTCGAGATACTTCCTCCTGACGAAGACGTTGTATGCGAAGAACTCACGCAGCGAGGCGAGCTCTCCGACCAACTCGCCGGCAGTCCTCCCCTCCTCCTTCTTCTTCTCGTCCATGCCCGAACCCCCCGGGCGCCGCAGGGCGATTTATAGGTGGAAGGCTGGCTCCAGGGTCCTCGCGGTTCCTGTCCCGCGCTCCCCGGGGTCAGGCCCGCCCCTCGGACGTCTCCCGGCGGTCCAGACCCGGGGTCGAACGCCACCCGGGGTGCCCGCCGGGTCTGACTCGCTGCTCCGAGCCGGACCCATCCATCGCCGCCGCATCGGCTAGTCCGTCACGACGATCCGGAGGCCCCCTCTCTGCAATCCATCAGGCGATCGCTCATGGCCTGGGGACTTATCCCATGAGCGTCCCGGAGGTCGCACGGGGATGGTCACGGGCCGCTGCTGAGCCAGAGGACGATGAAGCTGTCGCCGCCCCTGCCCAGCGCCGACGGCAGGGCCTTGGCATAGGCCAGCGTCTGCGTCGAGGGCGTCGCGACGCCCGTCTCCTGGTTCACGCCAAAGTTGTAGTCGACCATCAGCAACCAGTACGCGTCGGAGGCCCAGCCGGATATGGTGTGCGTCACTCCTCCGATGGTAGCGGTCGCCCCGGTGAAGGCGACCGGGGTCACGGGCGTGAGCGCGAGGAAGCCGTCATAGTACGCCGACTCGGCTATCCACTCGGCAGAGTCGGTCTGGGCGCCCGGGACTGCGGTCGGCGGGCTTGTGTAGCTCTGGTGCGTGGTCAGGTCCGTGATGGTCGTCGTGAACAGCCCTCCAGCGTAGTTGATCTGCGCGCTCATGGTGTCGCCGGGGCGGACGGTCATCGAGCTGATGAGCACCGAGTTGGCAGGGTAGAACTCGTACCAGGCATAGTAGTAGACCTGACCATAGTAGCAGTCCGAGGCGGTGCCGGTCTGCTCGACCGTCTGGCTGACGAACCCGTCTATCCCTATCCAGTCGGACATGTCGTACCAGGTCTTCTCGCTGTCAGAGCAGCTGCTGCCGAATGAGCCAAGGATCGATGGGACCACCCAGGACCCCTTGACGTTGGTGACCGCGCCGGTCGCCGCCGTCAGCGTCGCGCAGTCGGACTGGGGCACGCAGACCGCGTAGCCGCCCCAGTTGAGCGAGGAGAGGCATTGGCTCGCGGAGAGCGGGCAGACCGAGTTTGTGGCCGCCGACGACGACACCACGTCAGGGGTCACGGGCGGCGTCGGCACCGGCACCATCGGGTGCGAAGAATGGGTCGGCCCCGTCGAGGGACCGGCCGAGCCGACGGCGTCGGCTCCGGGCACGGCCGCCGAGTTGAGAGGCACGGTCGCGTATAGCAGGCCACCGAAGAGGACGACAGCCACGACGAGCGTCATCGAGAGCAGAAGCTTGTGGTTCGTGGATCCATTTGGAGACGGAGAGTGCTATAAACCTGGCGACGCGGATCCCGGTAAGGGCCCGAAATCCGTCTCGCGACCACGCCTCGCCCCGCCACGGAGCGTGAAGGCCCGGGAGGGCCAGTGGCGGCCCGTGGCCTCCGCATGGTTTTTACGGGGCTGGGGCCCAGTCCTGAGCGTGGCTGCTGAGGGAAGAAACAACCCCAACAAGAGCCGACGGAGATTGCTGATGGTCGCCGTCATCGTCATCGCGATCCTGCTGCTGGTCTTCGCGCTGCGGCCGGGCGCCTCGGGCGGCTCCGGCCAGGTCGGCTTCTCCGGCATCGACGTCCAGTGGAACGGCGGGACCTACCCGCTCCTCGACAACCCCTACTCCAGCTCGACGGCGGACCACGGGTACGGGAGCGCGGGGTTCACGTTCAGCGCGGAGTTCAGCGATTCGGGGAGCTGCCCGGGCGACTCGACGAGCTGCTTCAACCCGGGGACGAACTTCTCCCTGACGAGCGCCACCAAGGGGTTCACGGTCAGCTGGGTGACCGCCTGCTACCAGTCCCGCGGCTACAGCGCCCTGGTGGGGCCGATCTTCTACCGGTACTCCGCGTCGCCGGGCAACCCCATCAGCGGGTGCGCCTCGAGCGGCGACGACGTCGAGATGGCGGGTGTCACGGCCGGGACGCTGGTCTACCTCACCGTCGCGGTCCAGTTCACGACGTCGAGCTACTCCGGCAACCTCGTCCTGAAGGCGACCGACACGAACCAGAACGTCACCGTCACGACGGGGGACCCGACGGTCCTGCAGCTGCTCTGCACTCCGGGCGCTGTGGTGCTCCAGGCGGTCACGCCGTGCACCGCAACCGTCAGCGACACCGGACCGGCTCCCACGGTGCCCACGGGGGTGGTGAACTTCACCGCGGACTCGGGCCAGTTCGGTCCCAGCCTCCCGTCCTGCACCCTCGCGGCGTCCCCGTCCGCGCCCTCCTCTGCGGCGTCCTGCTCCGTGAACTACGTCCCGGCGAACCTGGGCGGCACCGACATCCTCGCCAGCTACAGCGGCGACAAGAGCCACGTCGGCAGCTCCGCCGGCTTCCAGGTGGGGGCGTTCGAGTACTCGCTGGCGCTCGTCCCCGCCTCGGAGAGCGTCGCGCCGGGGGGCAGCGTGACCTTCACGGTCAACGCGACCCTGGTCGCGGGCTCGTCCACGCTGGGCCTGCCGAACGTCACCCTGTCCGTACAGAGCTGCACGCCGGGCGTCATGTCGTGCTCGTTCCTGCAGGCGACGGTCGCCCCGACCACGTCGGGCTCGACGACCATCCTGACCATCTCGGTCCCAGGGCAGCCGGCCGTCCAGCTCCCCGCCTCCTTCTCGCTGACCGTCGTCGGCACCACGGGCAGCGGCGACCTCGTCTCCATGGTCGACTCGAACGACGTGACTCTGACGATCACCTGACGGGACCCGGTGCCGGAAGGGCACGGCAAGCCCCTCAAGGCCGGGCGGCGCCCCCTCTGGGTCAGTTCGTCACGACGATCCGGACGGGGTTCCCGGTCTGCTCCCGGAGCATCCGCATGCCCAGGTTGACCTCCTCGAGCTTCAGCCTGTGCGTTATAGACCGCGAGAGGTCCAGGGTCCCCGACCCGACGAGCCGGACCAGCTCGACGAGCTCGGACCGGAGGTGGTCGTCGACCCCGACCATCTCGGTCTCCTTCCCTATGAGCGCCGTGTACGGGGAGAGCGTGACGCTCTCCGAGCTGATCCCGACGACGACCAGCCTCCCGCCCTTGCCCGTCCACCCGAGCAGGCTCTCGACGGTGCTCCTCCTCCCGACAAAGTCCAGGGCGACGTCGGCGAGCCTCCCGTTGGTGAGCTCGCGGATCCGGTCCCCCGCACCCGGGTCGCCCGCGTTCACGGTCGAATCCGCGCCGAACCTCGCCGCCAGCTCCAGCTTCGCGTCCGAGACGTCGACGGCGACGACCCGCCCCGCCCCGAAGACCCTCGAGGCGAGCTGTATGGCCTGGAGCCCGAGCCCTCCGGCGCCGTTGACCAGCACGGTCTCGCCCTCCCTCACCCTGCCCCTGCGGAGCGCGTGGAAGGCTGTCGAGACCGCGCAGCCGAGGATCGCCGCCTGCTCGAAGGGCAGCGAGGGAGGGACCTTCAGGACGTTGCGAGCGGGGACGCAGGCGAACTCGGCGAAGCCCCCGTCGACGTCCTTCCCTATCATCCGGTACCGCTCGCAGTAGGTCTCCATCCCTGAGGCGCAGTATCCGCACGTCCCGCAGCTGACCACGTAGTGGACGCAGACGCGGTCGCCGACCTCGACGCCGGCGGTCGCCCCAGCGCCCTTCGCGGCGACGGTCCCGGCGAACTCGTGGCCCAGGGTGATGGGCATCCTGGCCACCGGAGCGACGCCGTCGCGGTAGTTGACGTCCGAGTGGCATATGCCTGCCGCCTCCACCTTCAACAGGACGTCGTCGGGCCCGGGCTGCGGGACCGGCGCCGAGTCGACGCTGAGGTCGCTCTTCGCCGCGTGGAGCCTGACCGCCTTCATCATCATCTGATCGACCATTGATTGCCGGTCGACGGGCCTGCCTGGTCGGTAAAAATCATAGCGCGGCGGCCTCGGCGCGGTCCGCACGGGGGCCGGGGAGGCCTTCGCCGGTCCCTCGACCGAAGGCGCAGCCGATAAGCCAGCCGGACCCGGGTCCGCCCAAAGGCCTCCCGACTCCCTCCTCTCCATGCGCTCCCCTGCTCGACCGCCGCACGTCTGTGAAACTCCGACGGCTTCGGCGACCACGGAAGTGGTCCTCTTTGATTGGCCGTGGCGACCCGTGCGGGGTTCCTCAGCGACGCATGGGGGCCGTCCTCGGGGAGATCGGGCCTACAGCTCGGAGAGCCTCTTCATGAGCGTCCTGTGAGCCTCCAGGGTCTCGTCCATCGCCCTCCTCTTCGCGTCTCCCTCCGGGACCGGACGGCCCTCCTGCCCGGCCTTCGCGCGCTGCGCCTCTTCGCCGACGCTGGCCTCGATCCTGCCGTTCAGCCACGTGGCCACCTGGGTCAGCGTCAGCCTGTTCGCCGCCACGTCCAGCATGAACGCGGTCGCGTCCTCGTCCGCGGCGGCCACCCGGCGGCCTTCGAGCCTCAGCGCGGCCGCGGCCGACGCGAACGCCGTCCCCTCGTTCCCGTCCAGGAACGGGTGATTCTTCGCCAGGAACTCCAGGATCGCAGCCGCCTCGTAGACCGGGTCCTTCTTCCTCGAGGCGGCGTCGGCGGCGAACTCGACCATGCGCCTGTTCGCGATCCCCGCGGTCCCCCCGTGCTCCGCTATCAGTCGGTCGTGGACGTACACCACGTCGTCCGCCGTGAGATGCATGGCGCCGCGCGCCTCGCCGCGGGCTATTAACCGGAGCGGGCCCCGACCGTGCGAGGCCCTCGTCTTCTCTCGGCCCGTCGGCCCCCCTCGGCCGTCACGGTCCGACGGGGTCTCGCGGTCCTCGCGGACGGCGGGCGGCCCGGTGCGAGGCCGCTCTCTACCTTCGTGGAGCGGCTGCTACTCGCCCAGCCTGCCTCTCTGGCCCTTGCTGTACCCCTCGGCGCGGCGCAGCGTCCGGTTGATGTTTCCCTTCTCGCTCTTCCCTTCGACGTGAAGGGTCTGGCGTGCGAGGCCCTTTGCGGGGACGACCTTCGTCGGCGGTCTTACCGCTTCATACATCGACCCTGGACCACCGAGCGCGTCGGCGTGCGCCTTGCAGAGCGCCACCCTCCTCGGTCTTCCGCCCTCCCTCAATCTGATGGTAACGACGTCGCGCGCCGTCTCCTCCGGCTCGCCCTCCTCCTTGCAGAACACGCAGTACCTTCCGCTCGCTCCGCCCTCGCCGCTCGTCCCACGCGCGACCTTGTCGACCATCTGTCTTCGATCGGGCCAAGCGGCCGGGCCTGCTAAAAGGTGTATTGCACCCCGGGGTTGCGTCCCGGCTCCGAGGGACGCGCGCCCGACGGGCAGAACGGTGGGAGCGGCATCGATCTTCCGTCTCCCTCGATCCGGGGCCGCACCACCGCTACCAGCGTTTCAGCAGGTGGGCTATCTTCCCCTCCGGGACGTCTTCGTAGCGGATGCGGTCCGGATAGATCCCCTGACCTCTCGAAGGGTATTCCGCTGCGACCAGGGTGTCGTAGGGGTGCACTATCCTCCACACGCGGGCGATCGCGCCCGGTCCGGACTGGCGGTAGAGGAACAGGCGCTTGACCCCGAACTCCCGCGCCAGGCGCTCGGCCCTGCCGAAGGTCTGCTTCGCCTCCTCGTCCTCGTAGTAGGGGTCGTGGAACTCGAACAGGCTCGGCGTCCTCCCCTGCGGGACGGCGCCGAGGTACAGGAACACGACCGTCTTCCCTGAGGCTCCCTTGATCGCGGAACGGACCGTCGCGTCGTTGAGCCCGCTGCCCGGCTCCAGCACGGCGAGGGTGGAACCCGGGAGGTACTCCTCGCCGTGGGTGACGACCACGGGCGTCTGTTCGGCCCGCGAGTGCCGCGAGTATCCGAAGTACGCTATTCCCATGCCGACGAGGACCACGGTCCCCCCGAACGCGGTCGCGAGCGGCTTGGCCACCAGGTTCGTCGTCCACGCGATGAAGACGAGCACCGTCGTCAGCAGCCCTATGTAGAACTTGAACGTGTGCCAGAAGCCGAGCATCGTCTCTCCGGGGTAAGGGGATGGGGACGGCGTCTCCTCTCTCAGCCGGTCGACCGCCAGGGAGGGTCCGTCCGAGGGATCCGAAAGCCTCGCCGGCGCGCCGGCTGCCTCTGCCTCGTCCCTCTCGGCCTCCAGCTCGGCTTCGCTCTCGGGCGGCTCGTCCGAGGGACCGGCGAGCCTCCGCGCAGCCAGCGCCGCCTTCCTCTCGCGGTGCCGCACGATGTCCAGGCCGAGGCAGGTCAGGGTGAAGGCGGCCAGCAGGCCGAAGGCGTACATGTCGCCCAGCAGGTTGACCCTCCCGTCCACGAGCACCAGGGGGACGATCGGGAAGGTGGCTGCGAGGATGATGGCGTAGTGGGGCGTGCCGCGCCTCCCGTTCCTCCGCAGGATGATCGCAGGGAAGAACCGCATACGCGAGAGGGCCATGAAGACGTAGTACGTCCCGATGATGGCCGTGTTGCTGGCGAAGACGAGGAGGGCGCTAGCGCTGATGGCTATCTCCGTCTGGAGGGCGATGCCCCCCGACCGCCCTCCCAGCAGGGAGACCAGCTGCGAAGAGAGGACCGGGTCCCCGACGACGCTCTGCGGCAGCAGGAGCGTGGAGAACATCGTCAGCAGCGGGCTCGTCAGGCCGACCGTGATCACTACGAGCGCGAGCGCGATCCCGCTGACCCTCCTCCGGGGGGTCTTCATCACGGGGGAGAGCTGGGAGATGCTCTCCAGTCCCGAGAAGGCGAGGAAAGAGCCGGCGAAGCCGATCAGGACCGTGGTCGGCGCGAGCGAATGGCCCTCGAACATCCTGGGGAAGAGGGCCAGGAACTGGGCCACCGAGAGGTGGGTGAAGACCGTGAATAGGAGGGCCAGGTCGCTGACGAAGGCGACGGACGCTCCCACTAGGCTCACCTTGGCGCTCGCGCCGACGCCGACCACGTTGAGGACCCCGAGGAGGACGAGGGCCGCGACCGTGACAGGCAGGGCGTAGGGCCCGATCACCGGAAAGACGACGCTGAGGTAGAGGATCCCCGAGAGGGAGCTGATGGCCGCCGTCAGGAAGTAGTCGACGAGGATGAACATGCCGCCCAGGGCGCCGACCCAGTGGTTCATCGCCTGGGCCCCCACCGTGACGACGCCGCCGCCCTGGGGGAACCGGCGGGTCACCTCCGCGTACTTCAGCGCCAGGAGCACGAAGACGGACGTGGTCATGAAGACGAAGAAGCCCGCGAGGCTCCCCACGTTCCCGTAGAGGATCCCGGGGACGTAGTAGACCGACGTCCCGATGTCGGCGAAGACGACCGCCCAGCAGAGGATGGGACCGAGCGACCGTCCCCTTTCGTCTCCTCCGACGCGAGCCATGGCAGCATCTACCCCCTTGGTCTCTGCGCGGAGAGCGTCCCGGTCGTATATATGGCCGCGTCCGAGCCGGGACCGTCCCGGCCTGGCGGACCCGTCGGGCGCCGACGAGCTCCCGGATGCGCCACCCTCGATACGCTGGGATGCGGATCCTGCCACACCTTACCTTCCGAAGGCGACAGCGGGGTCCGACCGGAGTTACGGTCACCGTCTCAGAAATGGACCCGCGGACCGATCCTAGGTCGTGACCGTGCTCGGGGAAGCTGAGCTGGGTCGACCTGGGCGCTCCACGAAGGCTCGGCGCGCGACCCGCAGGTACTCCCCGGCCCGCACGCACGGCTCCTCCCCTGGCGCCGAGGTCGGCACCGGCCCGCGACGGACGGATGGCCGTCGTCGTCACGGACCGGCACGCCGCCCTGGTTAAATATACGCCAGGTCATCGCTGGGGCACCAAATTGGCAGACATAACCGAGGCACAGGCGCGGAGCGTCCTTGACGCTGCTACCAAGAGAGCGAAGGAGCTCAACACCAAGATGGACGTGGCGGTGGTCGACGCCGGGACCAACCTGAAGGCGTTCATCAGGATGGACGGGGCGTGGGTGGGGAGCATCGACATCGCCGTAAAGAAGGCCAGGACGGCGAGGTTCTTCGACATGAACACCGGCGAGCTGGGGAAGCTCTCGCAGCCCGGAGGGCCCCTCTACAACATCGAGCACTCGAACGGGGGTCTCATAACCTTCCCCGGCGGCGTGCCGCTGAAGAACCGGGAGGGCGAGGTCATAGGCGCCATAGGGGTCAGCGGGTCCACCGTGGAGAACGACCACTCGGTAGCCGCGGCCGGCGCTTCGGCGATCGTCTGAAGGACGTCGGACGGACGGGGGCCGAGTGCCGCAGAGGGCCTCCCTCCCTCGCCCCCGCCGTGGCCTCCATCTGTTCTCTCGGCGTGTGGGCCCGATGAGGCGAGGTAGGCCGGCCGCTCGTCCGCCCATCCGCCGGTTCGGGCGCCCTCCAACTCTTCGCCAATGAGCTCTGCAGCGCTTCCTTCGTGGACGACGTCAGCGACCTTGAGCGCCCGCTAGGATGATCCTGAACCATCCGGCGCCGGCGAATAGCACGGCCTGATTCGAAGGCGGATCGGTCCGAAGGTCGCTGCCGACGTCAGCGAGGGGAGTTCAGCCGGAGCCCGTTCCTTCTGATCAGAGCCAATCCCACCAGCGCCACGGCGAGGAGTGGGATGCCCGCCACGATGCCGCCCGATGGGAACTGCGGCGTCCCTATCGGGGATGCCACCTGGAAGTCCAGAGTGAGGAAGGTGAACGGAAGAGGCACGCAGGTGCCGCTGAACCCGGGTTGAGAGAACGAACAGGTCTCTATGGTCCAGACCAGCTGATAGGACCCCGATGCCGAGAGCGGGACCGTGACCGAGTAGGGGATGGTGTCGCAGTTGGCCACGGTGTCCGGACCGTCAGACCAGGTTTGAGTCTGAGCGACCGAGATCCAGCCCGACGCGGTCCCGCTGGCCGTGATCGTGCCGTTCTCCGACACGCCTTCGCTCGGGGTGCAGAGGACGAGGCTTTCGCTGAGGACCTGCCCGGGAGTCACGGCGGTGGGCGTAGCGTGGACGTCGGCGAATCCCGCGAGGGAAAGGACGAGCAGGGCGCCGACGACGGACAGGGCAAAGCCGGACCGCGATATGCGCAACTCGATTGGCAGGGGGCCGTCAATCCTTAAAATCCTTATGAAGCAGAACCTCATCATTGTGAATCCCAGGACCACGTGCGCGACGTCGTCCACCCGAGCTTCTTCGAACGACTGATCCGGGTGCCCGTGGCGCTACCGCCGCCGGAACGGGGCCCGGAGTCCCGGGCTCCGCCTGACCGCGACGACGGTCCTCCTCGAGCCGAATCTGGACTCTGGTGCAATTCTGAGCTCAGAAGGACCGAGCAGGCGCGAAGCAGGTCACGTGGACTCGGGAGAGCGCGTATGCGAACGGAAAGGAGCGACGCTCAACGATTCGAGGTATCGCCTGAAGGATTCGTAGAGAGAGCGGTACGCGCTCCTGTCCCGCACGTTCTTCATGATCGCCGCCGATCCCTCTTCTATCGTGACGATGAAGCTCGAGGCGTCCCTGACGCCGGCTTCGGGTCTCAGGAAGCCGTCGGCATGCGCCTTCCTGAGGTAGCGTTCGGTCTCCGCCATCCAATCCGTCAAGACGGCGTCGAGCTTCTCCCTGAAGACGGGGTCGACGGGGGTAGGCTCGATCCGGTCCGGGTCCCTGCACCGTCGGGCCCGCCTCAAATCAATACGACGTGGGTCCAATAAGCGAGTACCGCCCGATGCTGGCGACCCCCTCCACTCAAATTCCGTGATCGGCCATGCTGAGAGACCAGACATCGATCCCGATGCCCTCGCACGACGAGGCGGTGGCAGGCGATCGGCCGAAGGTCGAAGAGGCGGCCTACGGCTGTCGCATCGAAGGAAGGCCGCGCGAGGCGAGGACATCGGCCCTGTCCGCAGAGCGAGAGAGGATCTCCCCCTTGCCGGGCCGCCAGGTCATCGGGTTTATACGGAGGTCGCGCAAGAATCCCGTCATGAAGAAGCCGACGACCGAGGACGCGCACCTGATGCTCGAGATGTTCCGGGGCTTCGATACGCCCGAGAACAACGCGGCGATGAAGTGGTTCATGAAGGAGTTCTCCGCCAAGAACTACGAGGAGTTCAAGAAGGCGTATCCAGCGGATAGCGAAGGCCTGGGTTACGTGAGCAGGATACTCGGCCAGTTCGAGGTCGCCGGGGTCCTGATATCCCACGGCCTCTTGAACGAGAACCTCTACTTCGACATGAGCGGGATCGGCTTCGTCTGGCCGAGGTTCGAGAAGATAATCCCCGGGTGGCAGAAGGACGCCGGACCGGCGCTCTGGGAGAACGCCGTGTGGTTGGCCGAGCGTCACAAGAAGTGGCAGAAGGAGGTCTGGAAGCCGGGCCTGAAGTGGAAGGCTACCTCCGAATAGCGACCCGGATCTTCTCGGGAAGGGTTCCGTGGGCGCCGCCGCGACCAGGAGGGTGGCCTTCGCCCCGGCTCTCCGTCCATGAACTCGGACGGCGTCGACGGCCCTAGGAGCAACCTTTCCTTCCAGCCTCAGCGGTCGTAGGCCGGCCCTCTAGGTTCCACAGCGAGGAGTACTACCTCCTTTTTGGCTCTCCCTGATGGTGTAGATGACCCTGTGAGCGCCGAACCGTGCGCTCCTGAGCTCCCTGAATCTGCCCCTGAGTTCCTTGAACGAATAGGGGTCGTCAGCGATTGCCCGGACCAGCTCCTGGGCCCTGTCGAGGTCGGCGGATGACAGCCGTCTCAGCCCGCGTTCAAAGTTCGCGGTGGAGACGAGCGAGTAGGCCATGCCTACCCGCGTCTGACCTTTCTGAACAGCGCCTCGGCGGTCTCGTACTTCCGGAACCTTCCTTCCCGCAGGTCCGTCAGCCCCCGCTCGATGCTCCGAGTGGTCTTCGAGTCCCCCAGTATCTCGACCGTCTCTTCGAGCTCATCGAGGCGTCTCTCGATCGACACTATCTTGCTCTCGAGCTTCGGCTTCGGCATCGGCATTTTTGCCTCCTCGCAGCTTAAAACGCTTTGGGGCGCCCGCGACCCGACTTTGGCAGCGGCGGGAAGGGCGAGCTGCTCCCCCTCCTCACGCTATCCGACCTGCCGGCTACCCCTCGTCGACGAGCTCGGCGGCGTTCCTCGCGGCCTCGGGGTCCGGCGCGGTTCGCACGGAAAAGCCCGGGAGGGCCCGGATCGCTCCTCTCCCTGGTCCCCGTGCCGTCCATCGATCCATCCGTTCCTTCAGCGCGCGGCCCGGAGGGAAGAGGTCGGCGGCGCACCGGCACCGTGGCCGATCGACCGGCGTCCCGCCCCCTCCCGTCCGTCCGCTCACTACTCCTTGTCGATGAACTCGGAGGGCGTCGGCGGCTCCGGCGAGAGGCCCTTCCTCTTCCTCGTCTCCAGGATGAGCGGCAGGAGCATGTTCGTCGGGACCGACTGCCAGAGCTTGAAGTTGGTGTTCCAGGTGGCCTTGCCCGCCGTCGCGCCCCTCATGACCTGCGAGAGGTCGAAGGTCTCGGCCGCCGGGATCTCGCCCTGGATGATGGTGACCACCTCGCGTTGCTCGACGTTGATGAGCTTGCCCCTCTTCGCCGAGATGACGCCGGTGATGGCCCCGATGAGGTCGCCGGGCCCCTTGACCTCGATGCCGAGGATGGGCTCGAGGAGCGTCGGGTTGGCCGTCATCATCGCGCCCAGGATGGCGCGGCGGGTCGCCGGCATGAGCTGCGCGTAGGTGCGGTGGGCGGGGTCCTCGTGCGGGACGTAGTGGGTCAGCGTGACCTTGATGCCCCTGCAGATCTCGTAGGCGAGCGGGCCGTTCTGCATGATGTCCTCGAAGCCGGCCTTGATGGAGTCGATGGACTCGCTGAGGTACTGGACGCCCTTGGTCTCCTCGGTGAGCATGTTGCCCTTGGGGTCGATGGTGACGACGGACTTGGCCTCGTCGGAGGACCAGCCGTTGTCCCTGAGGGTCTTCTGGATGCCCTTCTTGTCGGTCATCTCGTTCAGGCTGCCGTTGCGGATGAGCTCGACGATGTGCGGGTCGAGCGGCTCGACCTTGATGAAGATCTTGTTGTGGCGGTTCGGGGAGCGGGACATGACGGGGCCCGCGGCGGCCCTGACGGTCTCACGGTAGTTGATGATGGGCGGGGACGTGATGATCTCGAGGCCCTGCTGCTGGAGCATCGTGGTGGCGATCTCGAGGTGGAGGACGCCCATGCCGGCCATCAGCGTCTCCCCCGATTCCTGGTTGATGGTGATGATGAGGTTGGGGTCCTCGATGTTGAGCTTGCGCATGGCCTCGACGAGCTTGGGGAGGTCGCGGGGGTGCTTGGACTCGACGGCTGTGGTGACGACGGGCTCGGATACGTAGTGGATGGACTCGAACGGGACGACGTCCTTGCGGTTGGAGATGGTCTCGCCGGAGCGGATGTCGAGGCCGAGGAGGGCGGGGATGTTGCCGGCGGGGAGGGAGTCGACGATCTCGCGCTGGAAGCCCATGAAGAGCTGGACGGACTGGATCTTGCCTTCCTTCTTCGAGTTGAGCAGGTAGACGGGGTCGCCGTTGGAGACGGAGCCGGAGAAGAGGCGGCCGACGCCCACAAGCCCTGCGGCGGGGTCGACGACGACGTTGGTGACCATCATGACCATCGGGCCGTTCTCGTCGCAGGCGAGGAGGGACTTGCCGACGTCCGAGGTGAGGTCGCCCTGCCAGATCTTGGGGATGCGGTAGGCCTGGGCGACGTGCGGCGGCGGGTGGTGCTTGACGACCATGCCGAGGAGGGCCTCGTGGAGGGGCAGCTTCTTGCCGAGGTTCTCCGGCCCTTCGCCGAGGTAGGCGTCGATGATGTCCTTGAACGACATGCCGACGCGCTTGGCCATGACCGCGTTGAAGCCCCACTTGTCCTTCGACGAGCCGAAGGCGACCTGGCCGGCGGCGACGGTGACCTTCCAGGCCTCCTTGTACTCCTTCTCGGCGTAGGTGTCGATGAGGCGGTTGAAGTCGTTTACGATGTTAAAAAGCCACTTTTGCATCGCTTCGGGCCCTAAACGAAGCTCTTTTATCAAACGGTCGATTTTATTGATGTATAAGACCGGACGGACCCGTTCTTCGAGCGCTTGCCGCGTTACAGTCTCAGTCTGAGTCATGACCCCCTCAACACTGTCTACTACGACGATTGCGCCGTCAACGGCCCTCAAACTGCGCGTTACTTTGCCTGTAAAGTCGATGTGGCCCGGCGTATCGATTAGATTGATTACATAAGGCTGCCCTTCCTCTTCGTAGTACAAAGTGACGTTCGCTGCCTTGATCGTCATCTGTCTGGACTGTTCCAGCTCCATATAGTCCAAAGCTAGCGCTTGCCCAGCTACGCTGGGGCTGAGCATCCCACACGCCGCCAGGAGGCTGTCCGACGTAGTCGTTCTCGGTAGGGAAGACCTACTAGGTCAATCCCTTTTACCGTGGTCTACGTGGGCTATGATCCCCAGGTTGCGTATGTGCGCTCTGTCGTGGACGATTCTGAGCGCTTCGGTTGTCGACTTGAACTTCGGCATAACTTATCCTGCTTCGAAACCCGTCCGACCCGTGATGGTTATAACGTTTTACGCCTCCGGAATCTCGCTCTGTCTGAACGTATGTCCGAGTACAAATCGGACTTGAATTGGGGCAGATGCGATACTCTATCCTCTGCATGATGCTGACTCGATGCACCCGGCTGAGTAGTTCTCCTTCAGAGATGGGTGAGCCAGGCGCACTGTGGCGGTTATTTAGTTCGGCGATTACTCTTATTGTGCATCCTAGGAGACTTCCGGTGGTTAATCTTGAAGGGACAGAATACTTCTTCGACTCTCGGATGTCACAGCTTCGCAATGTCCAGAATCCTTACGACTTCATCGACCTCTCACCCCGCGATAGGGGTTACCTTTTCCAAGCAATCATCTATCTCGAGCTGACTCACCGGTCAGGAGATGATAAGTCCTAAGGATGAGAACGCATGAAATGGCGATAACAGAAGGTTCCAAATGATGAAATAAGAATGACTCCATACCTCGGACGTGAAACTTTACACTGGCACGACTGAGGAGTTTAATCAAGACATTCTCGCCAACCAGATATCTGACAAGCTCAAGGCAGCCTACGAGAGTTACTACTATCGGATGGCAAATCCCCGCGAGGTAAAATCCTGGGCCCACTCGCTCCAGTACATGAAGAATGCCATAGAATATGCGTCGCTGAAGGAGGACATGATTGTTGTCGAGTACGAGCTTCCCTACTCTAATCAGAGAATTGACTGCATGCTCTTCGGTAGGAGTACCACCGGCGAGGAGAACGTTGTCCTGGTAGAGCTGAAACAGTGGTCCGAGGCGAAGGAGTGTGACGTCGAGAACAATGTGATTACATTCGTCGCAGGAGCCAATCGGATGGAGGCGCACCCGTCCTACCAGGTTGGAGGCTACCACATGTATCTGAAAGACTTCGTCGAGGTATTCGAAGAGAGAAACCCACTCAACCTCTCCTCGGTGTGCTACTGTCACAACTATCCGAGGAGTGATGGTGTGCTCTTCGATGACAAGTTTGCGCAGATTCTTGCGAAGTTTCCACTCTTTGCGAAGGGGGATGCCGCTGATTTCGCAAACTACCTGAAAGCGAGGCTGGCGGGAGGCGGTGGACCCACAATATTGGAGAGATTCACCTCCAGTAGGATTGGACCGTCAAAGAAGTTGCTCGAGCACGCTCGAAACATGATAGATGGTCAACATGTTTTCAACCTACTCGAGGAGCAGATTACCGCGTACAACACAATACTAGACCGAGCCAAGAAGAGCGCGAAGGCCGCAACCAAGTCGGTCATAATCGTGAGGGGCGGTCCAGGAACCGGTAAGTCTGCCATTGCCCTAAACGTGATCGCAGAGCTGCTCTCGAAGGGGATTACAGTCTACCATGCGACTGGCTCAGCTGCCTTCACGAAGACGCTGCGAAGAGTGGTGGGGCAGAGGGCATCCCCCCTTTTCAAGTACTTCAACAGCTTCCCGACATACAGTGAGAATCAGATAGATGTGCTAGTCTGCGACGAGGCTCACAGGATTCGAACGACCAGTAACGATCGATACACAAAAAAGGAGGCCAAGTCCAAAGTGCCTCAAATCGAAGAACTCCTTCATGCTGCTAAGGTGGCAATCTTCTTCATCGACGACCTCCAAGTCGTAAGGCCTGGGGAGATTGGAAGCTGTGAACTGATAAGGGAGACCGCTAAGAAGTTCACCAATGAGGTGTTCGAATTCGAACTTAAGACACAGTTCAGGTGCAACGGATCCGACGGTTATCTGAACTGGGTCGACGACGTGCTAGGTATACGAGACACCGCTAACCGTATTCTCACTAAAGACGAGAAGATGGAATTCAAGATATTCGGCAGCCCTCAGGAACTCCACGAGGAAATAGAACGGAAGAATTCGGAGAACCCGAATTCTGCAAGGATGGTGGCTGGCTTCTGCTGGCCCTGGTCTAATCCTAACGGTGATGGTACACTAGTCGAAGACGTCATAATTGGAGACTATAGGCGGCCATGGAACGCCAAAGACACAGCGGGCAGGCTCGCACCTGGAATTCCAAGCAGCAACCTGTGGGCCTACGATGTGAATGGTGTAGATCAGATAGGCTGCATCTATACAATACAGGGGTTCGAGTTCGACTACGTTGGGATAATATTCGGTAAAGATCTGGTGTACGGCATCGAGAAAAAGACGTGGGTAGGCGACCCCAACAAATCCTACGATAGCAAAGTCAAAAAGGACAAAGAACAGTTTCTTCGTAATGTGAAGAACACGTATAGGGTCCTCTTGACGAGAGGGATGAAAGGTTGCTACGTATTCTTCGAAGATAAAGCAACGGAGGACTACGTGAAGTCCCGCGTGGAAGTCTAGGCAGGACTTCATTGTTCAAGGTGCCTGTGATTTCTGGATCTAACGGATCATCTGGAATCATGCTACAACCAGGTATAGTGGACAACCTGAGTGACCTTTGTAACTTGCAACCGAGACAACGGCGAGGCCAGTTCTCTCGAAATCTCATTTCAGCTCGCCGTATTTCTTGTTGGAACCGCGAGACTTCTCCACTGGATAGTTGACCGCGTTCTTCTCCATCTTCCTTTGAAGTTCCCGTGTCAGGTCAAGGTTGTACCTCTGGGAAATTCTAAGAATGAAATACAGCGTATCGGCAATCTCGTCACCGATCATTTCTGCCTTCAGGGAATCTCGGAACAATCCTTCGACTTCTTCATCGGACTTGAACCTGAACTCTTGAAGCAGTTCAGACGCCTCCGTCACCATTCCGATAGCGAGGTCCTTCGCCCCATGGAACCTGTCCCAATCGCGAGCATCAGAGAAATCCTTGACGACCTGCTTCAGTTCTCTAATCGTGGTCACTGAATCGTCCATCGCTCTTTCGCCGATGGATCTTACACATAAGCACCATGAAATGATTTTCACACTTTCGCGGGATTAATAAGAATCTCTTTGTCAATAACTGCAGGAGAAAAAAATCTACCGCCATCTCTGGCAGCATCGTCCCATGGCTCTCGGCCTCTCCTTCCAATCCTCCAGCGCTATGCCGATCATCCCGCCGAGCTTCTGGACCGCTTTCATCTCGGTAATGCCTCTTCTACCATCATCTCCATCTCGAGGCACTCGGCTTCGAACTCCCTGCTCTCCTTCCGCACGATGGCTATCGAGTATGTGCCCCGCGTGACCTCCAGAGTGCTGTCGTTGCTGCTGGTTCCTACTTCGACGCGTATGGACATATCAACTGACTACCTCTGGGATTCAAGGGCCAGCTCGTCGAAGCCGGCTTCGATTGAGGTGCTTTCTGTACCTATTCAGCGGGAATGTAGGTCTCGCACCCCTCGTCCCTCGCATTGCTGCGCATAGACTCTAACTCCGTATCTGATATCAGGTGTACCTCTTCCGGCTCGAGATGCCAGTGGTACTTCATCCCGAGGTACTTGATCAGCGACTCGACTAACGCTTCACCGCCGTGTCGTCCATCTGTCCGCACCATCTCGAGAACGTCATCGTCCATGTCCGGCACCGCCACTTGCGAAGATTCCAGAAGGAACTTGGTGTAAATCGCCTTCACGGAGAACGACCTCTCTCTCGGAACATGCTCCCCTGCGACGAAGATGTGGAATCCTCCCGGAGGCGCGAGGCTCGCTCTCTTCTCGACTTGCCGCATGGATGTCAAAACGACCTCATCCCCCGTGAAGATGTTCTCCTCCCACTCTCCGTTAAGGTACCCGGCGACGGCCTCTCTTCCGACTTTCATTGTGTACTTCCCGACATAATCATGGATTGTGAGCCCCTCGCCGAACTCCCCTACCAGGCGACCCTTCGAATCGATCACGGCTATGATTTCGGACTTCACCTTACAAGCCGGGAAGGGGACGTGCCAGATTGACGCGTACACCTTGTAGCCAGATTTCGACTTCAATCTACCGAATCACCCTCGCACCCAATTTAAGCATCCATCTCCTCTCAGCGCAGAAGAGGGGGGAGGAAGGGGAAGACGAATCTTCATTCCTCCTGTGGAGTTGGTTTTTCTTGCGAGTGCTGATGAAGCCGATCTTGTCTGCGTAGGTCTGGATGTCTTCTCCGGTCACCATCGCCTTCCAGCGCATCACCTTCTCGCCGAAGTCGTTGGTGTAGAGGGTGTCTGGATAGAGGTGGCTGCTGATGCCGAGGCGTATGAGTAGCAGGGCTGCTGCGACGAGTAGTCTAGGTGGTCTGCCAAGTAGGTCCGCTGGTGAGCCGATCTTTCGGTACGAGACCTTCTTTGGATGTCTGGGTATGACGTGCTGCTCCGGTGGGCTGCAGATGACGGCTTGGTGCAGGTCGACGCTTCCCGGCCTTCCTCTCTTCTTGTTGTAGCTGACGCCTCCCTCGGATTCAAAAAGGCTCCTGAGGTACGCGCTCACCACGTTGTCCGGCGCTTCGAAGAGAAACAGCGGCGCCGGGTTGTCTGCCGAGAGTTGTCGTACGCTTGTGTCCAGCCCGCCTATGTGCAGGAGATGCTGGATAGTCGATGTCGTGTATGTGGCCGTGTACTCGCCGATTGCTCTCGTCGTGACGTCGACCTCGCCGAGCGCGCCGACGACCACACGAACGAACTCCTCCTGGACTTCTTTGTCTTTGGTCACATGCCCGCCCTTGCGCTGCATGAGATCGCCGTAGAAGCCGAAGAGCTCGCCGTAGGTTTCGGTGTCGACCCGGATTGGCAGTCTGGTGCTGAATGGTTTGCCGTTTGCGCCGGGACGTACCTCGACGATGTGCTCCTCGAAGCTGGTGCCCGTGCCTGCAGCCAGCCTGCGCACTTCGTCGACGGATATGGTCAGGTGTGCTCCCGTCGTGCTGTGATACACTCCGGGATGTTGCTTGTATGCTTCTCGGAATCCGTGCTCCGCCACGAGCTTCCACCACTCCTTCTTCAGCAGCTCGATCCCGTCCGCGTCCAGAGTGACGTGGACAAAGTCGGGCTGGTCGAAGAGATGGACGATCGCCTTCCCCGGATGCGTCCTCCAGGCACCAAGCAGGTGCTCGAAGGCTGCGTCCCTGGGAGGATACTTCCACCTCCGCGAGGCGTGGCACCGCTTCAGCTCGTCCCAGAGTCGGGTCGCTTCCAATATCGCGTGGTCGTAGTCGTACCCGAGCTCCTCAGGTCCGTACTTCCGCTCCGCCTTTCCCCATCCTCCTTCATCCAATTTGGTTTGATTTGGGTCTGTCATCGTCAGGTGTGGCCGGGCTCGCAGCCTCATTGCCGCCAGGGCCGCAACCCGCTTTCTCAGCGCGATCATGCGAGTGCTTCAAAGGCAGGCCGATAACGCGCTCCCGCGGGCCCTGCCGAGCGGTCGCCTGGTTTCGGTGCCGGTTGCGAGTTGGCCTAATGGTGCGTCCGCTTCGTCAGCCGACGCGTCTCTTCAGAATGGAGTTCGAAGATGTCTTTCCCTTTCCTGTCGTGACCCGTTTGCCGCCCTTCCGTGGAGAACCCCTGCGCTGATACCACGTTTTTGCGGTTCGGGTATTGCCTGCATCATCTCCAGTTCAGGGCCGGAGACTCATATTCGCGCAGTCGGGTACCCTAACAGTCTGACGGCGCATTTAAGCGCCACGCGAGAGACAGCAAGAGCCAGGCAGGAAGGAGACACACCCTGACATCTTTCCCTTTCCCTTGCGCCGTCCCACGGTCGCCTCACCTTCACCGCGCTCTTTCGCAGACCGCCACGGCACAGGCCTATCTCGCGCCAAACCCTTCGATCGGGCGTTCATCTCTGCGCTTCAGTGAGGCACGATGTGTATCAAGCGCGTGACTGTAATATGGAGAATCTGTCACAAAACTGGTACGGTTTCCTTATAGGAGAGTCACACCCGCGCCACCGATTTGAGCTGACTGACAGGCCTCTCGACCTTCATCCCCAACAGGCACTGCAGCCGGCAAGCGACTTGAGCAGCCGCCTCTCCCATCCGCCGCCCGATGTTCGGATTCGCTCATCGGCGCTTAAATCCGCCTCCGCAGTCTACACTTGACTTGACCTCAGGCAGGCGGAGGAACGATGGCGCTTGACTTCCCTCGACATCTCCTCGTTCTTCGCCCAGCACCCCTTCTACGGCTATCTCTTCGCGGTGTCCGTTGTAGGGGTCGGCGCGATGAGTCTGGACAAGTTCTCGGCCCAGATCGACTTTGACAGGATCAGCGAGAGGGACCTTGCAATAATCTCATTTGCCGGGGGCTTCCTTGGAATAATCGTAGGTGGCCTCCTGGCCCATCACAAGACCTCCAAGCCGGAGTTCTGGGTCCCCGTGGGGATCGCGGCCGTGATCTGGGGCGTCGCCCTCGTGTACTACCTTCCCTACCTTCTGGCGCTCTGAAGCGCCCCGTCTCACCCCGTCTCCTTCCACCCGGTTCTGGTGCCATGGATGGGAGTACGGTGAATCCTTCGCCCGGTGGGGCCGCCCGTGGTCCTTAATTGCGCGCCTGCTCTATCATCTCATGAAGAGGAGGCGCTCTCGCCTTGGGCGCAAGGCCGGAATCGTGATTCCCATAGTTACCGCTTCGGCGTTGGTCTCGTTCATTGTCATCCTCGTCCTCATCCCAGCGCCGGCGCCGTCCGTGGCCGCAGGGACCGAGGGGCTTCCTTCGTGGGCGACCCCGGGGGCCGACGTGGTGTACTCGGGCAAGATCGACGTCGACAGCACGATCCTCAGGCTGACCTACGAGGTCCGCGTCCTTGCGGTGAACTCGACCAAAGCCGAGGTCCTGTCCATGCAGAACATGACCATCGGCGTCGGCGCGCCCATCACCGACGAGAACGTGGCGTGGGTCAAACCGGGCACGAACGACGGCTCGACCTTCTTCTTCGCGGCGTCGGGCGCGGCCGCGGGCCAGTACTCGACGACCCACGCCGTGCAGGGCAAGACTATCCCGGTGACGGCCGACTCCCTCCAGATGCAGACCCCGAACGGCCTGATGCTCGTCACCACCTACTTCGACAGCCCGACGGGCCTGCCGGTCGCCATAGACCTCACGATGGGCTCCTACCCCACGTTCGACCTGCAGGTCGTCTCGACCAACATCCCGGGGCTCCTCCCTCCCTGACCCTCGCGACTCGTGGCGCCCTCCCTCCGTCGTCCGTTGTATTACATCGTCAGACGCGCGTATTACATTGTCCGACATCCGACGGGCCCCTTCGCCCACCCCTGAGGGGACCGTTCCCGCGGTCGCGCAGGGACCCAGAAACGCCCAGGCGACCTGCGACATGGGCATCACGAGCGCACTGGTGGCTTGACGCAGCTCACCAATGTGGTGCGAGCCCATGGTCCGCTCCACCACACCCTCCACCCGAGGTCCTGCTTGTGCACGCCCTCCATCCCCAGGCTCCTCAGCTTCCGGGCGTACTGGCCCGTCTCCATGATGTCTGCGATCATCAATCGCCCGCCCGGCCGCAGGACCCGGACGGCTTCCTCGACCGCCCCGTCTCGTCTTTCCTTCTCGACGTTGTGGATCGCGAGGTTGGACACGACAAGGTCGAAGCTCGCCGTCTCGAAAGGAAGAGACGCCATGTCGGCGGTCCTGAGCTCGACGCGGTCCTCGACGCCCTCGGCCTTTGCATTGCGCTCGGTCGCTTCGATCGAGTTGCCTGACTGGTCCGAACGCTTCCAGACGTCGATCCCGAACGCCTTGCCGGTGGTCAGGTGCTGCGCAGCGATCAGGAGCACGGCGCCCCTGCCGCAGCCTAGGTCGAGTACCCGCTCGTCGCCGTGCAGCCCGAGCTGCCCGATCAACCGCGCCCAGACGACGAACTTGCCCCTCGTGGAGGCATAGTAGGCCTGCAACCCGAGAGCGGCGATTACCGCTACCCCCAGGAAAGACCACACGGTTCCAGAGACGATGCCGCTGAAAACGGTCAGGCCCATCAAGACAGCGAAGACAGGCAGCAGGACTGGCGCGTCGATGCCATACGAGCCTCGCCTGTGGACCACGGGACCAGCGGATTTCATAGAGCTTCGAGAAACTCGACAGGAGCCCGCGCTATAAGAAGAAGACTCGACCGATCCGGAGGTCACGGGCGTCTGTGATGACGACGGGGGGTTCGACCCGTCCTGGGCGATAGCTCGCGGCATGATGTTTCAAAACGCATCAGACTGAGTGCACATGTTCCCGTCCGGGTGCACATATTACGTCTCGGTTATCAAGACCGCCTATTCGCGCCTGGTCAGCGACATCTAATGACCGAGAACAAGATAACTGATACGAAGCTCTCAAGGCGGCAGTTCATGGGAACCGCGGCCGCAGGGGCCGCGGCGCTGGGCGCCGTGGCAGGAGCGACGACGTTCCTCCCGCACGTGGCGGCGACGCCATCATCGTCGGCGGGCGCGAAGGAACCCGAAGCGACCGGAAGGCTCAGGTCTGCCTCTCCGATGGCGCTGCCCGTAGGGATCCCTTCCACCTGGGACTACACCGCGGACGTGGTGATCCTGGGCACCGGGCTGGCCGGCCTCTCCGCCGCCGTCGCGGCATACGATTCAGGGGTCACCCCTCTCGTGCTCGAGAAGATGCCCCAGGCGCTCGAGGGCGGGAGCAGCAAGGTGTCCATGAACTACATCTTCGTCCCCTCGAACCCCACGACGCTCACCCCGAACGCCGTCGAGGGCGCCATCTGGCTCAAGGCCTGCGCGGTCGGGACGGTCGAGGACGACAGCGTCTTCACCGCCCAGTCCCAGGGGTTCGTCGACAACTTCGCATGGATCCAGGCCCTCGGCGGGACGCTCGGGACGTACACGGCCGCGGGCACCTACCCCAGCAACCCGGCGACCCCGTACTACAAGACGTTCTGCCTCGCCCTGCCAGGGGCGCCCGTCCAGAGCAACGGCTTCCCCATCGGGAGCGCGAGCGACGGGAGGCTGTGGCAGCTCCTCCGGGACAACGTGACCCAGAGGAAGATCCAGGTGCTGTACCAGACCCCGGGCACGCAGCTGATCCAGGACACCACCACCGGAGAGATCAAGGGAGTCTATGCGACGAGCAACGGCTCGTCGGGCAACGGCGGGACGCTGGCCATCAAGGCGAACAAGGCGGTCATCCTCGCGACCGGAGGGTTCGAGATGAACGTCGACATGCAGAAGCAGTACTGGATGGCCTCGCCGCAGTACACCACCGGGTGCCCGGGCAACACCGGCGACGGGATCAAGATGGCGCAGAAGGTGGGCGCAGACCTGTGGCACATGAACTTCAGCTTCGGCAGCTTCAGCTCCTTCGTCATCCCCGGTACCGACCCCACCGTCTCGGGAGTCGTCGCCGTCTCGCCCCCGGGCATAAAGGTGAACAAGTTCGGGAACAGGTTCAACAACAACACCGGCGTGAACACCTCCCTGGGCGGCTTCGCCAACGAGATGGGAGTCAACCTGGTCTTCGACAACACCACGCTCGACTGGGACCAGGTACCGTGCTGGGTCATCTTCGACGACGCCGAGCGGAAGAAGGGCCCCGTGATGACCGTACCCCAGGTCGCATCCCCAGGGCCCGGAGTTGCGGGCAGGAACAGCTGGTTCGTCTGGCACTCGGGCTACACCTGGAGCTCGGACAACAGCGCCGAGATCGCTAGCGGCTGGATCACCAGCGCGCCCGACCTCAACACCCTGGCCACGGCGATAGCCGCGGACCCGGACAACCTCTCCAAGATGACAGGCGCGAACCTGACGGCGACGGTCGCCGCCTGGAACGCAAACGTCACCGCCGGGAGCGACCCCCAGTTCCTCACCTCGATGTCCGGCCAATCGCCCATAAGCACGGCCCCGTTCTACGCCATGAAGCTCTTCCCGACCAACGTGGACCCGCCCTGCGGACCGAGGCGCAACAAGTTCTGCCAGATTCAGGACCCGTTCATGCAGCCGATCCCGCGGCTCTACTCGGCGGGCGAGATGGGCGCCTTCTGGGGCTGGGCGCAGAGCTCCGGTAGCCACCTGGCCGAGTGCCTGTGGACCGGGCGCACGGCCGGCCAGAACGCGGCGCTGTTGACCTCCTGGTCG
>JBEKTS010000016.1:0-27428 GCA_049515775.1 Nitrososphaerales archaeon | reverse complement strand
ACCTCCACCGACGCGCAGGGGACCAGCCCCGGGCTGGGCCTGATAGAGAGCGACGATTCGGTCTTCGAGATAGTCGCGAGGAAGAGGATCGTCGACGACCTAGAGGACGAGGGGCTGCGCATCAGGATCGAGCGCATGCAGGAGGGGAAGGGGACCCCTGATCGGACGGACCGGGCGGGGCACGAGCCCGGCGACGGTGGGCCTTAACTAGGGTACCAGGGTTGACTGATGTGTCGAACTGCAAACTCTGCGAGAAGGAAGGCTCTGTCCTCTCGATCACCGGGATGCAGATCCCGGTGGGGGAGAGGTGTTACACCAAGCTAGTCAACAAGGACGTGGTCTGGGAGCAGGAGACGAAGCTGAAGAAGCTCGAGGAGATGCTGGATATAGGGTAGCCGGGCGGTCCGTCTAGAGGATCGCGGCCCCGACGCCAACGAGGACCGTCCCGAGTATCAGGAGGACGGCCGCTCCGTGCGAGAGCCTCCGCTTCAGCGTCTCGTCCCTCCTCAGCAGCCCGGCTATGCCGATTATCATGGCGAGCTCCACCACGAAGAGCTGGGCGTCGAAGAGCATCTTCAGGAAGACCGTGTCGGCGCTGGACCCGCCGAGCATGGCCAGGAGGGTCAGCATCGTGGCGGCCGTGCCGGCGACCGAGGCGGAGAGGACGTCATAGTGAGCGTCGTGATAGGATGGCGTCGCAGCCAATCTACTCGTCTGGAACGCGAGCGCGAGCGGATAAAAACTTTGAAGTGCGGGGAGGGCGCACGTCCGGGAGGCGGCGGCCTTCTCGTCCTTGCACGAGACAGCCTCCCGTCACCTCGCGCTCGATGAAACCCACCGGTTTCGCGGTTTTTCAGCCTCGTCTTCATCTTCGCTCCACCGACGCCGGGCGTCTCGGGTCCCGTGGCCGTCCCTCTGGCCCCTCGGTCGCGTCCCCTGCAGACCCCTGCGAAAGGGTCCGCACCGCCCCGCCGCCGGGCGGGCCCCGTCCTGGCACCGGGAAACGTTAAGTCGTAGGGCGCCTCACCGGCAAGGCGTGCCGGTGAACACCCCAGCGGAGAGGCTTGAAACGTTCTCGAGGAGGCTCTCGGAAGCGAAGATCGATTCCGCCGTCGTCTCGGATCCTCGCCACATACACTACTTCACGGGCTTCATGACGTCCAAGCCCAGGATCAACTCCATCCTGGGGGTCGACCCGTCGGGGGAAGGGAGCGTCCTCCTCGTCGGCCGCTCGGAGGAGGCGCCGGCGCGCAGGGCCTTCTCGGGCAGGGTGGAGGTCTACCAGGACTATGACATCCAGAAGAGCATGATCACCTACCCCGACGCGTTCTCCCGGCTCGTGGGCGGCGCGCTGAAGGGGGGCGGCGGGACCGGGAGGACGGTGGGGATCGAGGAGTGGCACCTCCCTCAGGCGTTCCTCTCGGCGCTGGCAGGAAAGAAGGTCGGGATCTCGCGCACCATCCTCTCGATGAGGAGGAGGAAGGGCGCCGACGAGGTGGCGGACCACGTGGAGGCCGCGAAGCGCCTCGACCGGGCCTACAAGGTGGCGGCCGGATACCCGAGGGCTGGGCGGACCGAGCTTCAGCTGTTCCGGCGCGTGAACGCCTCGTACTTCGAGAGGGAGGGCCAGCCCGAGACCTGGAGGCACTCGGACGTGCTCGGCGACTTTGTCTCCGGCGAGCGCACGCTGGAGATAGGGGGCCCGCCGACGGAGAGGCGCATGAGGAGGGGAGACACGCTCATAATGGACCTGCAGAACCTGTACAACGGCCACTGGGCCGACACCGCCCGCACCATGCTGGTCGGCCTAGCCCGGCCGACCGCCAGGCAGGAGCGGATCTTCGAGACGCTGCTGCGCGCCAAGCGCGAGGCCGAGGGGGTCCTGCGCCCCGGGACCAAGGGAGGGGAGGTCTACGGCGTCGTCGCGCGCACGATAACCGATGCGGGCTTCGACCCGCTCCCGCACCACGCCGGGCACGGGATCGGGCTGGACAGCCAGGAGGCGCCGTTCTTCATACCCGGCTCGCAGGACGTCATCCAAGAAGGAGACGTCTGCGCCGTGGAGCCCGGGATCTACGACAGGGAGGCGGGCGGGATGAGGATCGAGGACAACTACGCGATCACGGAGAAGGGGTTCGAGAAGGTCTCGCGCTTCCCCATCTCCCTGGCGTGATCCGATAGGGAGGCCTCGGGTGGTCCGGGGCTCGTTCGTTCGGTCGCTCGTCCGGATTCCGACCCGCGGCATCTCGCGCGCCGATGACGGGCCGGGCGCGGGGCGATGGGACGCTCCGATCTGGTTCGTCGGCTCGACCGGTCGTCGACGGGCGGCTCGACCCTCTGGGAGACCTTGGTGCGTCCGTCGGGATCCCAATGGGGTCCGGCGGAGACGACGTTCGCCCCGCGGTCGTTCAGCCTTAAGAGCCTCCCCGACCGCTCGAGGGCATGCGGAGATACGCTTCCTACGGCCCCACCGACCGCTATGCTCCGGCCCCGGCGGCCGGGATGTGCATCAGCGTCTTCGCCGTGATACGGCGGGAGGGTAGGCTCCTCATGGGGGTCCCGAGGGACGAGAAGAAGTGGATCTCCGAATGGGTCCCGAATTGGGGCTTCTACTCGGAGAAGGACCTGCGCTCGGAATTCAGGCGGTGGCGACTCCCCTCCGGCTATCTGCTCGAGGGGGAGCACCCCGATGCCGCCGTCGAGCGCGTCGTGAGAGATCAGCTGAGGGCGGACCCCTCCCCGCCGTCCACCCGCACCGTGCTATCCTACTCCACGCCGAGCGACTGGTACCCGGGTAGCGACCACTGGGACCTCGTGTTCGTCTACGAGCTCGAGATCGGTGGGCCCGCCGCCAGGCCCCCCTGGTGGAAGGAGCTCAGGTTCCTCACCAGGTCGGAGCTGGATGGGGCAGACCTCGGCTGGAACGACGACCTCATGCGGGACCTCGGGCTGGTCTCGCGCAGGTAGGAGGCCGGCCCGCCCGCTATTTCTAAATACGATCCGAGGCGTTCCTCGCCGTCCATTTGGAGCCGAGGCGAAGGAAGGAGATCGTCAAGCTGAAGAGGGGGATCCCGGCCGGCGGCCCGTACTCGAGGGCGGTCAGGTTCGGCGACCTGGTCTTCGTCTCGGGCATCTCGCCCAGGAACCCCGACGGGACGAAGTTCAGGGGGACGGTCGAGGAAGAGGTCCGGAACGTCCTCGAGAACATCCAGAGGATACTCGAGGACGCGGGGTCCTCGATGGACGCGGTGCTCAAGGTGACCGTGGTGCTCCGGGACGAGAAGGACTGGGAGAGGATGAACTCGGTCTACGCGGAGTACTTCAGGGAGGACCCCCCGGCCAGGACCACCTTCCAGTCCGACGTCGGGGCCAGCGTCGAGATGGACGCTATCGCGCACGTCTAGGGGCGACGCGGCGGCCCCCGCGGAGCGGCTGCACGCCGGCGCTCGCGGCCACGTTCTCCTCGACCCAGGAGAGGACCTCCGCCAGCTCCCTGCGCTCGAGCTCGCCGAACTCGGAGCCGGGCTGCTTCGAGAGGGCCGTGTGGATCACCCCTCTGCGCACGAGGACCTCCTTCTTGACCGCGATCGCCGAGTCCGGGTAGAACCACGTCAGCACCTGGTTGTAGAAGAAGATCTGCTTCGCCCTCTCCCGCTGGCCCCGGAGGTGCGCCCTCCAGACCTCGACGAGGTACTCAGGGGTGGGCGACGCGGTCATTATGCCCGCCGAGCCGCTCTCGATCTCCCACAGGAACCACCTCCCGTGGGTCCCGCCGAGGATGGCTATCCCGTCGTGGCTCAGCTCCCTGAGCCTGAGGATCTTCGCAGGCGTGGGAGGGTCTTCGAGCTTCAGGCACCTGGCACGAGAGACCTCGTCGAAGATCCGGGCGATGAGCTCGGCCGACATGGCGGGATGGTTACTCTCCGGTTCGTCCTGCACCACCAGCGGGAGGTCGACCTTGTCCCCTATCTCGGCGTAGTGTTGGAAGATCGCGTCGCTCCCGAGCCTGAGGTTCTTCGGCGGAGCCACCATCAGCGCAGACGCCCCCAGGTCGGACGCCCAGCCGGCGGCTTCGACCACCAGGTCGGTCGACTCGCGGCTGATCCCGACGACCACGGGCACCCTGCCCCCGACGCGGGCGATCGTCCCCTCGACGATCCGCTGCTGCTCCCCCTTCGTGAGCTTCCCCGCCTCGGAGACCTCCCCCAGGACCGTGAACCCGTCGACCCCGGCCTTGAGGTAGTAGTCGAGGAGGCTCTCCAGACTGCGCGGGTCCAGCCTCCTCTTCTCATCCAGAGGGGTGATGGGTATGACGAAGACGCCCCGGAACTCGACCGCCATCTTGACGGCCTTCCGCCTGGCTCCGCTAATTAAGCTTCAAGTGGACCGAGCTCGGTGCCTCAGCAGGACCCCGGCCCTCGCCCCCGTCGGGGCCGAGCCTTCGACCACCCTCCTCCCGTTGACGAAGACCTGCTCTATGCCCACCGGGTACTCCGTTGGGGAGGAGAAGGTGCTGCGGTCCCTCACCGTCAGCGGGTCGAAGACCACCAGGTCGGCGAACGCCCCGACCTCGACCCTGCCCCGGCCCCTGAGCATGAACTTGGCGGCCGGCAGGAGGGTCATCTTGCGCACCGCGTCCTCCAGCGTCAGGACGCCCCTGTGCCGGACGTACTCTCCGAGGACCCTGGGGAACGTGCCGTAGGACCTCGGGTGCGCGACGCCGACGGCCAGAGGGCCCGAGGGAGACGTGGAGTACCCGTCGCTCGCGACCATGACGTACTCGGCCCTCATTATCCGCTGGATGTCCTCCTCGAGCATGGACCGGCTGATGATCGATATCTCCCCGCGGTGGTCGACGATGAGCTTGAGGATGCACTCCTCCGGCGAGACGCCCAGGGACCGGCCTATCTCGCCGATGTCCATGCCGTCGAGCCGCCCCCCCGGGGACGAGACGACGACTATCCTCCCCGGCCCTCCCCTGACGTCGAGCACCCTCTTGATGTTGGAGATCACCTCGCCCCTCTCCGCGGCCGAGAGCGACGGCACGTCCGCGAGCGGGACCCGCTGCGGCAGAAAGACCGTGAGGCCCGTGTGCGCGGCGTCGTAGGGGTACTGGTCCGACGAGACGTCGAGGCCCTGTCTGCGGAGGCCGTCTATGAGCCCGAGCGCCTCGCCGCTGGTGTTCCAGACGTTCTTGCTGAGCGCCTTCAGGTGCGATATCTGGAGCGGGACCCCGGCGCCCCTCGCCACGTTCGCCGCCTCGACGATCGAGGCCTGCCAGTCGCCGTTGTCCCCCTCGCTGCGCATGTGGGTCGCGTACACCCCGCCGTGCCTCCGGACGACCCGGCAGAGGCGGACCAGCTCCCCCTCGTCGGCGTAGCAGCTCGGGGTGTACCTGAGGCCCGAGGAGAGCCCGCAGGCGCCGCTCTCCATCGACTCCTCGACCAGCCCCTCCATCTGGGTCAGCTCGTCCTCGCTGGCACTGCGCGGCGCGTCGCCCATCACGGAGAACCGGACCGTGCCGTGTCCGACCAGGACCGAGACGTTGAGCACCGGACCCCTCCCCTCGAGGGCGCGCATGTACTCGCCCATCGTCTCCCAGGTCGGGTCGACGCCGTACCACTCCGAGCCGGAGCTCGCCCAGAACCGCTTGAACTCGCCGAGCTGGGCCCTCCGTATGGGGGCGACCGTGAACCCGCAGTTCCCGACCACCTCCGTGGTCACGCCCTGCCGGACCTTGCTGTCCGCGCCGGGTTCGACCAGGAGCGTCAGGTCCGAGTGGGAGTGGACGTCTATGAACCCCGGTGAGACCACCATCCCCCGCGCGTCGACCTCGAGGTCGCCGCTCCCGACCTCGCCCAGCTGGGTTATCCTGTCGCCCTCGATCCCCACGTCGGCCCGGTACCGCGGCGAACCCGTCCCGTCGATCACGGAGCCGTTCCTTATGGCTACGTCGACCATCTTTCGTCGCCTCGCCTCATCGTCATCAGCGGACGTACGGCAGCACCTTCTCGGCGAACGGGATGATCACCTTCTCGTGGTTGGACTCGGAGAACGGGGCCGAGAAGGGGCGGAGCCAGATCGTGTCTATGCCGAGGGCCGCGACGGCGCGCAGCTTCGCTATGCACTCCTCCGGGGTCCCCGCCACGGAGAAGCGCCGGATCACCTCGTCGGTCAGGTACTTGCGGTCCTCGTTCGCCCGGCTCCTCCCGCCGGTCCTCCTGCAGTCGAGGATGAAGGAGGTCACGTCCTGGTCGAACCCCCTGAACATGACCGGGTACATCTCTGGGGAGGTGTTGAGCAGCGCCTGGGTCACGAAGGGCCTCACGTTGGCCACGGCCGTCGCCGAGTCCTCGGATATCGAGGCGTAGAGCCAGGCTATGAGCTTGAGGTCGGAGAGCGCCCTGCCGGACTTTTTGGCCCCGGCCTCGACCCGCCCTATGGCGTACCTCAGCTGCTCCTCCGAGGCGTAGGAGGCCAGGAGCGCCCCGTCCGCCAACTCTCCGGCGAGCTCCAGGTTCATCGGGCTCCTGCTCGCGATGAACATCGGTATGTCCCTCTTGCACTCGAAGTTCATCCTGGCCTTGGTCACCTGGAACATCCTTCCCTTGAAGGTGACCTCCTCCCCCCTCAGGAGACCCCGGACGATCTGGAAGGCCTCCCTGACGGCGGTGTTCGGGTGCTCCCTCGCTATGTGCAGCTCCTCGAACCCCGAGCCGCCGACGCCCAGCGTAAGGATCGCCCTGCCCCCGGAGACCTCGTCGAGGCTCGCGATGGCGGTCGCGAGCATCCCCGGTATCCTCGAGTAGGGGTCGGAGATGCACGGGCCGAGCATTATCTTCTCGGTGCTCAGCGCGTCGGAGGTCAGCGTGACGAAGACGTCCTTCTCCCCTCGGAACCGCTGGTCGGCGTGGACGATGTACTTGAAGCCGAGGACCTCCGCGGTCCTCGCTATCCAGGCTATCTTCTTCAGCGGCTCGGTGGGCGCCAGGCCGACGCCGAAGTCGACCACGGGCATCACTCCGGGAGTCCGAGGCTCATGGTCCCCATGCCCTCCCTGCGCATCCTGGGGGCCTCCCTCTGCAGCTTCTCCAGGCCCTCGACTATGGTCCCGACGACGTTGGTCGCGATGGGCCCGTAGGTGCCCATGATGGCCGTGTCCCTCTCGTAGACCCAGCTGAGGACGGGCATCTGGTTCGCGTAGCCGGTCCAGTCGGGCTCTACGAAGACCGAGGGCTTGTAGTACATCAGGACGTCGCCGACCGTCTGGTAGATCGTCTGGTTCTCGTCGGGGATCTCGACGCCCTCGTCGAGGACGAAGTAGACCTCCCTCCCGCTCTCCATGCTGTGGCGAGCCCTCTGCTCGAGGGGAAGCAGGGTCTGGAGCAGCCTCGAGGTCTCCGGCGCGTCGCCGGTAAGCAGCTCGACGGTCGCCTCGGCGCCGCCCAGCCTGAGCCTGAGCTTCTGTGCCATCTCGGTCACTCGAGCCTGCTCACGGTCAGAGGCTTCAGGCCCTCGTGTCGGGTGCTCTCGCACTTCAGCCTGAAGGCCTCGGGGATGGGCCGGTCCAGCGCCGCGAACTTGCAGACCACGTGGACGCCGTCGAGGTGCGGGGTGCGGGGCGGGTCGTAGGCCGAGAGCCCCTCGCCCGCGGGCTCCCCGTAGAAGATGGCGAACTCGGAGAGCTCCCTCTGGAACTGCGCGCTGTAGGCGAGCTGCTTCCCCCTGGACAGCGAGCTGGCGCGGTAGAAGTAGTGGATGTCCCCCTCGTAGATGTAGTTGGAGTGGACCGGGACCTCCTGCGGCAGCCGGAGGATCTTGTCCCCCTCCAGGTGCAGCATGACCTCCCTGCCGGACCAGTTGGCGTGTATGGACCTCCCGGAGACGGGGAGTATGCTCCAGACCGCCTCGCAGGTCTTCGGGGCGCGCTCCTCGAAGAGCGACGCCGTGGCCGTGACGCCGTCCAGGTCCAGGAGCAACTTCCTCGGTCTGCTTGTCATCATCGTCATCCCCTCCTTCACGCCCTCTCCACGGCGAACTCCTTGCTGCCCTCCTCGATCGTCTTCGCCGCCACCCGGGCGAAGCCGTCCAGGTTCTCCCTTATCGTCCCGAAGAGGTTGACCGCCTTGGGCCCTCTCGGCCCCTGAGGCCTGGAGTCCCTGGCGTAGGTTATCCCGAGCTCCGCCGACTCGACCCTCCCGTAGGGGGTTCCCCTGTAGTAGTGAGGGGGGCGATAGTAGTAGAAGATGTCTCCCGGCACGGGATGATAGATGAGCATGTTCTCGGCCGGCAGCTGGACGGAGCTGTCGAGGTGGAGGAGGAGCTGCGGCCCCGACCAGATGTCGTGGATGACCCTTCCCTTCAGGGGCAGCAGTCCCCAGATGGCGTCCGCCGTCCTCGGCGCCTCGTCGTCGAGCAGCTCCGCGAAGGCGGAGACGTCTTCGTGGGTGAAGGTGAGCTTGAGCCTCCTGTTGGCCAATGTCCGGTCGCTTCGCCGGTCGTACCCTAGTTATCCCTTGCTAGAGCTCCACTCTCGTCCCGACCCCCGCCTCCAGGGCGCGGTCGTACAGGAGCTTCGCGACCGCGATGTCCTGCAGGGCGATCCCCACGGACTTGAAGATGGTTATCTCGGCATCGTCGGTCCGGGCGGGCTTGGTGCCCGCGACTATCTCTGCGAGCTCTCCGTAGATGGTGGTCGCCGGGAGTTCGCCGCTGCGCACCGGCTCCAGGTCCCCCGACTCCTGCAGCGCCTGGTCCCGGAGGTCCACCACGACCTTCGACGCCCTGAGCAGGGCCGGATCGATCTCCTTCCTCGCCGGGACGTTCGAGCCTATGGCGTTGACGTGGGTCCCTGCCCTCACGTTCGAGATATTCAGCACCGGGGACGTCGAGGTCGTCGCGGTCGAGACGACGTCGGCGGCGACGGCCTCGTCCACGGTCTCGACGGCCCTGGCCCGGACGCCGAAGGCCGACCTGGCCCCCTCGGCCATCCGCGAGGCCTTGGCCCGGTCCGGGTCGTAGATCAGGACCTCCGAGGGCCTCAGCGTCTGGCAGATCGCCTCGACCTGCCCCTGGCCCTGGACCCCCGCCCCCACGAGCCCGAAGGACGTGGAGTCCCTCCGGGCGAGGTACTGCGTGGCGAGCGCCGAGACCGCCCCCGTCCTGATCTGCGTGAGGCGGCTCGCGCCCATGATGCACTCGATCGAGCCGTCGTCGAAGTCCAGCAGCGCGACCAGGAAGTAGCCCTTGCCGGGGAGGCGGTGGCCCGCGGTGCCCGCCAGGACCTTGAAACCAGAGGCCTTCGAGTCCAGCAGGACCGAGGGCATGAGCCTGAAGGTGCCGTACGACTGCGGAATCGGTACGCTGAAGCGCGCCGGGGTCAGGGCCCTCCCCCGCGCGAGTTCGACGAAGGCAGCCTCCATCTGCCGGACGGCCGCGGGCACGTCGAGCAGCGACGAGACGTCCTTCTCGCTGAGTATCAGGACCACGGCTAGGCTACCTCGAGACCGGCCGCCGGGGCGTCAGGAGGTTCAGCTTCTTCCGGATCTCCTTGCAGCAGTCGTTGAAGGGCTCCTGCGTCCTCATCTCGGGCTCTCTGGTCTTGGGGAGCGGCACCCTGACCTCCTCCAGGATCGTCCCCGGATGGGCGGACATCACCATGACCCGGTCGGCGAGGTAGACGGCCTCCTCGACGTCGTGGGTGACCAGCATCCCGGTCACGCCGAGGCTTCCTATGATGTAGAGGAGATCGGTCTGCAGCAGCTCCTTCGTTATCTCGTCGACGCCGGTGAAGGGCTCGTCCATCAGGAGCACCGTCGGCTCGTGGACCAGCGCCCGCGCTATCGAGACCCTCCGCTGCATGCCCCCCGAGAGCTCGTTGGGATACTGCTTCTCGAAGCCGGTGAGGCCGACCATTTCGATCATCTCCTGCACGCGCTCGGGCTTGTTCAGGCCGAGTATCTCCAGGGGGACCTTCACGTTGTTGTAGACCGTCCTCCATCGCATGAGGCTGGAGTCCTGGAAGATGTAGCCTATCAGGAACTTCCCAGACCTCACCACGTCGATCGTCCCGCTGTCCGGCTTCTCCAGGCTGGCGATCATGCGCAGAATCGTGCTCTTGCCGCAGCCGCTCGGGCCGACGAGCGCGACCACCTCGCCCTGGTCGAGCTGGAGCGAGATGTTCTTCACCGCCTGGATCCTGTCTCCCTTTACCGTCTGGTAGGACTTGCTGACGTCCTTCAGGGTCACCAGGGCGCCCAACCGGCTCATCTGCTCCTGAGCCAGGGCATGAGGAGCCTCCCGGTCAGCTCGACCGTGCCGTAGAGGACCAGACCGAGGAATGTGAGTATCACGATGGCCACGTACGAGAGGGTGGTGTCGAAGTTCGTCAGGGACGTGGTGATCAGGAAGCCGAGACCGGAGTTCGAGCTGACGAACTCGGCGATGACGGCGCCGATGGTCGCGCCGGTTATCCCTATCCTGAGGCCCACGAACATGTGCGGGAGGGAGTTCGGGAGGCGGACCTTGTAGAAGACCTTCACGTCGCTCGCGCCCAGGGACTTTAGCAGGTAGATGAGGTTCTGGTCTACGTCCGTGAGCCCGGTGACCGTGCCCAGGACTATCGGGAAGAAGGCGATCAGCAGGACCAGGACGACCCTGGAGGTGTTGTCGAACCCCAGGATGATGTAGATGATTGGCGCGATGGCGACCATGGGCAGCACCTGGCTTACGACGATGTAGGGCATGATCATCTTCCTCGCCAGCGGGGAGAGCGAGATCACGATGGCGAGGGAGATCCCTATCACGACCGCGAAGGCGAACCCGACCAGTATCTCGTCCAGGGTTACCAGTGTGTTCGAGAGCCAGTCGACCCGCGAGTGCAGGAAGGCGTTTATGATCTTGGTCGGGGGAGGGAGCAGGAAGCTCTGGATGATCCCGAACTGAGAGACGAGCTGCCAGGCGACCAGCACCAGGACCAGCGACGCGGCGACGGGCCACTCTCTCTTTATGGTGGCCCAGACGTTCTTACGCATCACTGGGACCTTTTTACGACGGGGGCTGTTGGACGAACTGGTCCGTGTACAGAGACGTGGCGTCCGGCGTGGAGGTCAGGCCCTGGACCGAGACGGCCAGCGTGACGATGTTGCTCGCGGTCGTGGGGGCGATGTAGCCGAACTGGAGCGGCGTGAGTGTCCCGATCGTCGTCGCGTTGTACCCCACCTCGTAGATCAGCGAGGCCTGCCACTCCGCCAGCGCGGAGGTGTAGTTGAAGCTCGGGTTGATGTTGACAAAGTCCTGGACGCACGGACCCGGGTTCTTGATGCAGTAGTAGTAGCCGTAGAGCGTCGCGTTGGTTATCGCCCTGGCGACGCTCGGGTCGTTCTTCACCAGGTTCTGCTGCATGACGATGCCGGAGCCGACCGGCGGAAGCCCGTAGCTCGAGAACAGGATGTACGAGACCGGCTCGTTGAGGGAGACGCCCTGGGGTTGCAGCGCCGCGTAGTCCGAGGCGAACTCCACTATGGCGTCCACGGAATGGGCGAAGAGCGCGTCGGCGAGGTCCGAGAACCCGATGTTCTGGATGTTGACCTGGTTGAGGCTGACGCCGTTGTTCTTCAGGAAGGGTATGAACATGTTGTAGCTCTCGCTGCCGAACGGCACGCCGATGGTCTTGCCGACCAGCGAGGAGGGTCCCGTGATGCCGCTGCTCGTGAGGAATATCATCCCGACCGGGTTCACTATGCCCGTGCTCCCGGTCTCGACGAGCTGGTTCAGCGACGCGTTGTTGACGGCGATGCTGGCCAGGTCATAGAGGTCTCCGAGGGCGAACGAATCGGGAGAGCTGCCCGCGGCCACGGCGACCTCGGCCGCCGAGGTCCCCGAGAGGATGACCGGGGTCACGTCGATCCCGTTCTGGGCAAAGTAGCCCTGGGCCTCGGCCGCATAGGCCGGTGCTTCGTCGGCCGTCAGGCCGCCGACGTAGCGGGTTACCTGGGTGACCCCCTGAGACGAGGTCGTCGACGTCCCGGTCTTGTAGAAGGCGATGAACAGCCCGCTCGTAACCGCCGCGGTAGCGATGATCGCTATGAGAACAGACGCGATAAATATGGTCTTGGAGGCCACAGTTTCCGCGAGGCGTCACTGCATTTTATTTAAACTTTGTAGGGGGACCGACGCCGGGCTTGACGGATTCCTGCTTCCTTTTTTCTTCTCGTTTCCGCGCCGGCTACAGCGACCTTAGCAGCCGGGCCAGGTGCCTCTCTCCTTCGGCCTTCTCGTCGTAGCCCGAGACGATCTCGAAGCCCCCGTCCAGCTCCAGTTCCCGCCAGTAGCCGTTGCAGGGGTTGCCGAGCGAGACATCGATCCGGGTCCCCTCCTTCTCTCCGGTCCCGAACGTGGCGACCAGGGTCCTGCAGGTCCCGGCGAACCTGTTCTCGAACTCCATGTGCCTGCAGGGCGTGTGCTCGCTGGCCTCGTTCCTGCTCCTGGAGGAGTCGTAGTGGCTGGAGAGTATCTCCATGGCGGACCCGGTGTCGATCGTGCCGTAGCGGGCCTTCACCTCCCTCTTGACGGAGGCGCAGCGGTGGTCGCCGCTGCTGGGGTGGTCCACCTTGGCGAGATAGGGGTCGAGCTCCGGGCAGAGCGTGCAGGTCGAGACCCCGACCCAGTCTCTGGACCTGGACGGGTACTTCATGTCTGCGTGGCGCCTGGGCGTGGCCTCCACCACCCTCCCGCCCTGGTCCTTGCCCACGAAGCACCAGTTCTTCAGGGTCATGCTCTTCGACGCGAGGAGGCGCGCGACCCCGTCCTCGACTCCCGAGGAGTACTGACCAAGCCAGCGGTAGATGGCCCAGTTCGGCACGCCGTCGTAGACCGCCTCGGAGTCCTTGATCCGGTCGTCGACGGCGGTCCCGCAGACGAAGAGCCGGTTCGCGTTCACCAGGCAGTCGTAGGCCAGGTACCCGGGCACCTGAGGGCAGACGAACGGGAATCCGTGCTTCGGCCTGGCGACCTTCAGGACCGCAAACTGGTCCATTATCCTGGCTCCGTCGTCGTTGTGCCCCGCGATGGTCGAGCCGCCGGAGGTCGCCCCTCCCCAGGCTGCGAACATCGAGCAGAAGAAGCGCTCGTGCTGCTCCGGGGTCGGCAGGGTGGAGAGTATGTCGACGTTGCAGTTGACCAGCAGGAGCGAGTCGTAGGGGACGCCCGCGGCCTCGGCCATGCCGTTGATCTCGTCGAGGTACCCGGGGTCCGTGTATCTCCGGATGGCGCCCTCGATCCCGGCCAGGTAGTCCTTCTTTCCCAGGTTAGACCGGGCCAGGACCTTCTCGAGCGTGGGGAGGTTGAAGGCCACGTCGCGGCCGATTATCGCCCTGGTGGCGGCCCCGAACTGGCGGCCCATCTCGTAGGAGTCCCCCTCGACCCGGACCACCGGGATCGGGCTGCTCCAGGGGTAGACGATGCGGTGGAAGGAGGAGACGCCCGGGGAGAGCCCGGCCTGCTGCTGCCCCCCGCTCGGGACCGGCTTCTTCTTGGCTGGCATCGACGCCGGTCGTCGTCCCGGCCCGGTAAAAGGCTGACGGACTGCGACCGGGTCTTCCCCCCTACTCCGGAGGTATCTCCCTCTGCAGGAGGCCCAGGTCGAGGCCCTGGGACTTCCTCACCACCCAGGCTACGGCGAACAGGACGGCGCCGATTATGAAGCTCGGGATGATGCCCTCGACCAGGACGGTCGGGAACGTGGCCGTGAGTATGGGGGCCACGACCGAGTAGACTATGATGACCGAGGAGACGAGGGTCAGCAGCCCGAAGAGGGTCACGAGCGGGATGCCTCCCATCATGCGGCTCGAGATTCCGTCGGCCTTGGCGAATATGTCCTTCCGCCTGTACGGGTAGACTATCGCGGCGACCGCCACGATGATCGTGGCCAGGAAGGTCCCCGCGACGCTGTAGGAGAAGTAGGAGGCGAGGATGCCGAACTGGAAGACCGAGATATAGACGTAGACGATAGCCACCGCGGTCATCACGACGGTCGCCTTGATGGGGGTGTGGGTCCTGCCGTTGACGCTCGCGAAGGCGGTGGGCATCACCTTGTCGAAGGACCAGGCGAAGAGGTTCCTCGCGAAGACGAAGAGCGTGGCGATGTTGAAGAGCTCGATTGTGAGGGCGTACCCCATGTTGAACGTCCCGATCAGGAGCGGGTTCTGGGTCCAGAAGACGGACATCCCCGAGGCGAGCGGCGCGGCGACGTAGGGGAAGTGAGACGACCCGCTGATCCAGAGCGTGGCCATGGCGTTGGCGAAGGAGGGTCCTTCACCGAAGTACTCCGCGGCGGAGACCGCGAAGGCGAAGACCGCGAATATGATCAGCGCCCCGAGCTGGGCCGTTATCATGGACCTCCGGGCCTGCTTGACCTCCCCGGCGACATAGACCGGGTTGTAGAAGCCCAGGAAGCCCAGCGCGCCCGAGGCTGCCGATGCGTAGAGGGTGGCCGAGCTTATCGCCGGCGGGATCCCGGCGTACGAGCCAGCCGACTGGCCCGCCGCTATCACCGAGTCGTAGTTGGAGCCGGAGAGCCTGTCGAAGTTGGACGCGAACGCGCCCGAGCCGGCGAGCGCCACGGTCGCGACGAAGACCACGCCTATGACCATGGCCGCGATTGTCCAGTACTTCAGGACGGCGGCCGAGAACCTCGAGCTGAATATCACGATTAGCCCCGCCACGATTATCAGCGCCGCGGACCACTCGAAGATGGTCGTCGAGTTCTGGAGCGACGTGGCGATGTTCAGGTAGCTCTGGTTGTTGTAGAGGATGCCAAAGTCGTAGAACATCTCCGCCGAGGCCCACTGCACGATCGTGGGGGTCCCGATGCCTATCGTGGCCAGGGAGATCAGGCTCAGGGCGAAGTTCGAGACGAACCCGATGGAGGGGTGGAGCACCCGGCTCACCCAGACGTAGTCTCCGCCGGCCCTGGGCATGGCGATCGACATAAGGATGTAGACGCCCGCGACGGGGAGCATGATCACCAGACCGAGCAGGGGGGTGACGAGGAGGTTGGCCTGGGGGTAGAGCGATGGCAGGAAGACTATGACGTTGAAGGCGAAGAGGGGGCCCATGGAAGAGAGAGCGATGGCGAGGGAGTCGAGCGCCGATAGCTGCTTGGTGAGGCCGGTCGCGTCCCTAGCGAATAGCTTCTGCAGGCCGGCAGGAGCTGCCAACGACCCCAATTACCGTACATCCGTATATTAATTTTTAGAAAAGTTAGACGATTACCAACCGCAGAGGACCATTCCTAAAATATTTGTAAGAGAATCGTGGTCGTGCGCTCGTGGGCGGCACCCACCGAAGAGGAGGCCGGCGATAGTCCGGTGACGATCGCCTGCTCCTCCCGATACTGGCGCCCGTACCTGATATGCCATCTCGCCTCGTCCAGTCGGGTATCGGGCGCCCAATACATTTATATTGGACACCCGATATTAAAGTCCAGGAGAATCGATTTGGAAATACGATATCGTGGTCCGGATGCGGTAGCTAGGGGGGCCGGCGGCGCGGCGGAAGAGGAGGGGGTGGGCTAGGTGGCCGGGCTCCCGGGCGGCCTCGACCTCGCGACCGTGGTCTCGCTGTCAGGGTTCGCCCTGTTCTTCCTCTTCCTGGCCTTCGGAGGCCGGATACAGAGCGCGCTCGCCACGGGCGCCATCCTCAGGTCTCTCTACCGCCTCGACGCCTGGAAGAGCCAGGCGCGGGCGGAGGTGATCGGCTACGTCGGCGATAGGGGGAGCGGGGGCGCCGAGACGGCCGAGCGCGTCGACGGGTTGCTCAACTACGTGACCATCATGCCGGTGAGCACCGACCCCGGCGGCATCGTCCCCAAGATCGAGCACTTGATGGACACGCAAGAGGAGCGCGTACGACAGGAGGTCTCGGCGCTCATGAAGGGCGCCGACCCGGTCTCGGTCTCGGTCGCGCAGAACATGCTCGAGCTGGCGGGCGGACTCAACGCCGTGCACAGGATCGTCAGGCACTACTACCTTGAGGGGAAGAAGACCGGCTCGTCGATGGCCCTCGCGCAGCTGCAGACGAGCCTCCCCCAGATAATGTCCCAGGCCGCCGCGCTCAGCGGGGCGATGGAGTCCGTCAAGCGCGGCAACCCGATCGGGGACGGCGTCGGTCCGCTGGTGGCGTCCAGGTTCATCTCGGGCTCGCCGGTCCAGGTCGTGGCCAGAGACACCGTGGTAGGGGTGAAGGAGCACGAGGGGCGGACGCTCTACGTGATGAAGGCCGACGGGCCGATGGGGTACGTCGGCAGGCCGGGCGTGGCGGTCGAGCGGTTGGTCGAGGAGATGAGCGTGGCACCCCGGGCCATAATCATGGTCGACGCCGCGGCGAAGCTCGAGGGCGAGGAGACGGGAGAGGTGACGGAGGGCGTGGGCGCGGCCATAGGCGGGATCGGCGTCGAGAAGTTCCAGATAGAGGAGGTCGCGGCGAGGCACGGAATCCCCGTCTACGCGGTGCTGGTCAAGGAGGGGGACGCCGACGTGATGGCCACGATGAAGGACGAGGTAGTCCGGGGCGCCGAGAGGGCGGTGAAGGTCGTGTCGAGGCTGATCCGCGAGAAGACCTCGGAGGGCGACACGGTCCTGCTGGCGGGGATAGGGAACACGCTCGGAGTGGGGCAGTAGGCGGGACTCCGGCCCCCTCCTCCTCAGTCGCCCCGGGACCACGAGAGGCTGCGTGCTTATATCGTCGGACGGGGTGCTATCGATGATTTGGGAAGATTCCGGATAAAGTCTGGAGAGATCGAGATCGAGTACGAGGGCGAGGACTCGAAGGAGAAGTACGAGGCGGCCTTCGACTGGGTGAGGGAGAACCCGGCGCCCATCGCGCCGTCGAGGCCCTCCCCTGGCGCCACGGCAGCGGACGGAGATGAGAAGAAGAAGGAGGACAGGCGCGGAGGACAGCGGTCGGCGGTGATCAGCCCCGCCATCGACAAGCTCCTGGAGTCCGGGTGGTTCGGTGAGCACAGGAAGAACTCCGACATAGTCCAGGAGCTCAAGAACCGGGGGACGCCGGGGGTCTCCGACGACAACGTGAACGCCGCCTGCATGAGGAGGGTGAGGGACGGGAAGCTCGAGACGATACTGGACGAGGGTCAGAGGGTCTTCTGGGCGAAGGCCAGACCGGAGTAGCGCGACCCAGGAGAGCCAGGTCCCCATGCGTCCGGCCCCACGGCGGCCGATCTCGAGTTGAGACTCCCATCCCCGCAGAGGGAGCACCATCGCTGGGGGAGGGCCGACTTCTTCGACGGCAGGCACAAGTCGATCGTCCTGCGGCTCGCCGAGATGACGCCTTCGGACGTCTTCTACGACCTGGGGTGCGGCGACGCCAGCCTGCTGGTCCACGTCGTCAAGAAGGCGCGCCTGAGGAGGGCGGTCGGGTTCGAGAACATGCCGAGCCGGGCCCTCCGGGCGAGGCGGAGGATAGCGAAGGCGGGCCTCGAGGGCCGGATCACGATCGAGTCGGACATGTACGACGCCGACCTCGGTGGGGCCGACGTCATCTTCGACATGCTCCCCGAAGGCGACGGCGACTACGAGAGTCTCTACTCCGGCGGGAGCGGCATAAGGGCCGGGACGAGGATCATCAAGCACGACCTGCCCCTCGTCGGCTTCCTCCCCGACAGGGTCGACTACCCGTTCTACCTGATGAGGTTCCCGCTCCGGAGGGCCGAGACCCAGTCCCAGTGGGCCAGCAGCGTCCTCGGAGAGGACGGCGCGGAGATACGGGACCTCTGGCACGAGCTCCTCTACTACCAGTACGAGAAGGGCTACCACAGGGACGAGGTCACGATGTTCCAGGCGCTGCTCGACCATCGGGTCCCGCGAAGGTCCTAGCCACCCCTCCCGTGAAGGGCGGTCCGCGCCGGTGAAACGTCAACACCGCCGCGGCCCGGGCCCTCGCCGCATGATCGTCAGAGAGGTTCGGCCGTCGGACTTCGAGCGGGTCTTCGAGTGCTACCTCTCGTTCTACGACGAGCTCGAGCACGATCCGGCCCTCGCCGTCGCCATCCTCTCCAGCGGGCCCACGGTCAGCCACGAGCTGGAATGGTTCGCGGGCGCCTACCGGAGGTTCGTCGACCGAGACTCGGTCTTCCTGGTCGCGGAGGCGGACTCGCGCATCGTCGGATACTGCATGGTGACGAAGGTGAGCCCCGGCTCCGTCATGGCGCACAGGGGGGAGCTCTCGATAGCGCTCAGGAGCGAGCACAGGGGCAGGGGGGTCGGCACGGCCCTCCTCGGGCAGGCGCTCCACAGGTGCAGGGGCAGGTTCGAGTCCGTCGAGCTGGCGGTCCTCTCGAACAACCTCGCGGCGAGGAGGCTCTACGAGAGGTTCGGCTTCAAGCCCTTCGGCGTCAGGGCCCGCGCCGTGAAGCGCGGCGAGAGGTACTTCGACGAAGACCTGATGGCCCTCGCGCTCTGAGCCGGCCTTCGGCGGACTTCCGGGTGGGCTGGCTGCCGGGGAGACGCGGGATGGCCGGCAGGGAGACCGAGACTGCGGCGAGACTACATAAGGGACCGGCACCGTCCGAGGGACGTTGAAGAGGAGGTTCTGGCGCGACCTGTGGGACAGGGAGGGGGAGTTCCTGAAGGGCGGGAGGCAGGAGCTCCGCCACGGGGCGTCGTTCGTCGGGGTCTCCAAGGTAGCCGGGCAGTTCTACTGCGAGTACAAGCTCGAGAACGAGTTCCTCTTCGGGCAGGTCCCGACGGAGTCGAAGGAGATCGGGACCGGCCTCCACGAGGAGCTCATCCCGACCGTCCCGATCGACGGCGAGACCTTCGCGAGGCTCGTGAGCCGCAGGAGGCCGAGCTACGCCGTCATCGGGGTGTGGGGGAGGCTGGCGGACCTGCCGCTGATCGGGATGCCGGACCACATCATATGGACGACGGGGAGGCCGATCTGGCTGGTCGAGTTGAAGACGACCAGGGGGGATCCAACGCCGCTCTGGGACGACCAGCTCAGCCAGACCCTGATCTACGGCGCGCTGCTGGAGAGGATGGGCTTCGACTGCTCCGAGCTCCGGCTCGCTCTGGTCAGGATCCGGACGGGCGAGGGGCTGGACGACGCGCTGAAGCGCCGGTGGATAACGAAGGTCTCGGACGCCCTGCAGTCTGGGAGGGTCGACGAGCTGGAGTACGAGAACCGGGGGGCGATGAAGGTCCACCTGATCAAGCACGACGTCGCGGCCGCGGAGGCGAGCGTCCGCAGGATGCAGGGATACTGGCTGCGCCAGCGCGAGCCCGTCCCGAGCTCGAGCGTCGCGAAGTGCCGGGCCTGCGAGTACAGCCCCGTCTGCGCGAAGACTCTCTACGAGGTTCCGTCGACGGGGGCGGGCCGGGTTTGACGGCGGCGCCTCATCGCCTGGGCGGGGCGGGTTCACCGGCCTTCCGGCGAGGCGGCGCCTCCGACCGGTCGCGCCGGTCCGGGCTAGTTCAGGACCAGACGACGGGAGATCCGCGGTAGGCTTCGGCTGAATACTCCAGCGGCTCGAAGTCCACACCCTCGAGCGCCTTGGACAGGTCGGGGCGGGCAGCCTCGTAGTCCTCCCTGCGGTCCCAGAGCGCAGTCCCGATCAGGGCGCCGGTCCTGTCGTCCTTCCATGCGAAGACCGTTATCAGCCCGTTGTGTCCCCGCTGAGCGCCGCCGAACCTCGCCATCGTCTCCAGGATCTCCCGTTCCTTCCCCGGCTTCGGATGGTGGATGCCTATGGTGACGTACATCTCCTGAGGATTATCCTCCGCCGCTACTTAAGATTCGGGACGCGCTCCGGCACCGACGGCGGCCTTCGACTGGATTGCGCGCTCGTTGGAGCCGGCGGTTGTTTCTCAGGGTCGTCGCTCGGCGGGGGAGACCCCCGGTCGAGCACACGGCGCCCGCCAGGATGAAGGGACTTCAGGAAGAGCGGCTCCGCGCGATGGCCGGGGTCACGTTCTCGGACGGAGCGGTCCCGAGCGCCTGTACCGGTACCTCTCGTAGAGCAGCTCGACGCCGTGCTCGTCGAACCTGAACCGGACGTCCATCCTCGCGCCGTGGGTGACCGTGAAGAAGGTCGCGCCGCCTTCGTCCGCCCCCTCGGGTACGAGGATTATCTCGTCGCCGATGTCGTCGCCCGAGAGCTTGAGGCACCCCCCGCTCCTCCTCACCTCCGCCAGAACCGTGCCCCGGTACCCCCGGTACTGCCCCTCGACCCTACTCAGCAGCCTCTCCGCCCTGACGGACTGGAGGTCCTCGGGGTCGGCGCCCAGGAGTGAGGCGATCGCGTAGCTGCTGAGCCCGCTCATGCTGTACCCGGTCCCGTTGGCCAGGACTATCGCCCCCGCGGCCGCGTCCGGGGCGCACCGGAGGTCGGCCGTAAAGACCTCGATCGACCCGCCGTGCCCGACCAGCCTGTGTCCTTGGAAGTCGGGGGTGACCCTGAGCCCGTAGCCGTAGCCGTCGCCGGGGGAGAGCTCGGTGGGCCACCTCACGTAGGGCTCCTCCATGAGCCTGAGCGACTCTCGGCTCACAATCCTGGTCGACCCGAACTCCCCTCCATCAATCAGCATGCGGACGAAGTTCGAGAGGTCGGCGACGTTGCTGACGAGGCCCCCGGCCGCGCCGCACCCGTAGGGCATGACCGACGGCGCAGCCCTGCCCCCCCGGACGAGGTAGGGGGTCGCCCTGTCCCCGTCCTTCTCGATCTCCTCCCTGGAGAAGAAGGACCGGAACATCCCCAGCGGGCGGAGTATCTCACGCGTGACGTAGGTCTCGTAGGAGACGCCGCTCGTCCGCGCGATTATCTCGCCGAGCAGGTAGTACCCCTCGTTGAGGTAGAGGAGCCTCTCGCCCGGCCTCGCCTCGACCCAGTCGTCGACCTCGCCCATGAAGTCGGCCATGTCCTCGAGGCTCGCGATGGGGAGCCAGGTGTGGTAGCTGCCGATGGTGCCGTAGATCAGCACCTCGGCGTAGCCCAGGCCCGGGATCCCGCTGCTGTGGGAGAGGAGGTGGTGCACCTCCACGCCCTCGAAGGCCCTCAGCCGCTGCAGGATGGGCAGGAACTTGGTCACCGGGTCGTGGAACTCGAGCTTCCCACCCTCGACGAGCTTGGCGATCGAGAGGGCGGTGAAGGACTTGGTTATCGAGCCGACGCCGAAGAGCGTCCGGGGCGTGGCGGGGAGGCCCGTCGCGACGTCCCTGAAGCCGTAACCTCTCGCGTGGACGACCTCGCCGTCCTGGATGACCGCGGTCGAGAGGCCCGGGAGGGCGGTCTCGGACATCCGGTCGAAGACGAACTCGTCGAAGCCCTTCGGGTCGAACGATGGCGATGCCAAGGCGGCCGCGCTCGGGGCCCCCTCGCTTAAGAATCGTTGCCGACGGCGGCGGCGCTGGCTCTCTCCGCGTCGCGGCCCGCTCAGATGTCCTTGACGTGGAAGTAGGCCGAGGCCAGCGCGGTCGAGGCCACCGATATGGCCAGGAACCCGGCGACGCTCTCCCAGTCTGAGGTGGTCCACGAGCCCCTGACTATGGTGGGCAGGTCTCCCAGCATGCTCCCGGGGGAGAGGGCGTCGAGGCCGAGGATCGGGAAGAAGAAGGTCATGGCGTACCAAAGGACCAGGAGGGTGACCATGGCCATGACCGTGTTCCGCAGCGCGACGCTCAGCCCCACCCCGAGCGTCGTGAGGGCGACGAGAGCGAGGGCGACGAGGAGAACGGCCTCGATCAGCCCCGCCGTGTTGTAGTCGGAGACGTCGAGCCTGAGCGAGAGCCCCACCAGCACGACCGTGACGACCGAGAAGCAGACGAGCGCGTACGCGATCCGGGAGGTGAACTTGGCGAGGATGTAGTCGAGGCGGGTGACCGACTTGCTCATGATCGAGTCGGCGAGCTCCCCGGCCTCCGAGGAGACCGAGCTGGCGGCGAGCCCTATCAGGACCAGCGACCAGATGTAGACGAGGTCCGAGAGCCCGGACGGGACGACGGATGAGGTGGCGGCCGCGCCGGAGCCGAGCGTCCGGACCACCTGGATGAAGACCGCGGCCAGCAGCCAGCCGTAGGTCAGCCTGGACCTGAAGAGTGACCCGAGGTCGGCCTGGGCGATCGCCCAGAAGGGGGCCAGGCCCACCGCCTCGCCGTCTCTCCTAGGCCGCTCTGGCGAACCCATGCGACTCCTCATCCCGAAGCAGCGCCATGAACGCATCCTCGATGCTCGACGTCGAGGAGGTCACCGAGATCAGGTCCAGCCCCTGGCTCGAGACGAGGTCGGTCGCCTGCCTGACCGCATCGGCCATCGGGACATCGGGGGCGAACGCGACGTCCACGCCGTAGTCGCCCCGGACCTCTATCGAGACGACCCAGCGGGCCTTCCGGAGCGCCTCGCAGAACCTTGGCAGGTCCCCCTCCAGCTCCAGGCGGATGACGTGGCTGCGGGTCGACTTTTTCATCTCCTTCATCGATCCCGAGAAGATCGACTTTCCGTCGCTTATCACGCCCACGTCCGAGCATATCCTGTCGATGTCGCTCAGGATGTGGGACGAGACGAGTATCGTCTTCTCCTTGCCGAGCTCGGCTATCAGCTCCAGCGTCGACCGTCTCCCGGCGGGGTCGAGCCCCGAGGTCGGCTCGTCCAGGATGAGCAGCTCCGGGTCGTTCATAAGGGCCGCGGCGAGCCCGAGGCGGGTCGTCATCCCGGTGGAGAAGCTGGCGATCTCCCTGGACGCATCCCCGAGGAGGCCGACGGAGCGGAGCAGCTTGGAGAGCCGCTTCGCCCTCTCCTCCCTCTCGATGTTGAAGAGCTTCCCGACGAAGTCCAGGTACTTGATGGGGGTCATCCTGGGAGGGAACCGCGGGTTCGTGGGGAGGTAGCCCATCCTCCTGCGGAGCCCGGACGAGGCGGGGGTCATCCTCTCGCCGAAGACCCTCACCTCTCCCGCCGTCGGTCGGATGAGCCCCAGCAGCAGGCGGATGGTGGTCGTCTTCCCGGCGCCGTTGGGGCCGAGGAACCCGAAGATCGCGCCGTCCTCGACGGAGAGGTTCACGTTGTTCACCGCGATGAGCTTCTCGCCGAAGATCTTCGTCAGGTTCTCGACCTCGATGACCTTCTGGCCCATCGCGAACTGGCTCCGAGTGCGCCGGCGGGCGGAGTCGTATAAGTCGTTCCCCCGGGAGCCAGCGAGGGAGGGGATGGCCCGAGTCGAGGGAACCGGGGAGCTCGTCGGAGCTGCTCCCGCGGCGGTCTGCGTCCCCCTTCCCCCTGCCTATCCTTCTGCTTTCTTCTCCTGTTTGGTGCCTATCTCGACCAGCTGGAACTGGCACTGGTACCGCTTCCCGTTGATCTCCAGCTTCTGCGTGGCCCAGTAGCCGATGGACCCGGTGCTGAACTTCTTCTCGGGGAGACCTATGTCGGCGACCTTCTGTGAGCCCTCGTACAGCTCGATTCGCGGCATGACCCAAGGAGCGCCGTCTGGGATAGTTAAGCCTGTCCAGAGCCGAGGCGCCGTCGACCTGCGCTCCCGCAGGGTCGCCGACACGTACGCGTCCGGGTCTTCCCGTGCTCGAGAGGCGTCCACGCCCGGTCGCGATGCGCCACCCCGGCCCGCCGGGCCGGCGCCCGGTGAGAGGAGAGGCCGAGCGGGGAGGCGGCCGCTCAGGTGGAGGCCCGGGGGACGAACTTCAGCGATATGGAGTTGGCGCAGTGCCTCGTGTCCTTGGCGGTGAACCCTTCGCCGAGGAAGACGTGGCCGAGGTGGGCGCCGCACTTGGAGCACTCGATCTCGGTCCTGTCCCCGTCGGCGTCGGGGACCCTCTTGACGGCGCCGGGCACCTCGTCGTCGAAGGCGGGCCACCCGCACCTCGCGTCGAACTTGTCCTCCGAGCGGTAGAGGGGCGCGTCGCACCTCCGGCAGACGTACGTCCCCGGGCTGAAGTTCCTCTCGTACTCGCCGGAGAAGGGCATCTCCGTCCCCTTGTGGACTATGACCTCTTCCTCCTCTGGAGACAGCTCGTTGAGCTTCAAATGGGTCGTCTACCGTGTGACGGGCCCCTCGTATTTGTCCGTCGCGCTCGGGCCCGTCGAGCGGCCCGCGCCGACGGGGCGACCCGGCGGAGGAGACCGACGCCGTTATAGCCTCGTGAAGCGGACGGCTTCTTCGGGGAGCCTTCTCTTGACGGAGACAGAGACGCAGGGACCAGCGAAGGGGACGGCCGAGGAGGGAGAGGAGGAGCCGTACGAATGGCTCTGGGACAGGCTCCAGAACAAGTGGGTCAAGGTGACCCCCAAGAACAGCCAGGGAAGGCGATGCGGGCGCTGCGGGTGCAGCTGCCCCTGCGCGTGCGCCGACTGCCTCCATCAGTGCTGCTCCTAGAGGACGAGACGCCCTCTCGGTTGGCCCTCAGAAGTAGTCGAGGAGCTGGCACGTGAACCGGCGGTCGGTCGTCCCGAGGGAGGAGACCTGGAGGTCGGGCGGGGACCCGTCGAGCGGGAGCGACATCACCACGCGGTCCCCCGTGCCGAAGGCGTACCCGCGCCGATCCAGCTCGTGCCTGAGGTCGCGCACGACGGTGTTCCAGACCGACAGCCATCTCCGTGCCGCCAGCCGTTCCAGGTCAGCGACGAGGTCGGTCATCGCCGCCGGCGTGGCCCCGCGGTCGGACGGGCCTCCGGTCGTCAGGACGACCTCCGAGACGCTGACCCAGCCCGGGGCCTCGTCGAGCGCGACGTAGCCCACGGGGCGGCCGTCCTTCAGGACCAGGCGGATCGGCTCGGATCCCGAGAGGCCGAGCTTCCGGTCCGAGCGGATGAACCCGCGATGCCTCGGCGTGAAGCCGGTCCTGCCCCGCGTCGAGACCGCGTGGAGCCGCTCGACGGTGGCCGCGCCGTCGTCCTTCAGCCTCTCCAGGGTGTACGCTCCGGGCCGCGGCCTCGAGCCCCCTTGCGAGGGTCTCCTCATCGCAAGGTCGACGACGTACAGGTCCCTGTATCCCATGCGCTCGTACAGCTGGTGCGCCGATAGGGACTGCTCCGTCCATAGGAAGCAGAACCTGCTCCCGGCCCTCCGCTCCCTGGCGTTGACCTCGTCGATCAGGCTCCGGGCGAGGCCCCGACCCCGGCAGTCCCGCCTTGTTATCACGCTGAGGATCGTCGAGACGGTCTCGGAGTGGCCGTCGGGGAACGTGAAGGGCACCCGCACCGCGCGGACCGTGGAGAGGACCCTACCGTCCTCGACCGCGTAGAGGCCGATATAGTCCGCCGCCGGATACCCGAGCCGCCGGGCCTGGCTCAGTCGTCGGAAGTCCCTCGGGGGCCAGCCTACCGAGAGGCGGAGGAGCTGGAGGTCCGTCTCCAGGTCTGGCGGGAGCTCGTCGTGGGTCAGGATTCTCATGGGAGGGCGATCGACGCGGCGGCGAGGTCCAGGCGAATAATCATAGCGTTTTCGGGACCGCGGCGCTCACGCCTCCGCGCCGGCTCGTCGGACCCCCTCGATGAGGGGTGGGAGCTCACGGCCGATGCCCTTTCGCGGGAGTAGAGCGCCCGCCGGGCGGATGGACCAGCCCCCGCAGCACGGCGTCCAGTCCGTCTCGCCAGACCTTCTTGGCCTCGGCCTTGTCGAGCCCCTGGAGGACGCTGGCGAGCACCCCGTGACGGAGGGCCACGATCACCCGGGCGATGGAGGTCGAGTCGACGTCGTCCCCCAGGACCCTCTGCGCCTTCAGCTCGTCGACGAACCTCTTGATGATATCCACGTACACGGCGTTGGTCTCCCGTAGGCGCTCCTGCACCGTCCTGTTCCTCGGAGCCTCGGCCAGAGCCTCGAACATCAGGAGCATCCTGTCGGGGTTCCTGTCCAGCTCGTAGTCCATGTACTCCTCTGCGACCCGCTGGAGGTCTGCGTCCGTGAAGGCCGACCGGAGAGAGCTCTCGAGGTCCTCGGCGTTGGCCATGCACAGGTCCCGGAAGAGGGAATCCTTGCTCTCGAAGTACTGGTAGACCGCGCCCTTGCTCACCCCCACCCTGCTCGCGACGTCGTCCATCGTCGCCTCGTGGTACCCCATCTCCGCGAAGACCTCGGCCGCAATCGAGAGGATCCTCTTCCTCGCCTGCTCCCTGTACTCGGGCACCACCTTGGGCATGGGGTCGAAGGCGCGTGGGGATGCTATTAAATGTGACGTGTGGGTATGTATACATACGCAAGATATTAATATTGACTATTAAGTCGGTTAAGTCGATTCGAGCCTTGGAGGGAGTCACAACGACCACGGCGCCGGTCCCCGGACAGGTCAGCAAGGGCTTCTCTGGCCACCAGGTCAGGGCGCTGGTCACCATGGTCGGGGTCGCTCTGCTGCTCAACTACGTCGAGACGATGGTCATACCCGGTGTCCCTACGATCCAGAAGGACTTCTCGACGAGCGCTAGCGAGGTCTCCTGGATAACGTCGGCGTTCCTCATCGTCGGGAGCGCGGTCGCGCCGCTCCTCGGGAAGCTCGGGGACAGCTACGGTAAGAAGCGCATGTTCATGATCGCCCTCGTCTTCTACACGATCGGCGTGGGCCTCGCAGGGTTCTCGCCCTCGATCTACTTTCTGATAGCGGCCAGGGCGATCCAGGGGGTAGGGTTCGCGGTCATCCCCCTCGCGCTGGCGATAATAGCGGAGACCTTTCCCAGGGAGAGGATAGCCGCGGCTCAGGGGATAGTCAGTGCGACGTTCGCCATAGGCGCGGCGGCCGGCCTGGTGCTGGGCGCCTACATCGTCCAGGACGCCGGCTGGCAGTGGGCGTTCCACTCGGCCTTCGCCCTCAGCGTCGTGCTCTTCGTCGTCGTCGCGAAGGTCCTCCCCGAGGGTGCTCCGGGGACCGGGCGCAAGGTCGACTACAGCACCATCGCGCTCCTGATGGCCGGTGTGTCGCTCGGGCTCCTCTACCTCACCGAGGGGCCGTACGAGGGCTGGTACTCGCCCTACAACCTGGCGTCGCTGGCCGCGGGCATCGCTCTGACCGTCGGGTTCTTCTTCGCGGAGAGCAGGAGGGAGAACCCCCTGATCCGGCTCGATCTGCTAAGGGTCAGGAACGTGATGGTCGCCAACGGGGTCGGCGTCATCTCGGGCCTCTCCATGTTCCTCCTGTTCTTTGCGGTCATCTACTACACGCAGCTCCCCAAGGCCGTCGGGGGTCTCGGCCTCGGCGTGATCTCGTCGGGCCTGACCGTGGCCCCCGCCACCGTCGTGATGCTCGCCGGGGGTCTGCTGCTTGGAAGGATGGTGGCCAAGTTCGGGCCGAAGCCCACGATGATCCTTGGGGCCCTGATCGGGATCGCGGGCATGCTCCTCTTCATCTTCTACCGCTCCAGCTCCCTCGACGTGACGATCGACGCCGCGGTCTCGCTCGCGGGGGCCGTCTCGATC
>JBEKTS010000015.1:0-28215 GCA_049515775.1 Nitrososphaerales archaeon | reverse complement strand
GGTGCCTCGACGCCCAGCTTCTCGAAGATCTCCGGATGCCTCAGCGGTAGCTCGATCGTCTCCCTCACTCTCCGGATCTCGTCCCTTATGCCGCCGATGTCCTCGTACGCGACCTGTGGCACTCCCCTCGGAGCTGCGCCCTTCTCGGAGATGACGAAGACCGTCTTCTGACCTATCAGGACCGCCTCCGCGGCCGGGGTCAGTCCGGTGACCTGGAAGGTGAGCCTCCCGCCGAAGTACGGTACCATCACGTTGTCCCCCTTCGTCACAGGGATGCCGTCGAGCGCATCCGCCAGGTATCTCTCGTCGATGGGCGGAACTGCGTCCAGCGGAGAGACGACGACCTTCTCGGCCGGCGGGGCCTTGACCTTCTTTATGACGACCATGTCACCGATCGCGACTCCGGCGTTGTTCCTGATGACGCCGTCGATCCTTATCACCCCCCTGCCTTCGTCTGCGGGGTAGAGAGGGAGGCGCTTCGCGAACGTCCGTCTCTTCCCCTTGACCTCGATGATATCTCCCGTGGACGCGTCCAGCGCGTCCGTCGCCTCGTAGTCCAGCCTTGCGATACCCCGGCCGACGTCGCGAGTGTATGCCTCGAGAACCTTGAGCTGGACGGGCTGCTGGCTCACTGCTCTATCACCTTAAAACGATCCTGACCCCCGTCACCTCCTAATAGGCTTCTCCGTCGGACGATCTCGCCACGATGGGCCGGCGCTGGCCGCGATGGCATCTCCTTGGGAGCTTACCCGCTGGGCTCTGACCCTGTCGGCCTTCGGGGCACGCAGGGACGACTTTAGATACTCGGCCAGATCGACGGGATGTTGCTTGTTGTCTGATTTGAGGTCGTGCGCGGACGTCTTCCTCTCCCGAGCTCACGGTGGCACTGGGTCGATGGCGTCCGTGACCCTCGGACCTCGGTTGCGTGATCTGAGTCGGCGGTCGGGCATGGTCCGATGAAGCCCGGGGTCGCGGAAGTTGGCAACGGGTCCGCCGATGGCCAGTTGGCCCGCAGGTTCAGAGGGGAACCGGAACTGACGGCCAAGGTCGGGTGCGGCAGTTGAGCTACCACCCGGCCGCCAGGCAGGGACACCTCACATCGAAGGGCTACCTCGAACTTCTCGATCACGGACTGGGGTTTTCCAGGGGGACCATCTACGACCTCTGTCTGGCTGCCGCAGGGTCGAAGGACAGGATCAAGACCAAGCAGGGGGTCAAGGTGACATATCGAGGAGAGACCGATCGCGAAGTACGTACGACTTCTCATCACTCCACCCCCGTTCGTAAAGCCATATTCTTGATCGAGTTCAAGGTGAAGAAGGCGGGGGAAGAGATAGACCGCGTCATCCAGGTCCATCTGGAGGAATGACGGACCTCGCCGGTCCCTGGCTCAGGCGTTGTCTGCTCCGGCCTGTGAGGCTCGACCTGCTGGGCTAGGTCGCCTTCCGGCTGACAAAAGCGGAAGGCGGACCCCTTCACTCGACCCCAGGATGTCACTGCACTCGATGAGGAGCGCATCGAGTGTGGCTGCTATTGAGTAGCCGGATCCGCCCTACTTGGCTCCCTTCTTCTTGACTGCCTTCTTCTTGACCGTCGGCTTGACCGTCTTCGACTTTGCCATGTAGCTGAAGATTTTTGCCCTTGCTTAAATTGTTTGCAGCCGGGAAGCGGCATCGCCAAACGTTCGGTTGGTCGAGCGTCGCCTCTCCGCGTTCATCGGTCGGAGGCATCCACCGCCCTTGCTGGACCATCGAAACGAGGCGAGCGCCGGGAGACACTAGCTCTTCTGCTTGTTACTCTCTCGCTGATCGGCTTTGCGGAGTCGGTTCAGCTCGGCGATCTTCTCCTTGTACTCCTTTTTCTTTTTCTTATTCCCCTGCTGGCGCGCCTGGTCGTATAGCTTCCTCAGTTTTTCTTCCTCTTGCGCGGAATCGGACAACTTCTGAGATGGGGCCACAGTCCCATAATTATATCTTGAGATGCGCGCCCCAAGGCTCCGCCGTGAAGACAACCTAGGCGTGTAGCGAGCTTTCGGCGTCTCAGGCCTCTTGCGTGATCGTCCCTTCTCAGCCTCCGCAGGCTCCTTTTGCCGCTCCAAAGCCGGTCGCAATCGTTCACCCCTCTGCGGCCCCGCCCTTTCCTGAGCCGAGAGACGAATCTGGATGAACGAACGGTCGGCCCCGGCACGACCCGCTTCCGCTGCTGCGATCCAGACAGACCCCATCGGACGATAGGCGGCGGGGGAGCGTCTCACCACGGTCCGGATTGCCCGACGGCGAGCGCGCTCGGGCGCAACCGGGTCACGGTACCAGAATTTCTCCAAGGCGTCGGATTCGGGCATCTAATCGGGCGCTGAGATCCCGCCCCGCGCGCCCCATCACAACGGATTTATCGCCGGTCCACCGGGCGGGATTCGTGCCCAGCCTCCAGGATGAGGTCAAGCGGCTAGAACCACGCATCGTCGAGATAAGGAGGGCGATCCACCAGAACCCCGAGCTCGCCTACCACGAGAGGGCGACCGCGGCGCTCGTCGCGCGGGAGCTCAGGTCGCTCGGCATCGAGGTGAAGACCCGCGTCGGGGTCACCGGCGTGGTCGGCCTGCTCAGGGCGAAGAAGGGCGGGGGAAGGGTCGTCGCGCTCAGGGCCGACATGGACGCGCTCCCGCTCCAGGAGAACGCTGACGTCGAGTTCAGGTCGAAGAGGAAGGGGGTGATGCACGCCTGCGGCCACGACGCCCACGTCGCGATGCTGCTCGGTGCCGCGATGCTGCTGGCGAAGCACAGGGGCGACCTGGCGGGCGACGTGAAGTTCCTCTTCCAGCCCGCCGAGGAGGAGGGCGGGAAGGGCGGCGCCAAGCCCATGATCGAGGCGGGCGCGATGGAGGGCCCGCACGTCGACGGCGTCTTCGGGCTCCACATCTCCGCCGACTTCCCCTCCGGGACCTACGGCGTCAGAGGAGGGCCGCTCATGGCGAGGCCGGACTCGATCCGGATCAGGGTGATCGGCAGGGGCGGCCACGGGGCGGCGCCCCACAAGACCGTCGACCCGGTCTACGTCGCGGCGCAGGTCGTAATAGCGCTCCAGGGCATCTCCTCGAGGATGGTCAACCCCATCAGGCCCTTCGTGATATCGGTCTGCTCCATACACGGAGGGACCAAGGACAACATCATCCCGGACGAGGTCGTGCTGCAGGGGACGATGAGGACGCTGGAGAGGGAGACGCGGACCAAGGCGATCGCAGACATACGCCACGTGGTGCGCTCGACCTGCGAGGCCTACGGGGCGAGGTGCGAGATAGAGTTCAAGGAGGACCCCTACCCGGTGACCTACAACGACGAGAGGGCGGCCGAGCGGGTGAGGGGGGTCCTGAAGAGGATCAGGGGGACCAAGACGATCGTCATGGACCAGAGGCTCGGGGCGGAGGACATGTCCAGGTTCCTCCAGAAGGCGCCGGGGGTCTTCTACTACCTGGGGACCTACAACCCCTCGAAGGGCTGCTCGGCCCCGAACCACAGCTCGAGGTTCAAGGTCGACGAGGAAGTCCTGAAGCTCGGCTCGGTCTCGCTGGCGGCCGTCGCCCTCGAGTTCTCGAGGGAGAGGTAGATAGTTCGCATACTCATATCTAGATTGTGGTGGAATCAGGGCATGCCAGGTACCGCGTCTGGGTTGCCCAGGGCTCAATCGCACGTTTTGTTCCCGATAGCACCAATTAATCCAAGGATTTCCTCCAGTACATGCACGAATGCGCGCCCCGACGGGTGCGGTAAGTCCGGCTTTACCAAGGCAGATAGGTCACCCGTAGTAAGTTTTGGGTGACTACTAAGTATAAATATGCGGTCATGTGCAAAAATTTTTGGTTATTCAATTGCAAACGAGCACAAGTGACATTGCCAGGCAGCTAAAGATTCAGCGTGCACTGGGCAAGTGCCCCCGGTGCGGGAAGGACCAGATGATCCTGGACCCCGAGAGCGGGGAGCTCATCTGCGGCAACTGCGGTTTCGTTCTGAAGGACAAGATTGAGGACACGGGACCCGAGTGGAGGTCTTCGTCGAGCGACGAGGGGAAGGACGAGAGCAGGGCGGGGCTGCCCACCTCGATAGCGTCCCACGACATGGGCCTCTCGACGGTGATAGGCTCCACCAACAGGGACTCGACCGGGAGGACGCTCTCGGGTTCGATGAGGTCGACGGTCGAGAGGCTCAGGACCTGGGACCGGCGCAGCCAGCTGCACGAGTCTACGGACCGGAACCTGGGCAAGGCGTTCATCCACCTCCGGACCTTCGCCGACAAGCTCTCGCTCTCCGAGGAGATAGTAGAGCGTGCGGCCTACATCTACCGCAAGGCGCTGGAGAAGGGGCTGATACGGGGGAGGTCGATCACCGAGATGATCGCCGCCTCGCTATACGCCGCCTGCAGGGACAGCGAGATCCCCAGGACGCTCAAGGACACCGCCTCGGTCGCGAACATCAACAGGAAGGACCTGGCGAGGTCGTACCGGCTCCTGGTCAGGGAGATGGACATCAAGATGCCCGTTCCGGACCCGGCGAGGTCGGTCGCCAAGATAGCTTCGAGGGTCGACGCCGACGAGAAGACCCGGAGGCGCGCGCTCGAGATACTGGCGAAGGCGAGGCAGCTGGGGGTCGCGGCGGGCAAGGACCCGGTCGGCCTGGCCGCGTCGGCGCTCTACGTGGCGAGCACGCTCTCCGGCGAGGGCAAGACCCAGAGGGACATCGCCAAGGCCGCAGGGGTGACCGAGGTCACGATACGGAACAGGTACAAGAACCTGACGACCGCGCTGGGGATCTAGCTGGCTGGTCGGCCGGCGCGCAGCTTAAACGCCGGACCGCGCCCGAGGCCGATCGAAGGGAAGGGAGTGGACGCTAGAACGAACGATGATGATGGGGGAGGTGGGCTGGCGGAGCTGCTCGAGCTGGTCTCCTCCGGGGGGCGGAAGGTCTACGTTGTCGAGAGGGCGGTGGACCTGAGGGACCTGGCCACGGGGAACGCGATCTACGTGCTGCAGCTCCCCGACGGCTCCAGGGCCGCCGGCGGCAGAGGGGGAGGCTTCGGCGAGAGGAGGATCGTAAGGCTCTACCACTTCGAGCTCGGAGGGGGCACGTGCTCGAAGGTCGGGGAGGTCGAGGACGAGCCCAGGCTCGACGCGCTCGACCTGCCGTACCACGCCACCGCCATGGCGGTGCTCGACGGGGAGGGGAAGGAGAGGCTCGTCTCGGGGGTCATCGACCCCGCGTTCGTGGCCTCCTACAGGGAGGCCCTGAAGTGAAGAAGCCCTCCGTCGCCGCAGACCTTTTTAGCTGACGCGGGGCGGCCACGCGCCCTTGAAGGTCCTGGTCACGGGCGCGTCCGGTTTCGTCGCGAGGCACGTGGCTCGATACCTCTCGGCCCACGGGTACGAGGTCGTGCCCACCGACGTGGCCGGAGGCCCCAACGCGGGGTCCGTGACGGACAGGTCGTTCGTCCTCGACCAGCTGGGGAGGCTGGACTTCGAGGCCGTCGTGCACCTCGCCGGGATAGCGGACCTCAACAAGACTATACAGAACACCTACGGGGCGTTCGAGGTCAACAGCTACGGGACCCTGAACGTCCTGGAGCTGGCGCTGCGCAAGAACGTCAAGCGGTTCGTCTACGCGTCCTCGGCGAACGTCTACGGGGCGCCCCGGGCGAACCCGGTCACGGAGGAGGCGCCGTTCAACCCCAGGGTGCCCTACGACTACTCGAAGGTGGCCGGAGAGGCGTTCGTCATGGGATACCACCGGGCAAAGGGGCTCCCGGTCTCGGTGACCAGGTCGTGGCTCCTCTTCGGGGAGTACGACGCGCCCAACAGGGCGGTGCCGCGGTTCATCTCGTCTTGCCTGCGCAACGAGCCGGTCAGGCTGTTCAACTCAGGGAGGGACACGACCGCGCCATCCCACGCCGAGAACTACGGGAGGCTGGTCTCCAGGCTCATCGAGGACGACGCCGCCGTCGGGCAGGCATTCAACTTTGCAGGGGAGAGGACCCTCACCATAAGGGAGCTGGCCGAGCTCATAAAGAACCTCACGGGTTCGAGGTCGGAGCTGCAGATGCTGCCGCCCAGGAGCGAGTCTGAGACGGAGCCCCAGGTGAGCTACCCCTCGACCGAGAAGATGAGGAGGCTGCTGGGCTACGAGTACGAGCTCGACCTGGAGTCGGGATTGCTAAGGACGGCGGACTGGGTGAAGTCGTCTAGCTCGTCAGCGTGAGCTCGATCTTCACATCCTCGGGGATGCGGAGCTTCGTGATCTGCTTCATCGTCCTGTCGTCGGGCTCGATGTCCATTATCCTGCGGTGGATCCTGAGCTGCCAGTGGTCGAAGGTGTGGGTGCCCTCGCCGGTAGGGGCTTTCCTCGTGGTGATCTTGAGCCTCTTGGTCGGCAGCGGCTGAGGGCCCTTGATCTTGACCCCGGTCTTCTCTGTGATGTCCTTGATCTCTTTGGCGAGCCTGTCCAGGTTCTCGAGGTTGCTGCTGGTGAGCTTGATCCGGGCGTACTGCGTCATCGGGCTTTCTGCTGGCGGGTTTGGACGAGCATATTTAGACGTTTGGGGTTGCTCTTCTCGCCGGACGGAGGCTGGGGGGAGCCGCTTTCCCGGCGCTCCGGGGCCCGGCGTCCTCCCGTCGGCACGGCCGTCTCGAGCCCCTCCCTCCCTCCCCGCTCCTCGCCCTGGCCGTCCCCGGGTCGTCCCCTGGTCTCTGCCGGGGCGGCCGCGCAACTGACTTAACCCCGGCGGGCCGACGCAGGGCGGAATCAGTCATGATCGACCTCTCCGGCAAGAAGCTCTTCCTCTTCGACCTCGATGGGGTCCTCCTCAAGGGGAAGGAGAGCCCGACGAAGATCGGCGGGACGCGGATCTTTGAGAGGATCAGGTCGCAGGGGAAGAAGCTCCGCATCATCACCAACAACTCCACGGACACCGTCGAGGCCGTGCGGCGGCGGCTCGCCTCCCAGGGCATAGTCGTCGAGAGGGACGAGCTCCTCACGAGCGCGAGGCTGACGGCCGAGTACATCGCCCGCAGGTACGGCGCCGGGGCGACCTACTTCCTCGTGGGCGAGGCCGGGTTCGCCGAGGAGCTGGACAGCCTGGGCCTCAGGAGGACCAGGGGGGCCAAGGCCGACGTCGTGGCGATAGGGCTGGACAGGCGGCTCACCTACGGGAAGCTCGACAGGGCCGTCCGCCTGGCGAGGGGAGGCGCCGACATCGTCGCGAACCACTCCGCCAGGCTCTACATGGCCAGGCGGGGTCCGGCGATCGCCGTCGGCCCGATACTGAGGGCGGTCGAGTGCGGGTCGTCGAAGAGGGGGTTCGCGGTCGGCAAGCCAGCCCCGCTCATGTTCGAGATCGCGATGGAGAGGGCGGGGTGCACGAAGCGCGAGACGGTCATGATCGGAGACCAGGAGGACACCGACGTCGAGGGCGCCCACAGGGCCGGCATCGAGTCCATCCTCGTGAGGACTGGGGTCTACGACGGCAAGGCCAGGACCAAGGCGACGGCCGTGATCGGGTCGGTCGACGAGCTGGCCGACATGATCTGAGGTAGGCGACGACGGCCGACGGGCCGGGGTGAATCGAAACCGTATTAAGCGATGACGGTGCCCGACGCTCCCGTGCAGCACCTGAGCTCGAACAAGACCCCGGCCAAGTGCGCCATCTGCGGCGCGGTCGAGACGGCCCCAGGGAGCTTCCCGCTGGTCATTGGCGTGGGGAGGGTGTGCATGAGCTGCGGCATGGAGAAGGTCAGGTGCGACGTATGCGGTGAGGAGGTAAAGAGGCTCACGTCCTCGCGCTTCCAGGGGAAGACCCTCTGCCTCAGGGACCACATGAAGGAGGTGGAGAAGTACAGGCAGCACGTCATCAGGAACTACGACGAGGAGAAGGACCCGATGCAGACCATCTTCCGCAAGGCCGTGGAGGAGCAGCCCGAGGGCTACACGCTCCTAGCGTTAAGAAGGGCCAGGAACAGCACGCACGCCTGGGAAGCCGAGTATGAGAAGTCCGAGATCTTCCAGATGAAGTGCAGCTGAATGGCCAACGAAGAGACTCGGATGATCGAGCGCCTCGTCAGGGAGATCGAGAACCTCAAGCTGGGCCTGGACCCCACCGTCCTCGCCGGCTGGTACGCCCGCGTCGAGAGCGATGCGAAGGAGAGGGCTCCCGAGAACCTCAAGGACAGCATCCAGGTGATCCAGAACGAGATACTGCCGATGAAGTTCGAGTTCAGGACCTCGAGGCGGGCCGTGAGGTACGTGCTCGAGGCGATAGACAGGAACCTGGAGGCGATGCCCATGGCCACGAGGCTGTACTTCCAGAAGCTCTCAGAGCTGATCCAGGCCGAGATGAACAGATAGGGTCCTCGCCGTAGAGCCTCCCTGAGGGGCGGCCCGCGGCACGAGGGCTAGAACCACCCGGCCCGCCTGAAATACCAGGCCATGGCCAGGGCGGGGATCGCCATGAGAACCGCTATGACTAGGAAGGACGAGTAGGGGCCCGCGAACTCGAGGGGCCCCGTCGTAAGACCGCCGGGGAGAGGGACGTTCATGCCGTAGATGGAGCTCAGGAGGCTCGCTGGGATGGTCAGGGTGAAGAGGATCGTCAGGACCGAGAGCACGTTGTTCGTCCTGTTGCTGCTCGTCACAAAGTCGGTGTCCTTGTATATCTCGAGCAACTCCTTCATCTCGTCGATGGTCCCCGAGGACAGGGCCACCTCGTGGTTCAGGTCGCTGAAGTAGAGCGAGAGGTCCTCCTTGCTGAACTTCTGGGCCTTCGAGAGGTCCGGCAGGTACAGCCTCAGCGGGAAGGCGATGCGCCCCAGGGCCGCTATCTGGCGGCGGGCGTGGTTTATGGGTCCGGCCTGTGAATTCTTCTCGTCGAAGACGACGGACTCGATCGCGTCCAGGTCTCCTTGGACGGCGGCGAGGACGCCGAAGATGGCGTCCACCAGCTTGTCGATCAGCCGGTAGGCCAGGTACGGAGAGGACCTCATGAGCGACGGCCGCTCGCGCTCGTCGTCCCTGCACGCAGCGAAGAGCCGGAGGACCGACTCGAGGTTATCGGGATGGAGCGTCACCAGGTAGTCCTTCCCCAGGAACATCGAGACCCGGTTGGAGAAGATGAGGCCCCGTTCGTCTTCCTCGGGGAAGTGAAGCAGGAGGAAGATGTGGTCGCCGTGGTCTTCGACCTTGGTGACGTTCCCGGAGACGCAGTCCTGGAGATCCAGCGGGTGGAATCCGTATTCGCGGCCCAGCTCGGCCGCATCCTCGTCGGTGGGATTCACGATGTCCGTCCATCTCAGGCCACCCCAGGCCACGGTCTGCAGCCTGCCGCTCGCCTGGGAAGGCTCTCCGCTCGAGGAACTCGCCACGCGGTCACGGACCCGTCGTCGGTATAATTGGTTTCTTGGACGGGGGAGCGGGAGACGAGGTGCCAGACTTCGGAGGGTCCATCGCCTCGGCGCCTCGCGAGGTCGTGGGGACGCGCGCCGCCGCCACGTCCCAGGTGGGCTGGGTCGCCAGGGGGCTGGGCAAGCCCAGCGATCAGAGAGGGCACCACCCGCCCTGGTGGCTCCACGACGCATGCGCCGGTCTCGCGGACCCGGAGCCCCACCCGACGGCGTCCGTGCGCGGGCGACCTCACCACTGCCGGGCTAGTCTCGCCATCACGAGCGCGTGGTGTAGCACAGCATCCGCTGAGCACCCATCGAGGCGGTCGAGGAGGCGGGCGTCAGACCGGACGTGCTCCGACGGTACCGACGCACTACGGCGTCCACGGGATCATGCCTCGCATGCCCACCTTCCCCTTCCTGAAGAGGGCCCCGTCCATCTCCTTCAGCCCAGGGGCCACGCGGGGCCGGAACTCCATCCTCCCGAAGACGTCTCGTTCGACGTCCACTCCAGGCGCCACCTCCTGCAGCACTAGCCCTCCCTCGGCCAGCCCGAAGACGGCTCTCTCGGTGACGTAGGTTATCTTCTGGCCCCGCTTCATCGCCTCCCTCCCGCTGAAGAGGCTCCTGTAGACCTCGTCGACGAACTTCACCGTCCTGCCGTCCTCGACTATCCTCAGTCCATCCTCCTCTACCCTTATGTCGCTTCGTCCGGCCGTGAACGACCCGGCGAAACAGACGCTCGGGCCACCTCCGGCTATCTCCGGGAACCCGCCCGGCCCGTAGATGCGCCCCGGGAGCACGGACGGGTTGACGTTGCCCCTGGAGTCTATCTGGAGGAAACCGAGCGACGCCGCGTCTATCACGCCTCCCTCGAAGTTGGAGAAGGTGTCGGTGATCGAGGAGAGCGCGAAGGGGCTTATGGCGAGCCCGAAGTTCTGTCCCGGAAGCGCCAGCCCTCCCCAGGCGCCGGATTCGAGCAGGGTGACCACGAACTCCGACACGCCCTCCTCCTCGGCTACCGTGGAGACGAGCGCAGGGACGCCGACGCCGACGTTGACCAGGACGGGTCTGCCTCCGGTCTCCCGGAGCAGCCCGATCACCTCGAGGAGGACCCTCCTCGCCATGACCTTCTCATGCTCTCTCCGCGGAGCGGCGAGCAGGTCATTCAGGCTCCCGCTCCCCAGGGGAGGCAAGACCCGATACGAGAGCCGCGGGTCGTACTCGGAGGCGCCCGTCTGCCAGTGGTGCTCCCCGGGTGCGAGCACCACAAAGTCGACGAGCGGAGAAGGCACCTCGACCCGTCGAGGGTGGATGGTCCCCGACCTGGCCAACCACCTGACCTGGGCCAGGACGACCCCCGGATTCGGCCTCGCCTTGGTCGCCTGCGCCATGTTGGCGACGGTCCCGCTGATCCCCTCGTCCTCCGTCGACAGGTTCCCGTCCTCGTCGGAGGTGCTCGCTCGGACCAGGGCGCAGTCGGGCTTGGGCGCGCGGTAGAGGAGGTGCTCCTCGCCTCGTATCTCGACGAGGTCCACCCCGCAGGTCATCTTCCCGGCTCCCTTGGCGTTGAGCGAGCCGCCCTCCTTTCTGGGATCGAGCGTCGTGTCGATCCCCACCTTTGTGATCGCCCCGGGCATGCCCGACGCCATCGCCCTGAACCAGCACTCCGTCACGCCTATGGGCCAGCTGTAGGCCTCCAGGCGGTCGCCCTCGACCAGCCTCTGCAGCCACGGCGCGAACCCCAGGTAGGGCATCATGATGCCCCTCAGGAACCTCTGGCCCTCCTCCACCCAGAGCTTCTCGGCCACGGCGTCCAGGGCCCTGCCCGGCAGGGCCGGCAGCGTGCTGCCCATCATGAACAGGTCCCTGGGGTGGCCCTCTCTCCTGTACCGCTCGTAGAGCTCCAGGATTAGGTGCTCCGGCGTGGCGGCCATGTTGAAGCCGGAGACGGCCACGGTCGAGCCGTCCTGAATCGAGGCCAGCGCTTCCCCGGGCTCGCGGAACTTGCTCGGAGCACCCATGGCCGCGCGTGGGGGGACGGGCGTTTCAATCTGTTGGTCGCCGCCGGTGTCGGGGAGAGCGTCGCGGGAGACGGACGTCGTTCCCCACGACGAAGGGGCCGGCGCCATCCCCCGGAATGAAACGGAGCGAACGAGATTAATATTACAACTTATGTGATATAGCTGCTGCGGATATGCAATATTCTTAATACAGACAGTTCGAGCCGCCGCGACGATTGCAATGGAGAGAACAGGACCAATCGCGGAATCAGCAAACTTGATGGCGCGAAGGATCGTTCCGGTCGCGATAGGGGCGATCCTGGTCCTGCTCGGGGTCCTCGAGTTCCTCTCGATGAAGCCCAGCGTCCTGAACGACACCCTGCGCAACGCGGACGCCATGGGAGTGGGGCTTGGCGTGCAGCTCTTCGCGGGGCTGGCGCTGATCGCCTACGGAACGGTCGTGGTCGGGACACCCGCCCACCCCGCGCAGTTGAAGAGCTAGCGCGCATGCTGGCCCGAAGATGAGAGGTCCTTTCTACGGTGAGTGACGTACCGTCGGACGCGATCTGAGCCAAAAGGCGTAAGAACCGAGCGCGAGGTGATTCTTCGTGGTCCAGCCCGTGGCTCTGGAGACCCGACGTTCGACGACCTCGGCCGGACCCGCGGAGCGCCGTCGGCGAGAGCCCGTGCGATCAGGGTCTGGTGCAGACCGAGCGCTCGATGCGAGGCGAGAACGAGGGAAGGACGGTCCATGAACAGACCCACTAGGAACACCCTCGTCCTGGCGACCGCCACGGTCGTGGCCTTCGCCGCGGTGGCAGGGGTCCTGGGGCTCGGCGCCCTCTATGGCGACAGGGCGACGGGGGGTTCCGTGACCACCGGCGAGGTGGTCCTTCCGTCGGGGTGCGTCAGGCCCGCGAACGGGTTCCTCGTCCTGCAGAGCGAGTACGGCTACAACGACAGCATCGTCCAGGGCGCCGGGCTCTCGAAACCGTGGCCCGTCATCACGGTGCAGGAGGGTCAGACGGTGAGCATCGAGGTCTGCAACGTGGGCGACGAGGCGCACGGCTTCCAGATACAGGACTATGTGGACGGCAAGATCAACGTGGTGGCGCCCGGAGAGGTCGTGAACTTCACGTTCGTGGCGGCGAAGGCAGGGAACTTCCAGATCTACTGCGCCATACCGTGCGAGATCCACTTCTTCATGCAGTTCGGGCAGCTGAGGGTCGTGGCCTAGGGGCGGGTTGCCAGTCGACAGGGTCATATCGTAGCTCGTCGCAGGGGAGAATACCATGAGGACGGGCGGGGCCGAGGGAGGGGCGCGCAGGAGCCTGGCGGTCCCGATCCACGGGTTCACCGTCATGGCGCTCGCGGTCGTCTCCTCCTACTTCGCCTACGTCTGGGGGTCGGCCCTCGTCAACCCGGCCGAGGTCCTCGCCCCTCTCCTCTTCTGGTACGGCCTGGCCTTCCTGCTCCTGAGCTACCCCCTGCGCTCGGCTGCCCGGGACTTTTGGAGGTACGCCCGGACGCTCTCGGGCGCGGCGGTCTTCGCCGTGTACCTCGTGATACACATCCTCCTCTACGGATACCTGCTCGAGGGAATCCTCACCTCCTTCTACGGCAGCAGCTTCTTCACGACGGGAGGAGGGATAGCGCTGACCACCACGGTCTTCACCCCCCCGAACGCCGTCAACGTCGTCCTCGCACTGTGGTACAATCCATGGATCACGCTGACCGCGCCGCCGGCCTTCACGACGACGCTGAGCATCTACAGCCTCGTGATAGCCCTCATGATAGACATCCTGATAGTTGCGAACATAGGGAGGACCAGGGAGCTGGGGAAGGCCTGCTCGGTCGGGGCCAGGTCTAGGTCGCTCGTCGTCTTCCCCGTCCTTGGGATAGCCTTCGGCGCCTCTTGCTGCCTCAGCGTTCCTCTGCTCTTCACGGTAGCGGTCCCGTCGGCTGCCGCCCTGTCGTCGCTGCTCTGGGTCTACGATGCGACCTACTTCCTGTTCCCGCCCTTCGCGGTCGTGCTCCTCTACGTGAACCTGCGCTCGGTCGGGAGGATGACCGCGAACGTGAAGGCGGTCGGCGCGACCCCGGCTGGACTTGGTCCGGATTCCGGGCTAACCACCGGGTAGCTCGGGGCGACCGACCGGCGGGACCGCCGGCGATGGAAGTCTGGGCGGCGGTTCGGATGTAGCCGGGGGCGCGGAGCCGAACGTGGCTCCGAACCCCGAGCCGGTCAGGACGGCGTCGAAGTAGAGGACGGTCTCGGCGACCAGGGAGAGGGCCAGCAGGAGCGTGTTCCCGGTCACGAGCCAGAGGAGGAAGCCGGTCATCATGACCGCGTTGGCGACGATGAAGAGCGCCAGGTAGGTGAGGAGCGCCCCGTCACGCTGTCCCCGGCCCCGCAGGCGAGCTATGGCGAACCCCACCACGCCCACCATCGCGGCGGCCTCCAGGAATAGCGCGTACGTCTCCCAGGAACGGGACGAGAAGGCCGTGGGCGTCAGGAACATGATGGCGGTCTGGAGTCCGAGGACGGTCATGAGGTCCCGCCGGATGGTCCTCCGCAGCGCGAAGATGGTCAGGGCCATCTCTCCCACCATCGTGAAGACGAACCACGGAGTGATGACGCTGTAGCTGAACTCGTTCTCGACCGATGCGACCGAGTACCCCGCCGTCAGGGAGATGAACCCCGACGCCAGGTTGAACGTCCACCCCATGAGCAGCTCGCTGAGGAGAAGGAGGAGTATGTAGGTGGCCCTGAGCCCACGGACGTGGCCGAGCAGGTTGGAGAGAGGCAGGGGACCCTTCCTCTGGTCGTCCCCCTCCATCCAGTACTGCGCGAACAGCAGGACCCCTATGGGCATCATCCCCACGCTCATGAAGACGGCGATCTCCCAGATGGCGACGTCCCCGATGGTGAAGCCGAGCGTGACGAGATAGAGGTAGGCGGGGCCGATGAGCATCGCGACCATCATCACGAGGAGGAGGATGAGCACGACGTTGTCTATCCCCGTCCTCGCCCTGGTGGACCTCTGGACCACCCAGCTGATGAAGGCGACCATCAGGAAGGCTACGGGCACCAGGTAGTAGATCAGATAGGACAAGGAATCCACCCGCGGTCGTCAGTCGCCCGGACGGGGCATCATGATTGGTCTTGGCGATATCGCGTGATTAATCTGTCTTTGCCTGGCCACCGAAATCGATGGGGCTCTCCATCGAACCATGGCTCACCGGCCTCGAGAGAGGCGGCAGAGGCCGGTGAAGTTTCATCCTCACCCAGTTCCTGACATCGAAGAAGTAGATGTTGTTGTAGGGGCAGGCTGAGACGCAGTCGCCCACACCGATGCACTTGAAGCTCCTGAACTCGCCGCTGTCGATGAACTGTCCGGGCAGGTCGGTCTGTCCCGTGGGGCAGACCTTCGCGCAGTCCTTGGTCTTGCAGTTGACGCACGTGTCGCTGGACATGACCTTCAGCCTGAACAGCCCGAACCGGGAGATGAGCCCGTTGAAGGTGCCCCAGCCGCATATCCCCGTCGTCACACAGCCATAGGTCCCCACGAACGGCGTCAGCACCCAGACGAGGTACCACAGGACAGAGAAGTAGAAGGCGAAGAAGAAGTAGCTGATGTCGTCACCGAAGAACGATACGCTGAGGACGCCGATGGACGTGAGGTACGAGAGCACGGCGCTCCCGAGGAGCGAGACCCAGACCAGCGCGCTCACGACCCTGAAGCTTCCTGCGGCCCGACTCGTCAGGTTGTGGCGCCCTATCTTCGAAGTCCTGTTGAACGTGCTCATGGAATCGTAGGTCGTCCCCTGGTACATCGGCGCGGCCGTGCAGAGTATGGAACAGACGTTCCTCGAGCCGAAGAAGAAGGAGAGCCCGCCGGAGATCACGTAGGTGAGTATCAAGGCAAGGAGAGGGAGGCCGGGGACGACCGCGCCCGCCGTTCCTATCCCCATGCTCCAGCCTATCCACGGGGTGGTCGCGAGGCTGGCCGAGAAGACGAAGCTGGGGAGCCAGATGGCGTATATCGCGTAGGCGGCGAGCATCAACCCCAGTCTGAGCTTGGTCTCAGTCTCACGGGCGTACTTGATCTTGAAGATCACGAGCGCGCCCATCTCTACCCCCATCATTATCAGGAACCACATGGAGGCGGTGACGCTCCCGACGGCGACCACGAAGTCGAAAAGGGCCGCCCCGAGGACCGTGAGGACCGATCCGCTGAGCGCGGCGAACGGGAGCGTCGTGAAGTAGCTCGTCCCGTTTGCCATGATGTCGAGGATGCCACCCATGAAGAACTCGGCGAAGAAGACTCCTCCGAGCAGCGCGAAGGCCCAGAGCGGCTTGCTCTGCCAGTTCACGAGGGGCGGACTCGTGAGACGCTTCTCGTCGAGGACTATCGTGAAGTAGATCGACATCTCGGCAACGATGGAGACGACGAAGACGGTCACGTCGCCGTACAACTGCCAGACGAAGAGCCCGAGCATCATCAACCCGTAGGCGCCGAGGAGACGGACGATGTAGTTCGAAGCTCCGACCGCCATCGTCCGATTCCTGTAGACGTACTCCAGCATCACGATCACCGCAACTATCATGACCACCGTGTTTCCTGCCAGAGCGTCCCAGGCCCAGGTTGAGTTCGAGATGGCGGTCGGCGAGAGCACCATGAGGACCGTCTGAACCCCCACCAGCAACCGGAGGCTGGCGGGGAAGTTCCTGCCGACCAGATAGAGCGTCACGGCCATCTCCGAGGCCATCGTGAAGATGAACCAGTAGGTGCTCATCGAGTCGACGAGTGCGGAGAAGACGCCCTGGCCCGAGACCGAGGCGGCGCCCGAGAGGATCGCGAACGTCCAGCCCATGAACACCTCGGAGAGGATGGCGAGGGCTATGACCGAGAGGATGACCATCGATCGCGATGAGATCGCGGCGCCCTTCCGGGTCTCGTCCAGCGGCCTGTCTCCCCTGATGAGCGCGCTGATGATCGGGACGAGACCGATGCTCATCGAGATCATGTTCAGGGCCACCAGCTCGAAGAGGGTCACGAAGGTCGGGACGTAGAGGTAATAGACGGCGCTGACGAACATGGACGCCATCATCACGAGGAGGAAGAGGACCACACCGGCGTCGGTCAGCGTCTTCATGGTCGAGCCCTTCTTCAGCAGCCAGGCGGTGAATACCGCCATCGCCGCGGCGATTAGCCACAGTAAGGGGAGGTCCATATTCTCTCTTTCTTGCAGTCGCGATGAGGGAGCGATGCAATATTAACAATTATGGCTCAAAAGATGAATGGCCCACCCGCTGGACTTTAGAGGCCGGCGCACGGCGACCCACGCCCTGCGCGGCGGCCCTCGCGTCGTCGGGTCGATGGGGCGCCCCGTCGGGTCCTCGTGATCGAGGGCGCGGCGGTGCCGGACCTCGCGGCGCACAACCGGCGGCAGGGCCGGGGACCGCGGCTGACGCTCCCGAGCGGTTCGGCCGCCATCCCGTTCGTCATCCCTGGAGGTCCGATGGGCGTTGCGGCCTGCTCGGTTTTCCTCCTCCGTTGCTGCTCCGGTGGAGTTCCGGACTCATCCGAAGACGCGTCGACTCCTGGGCGGGTGCTTCCCTTCGAGCCCCTGCAGGACCCGAAAACCCGCCGCGGCGTGCCGTGCCGAGGGTTCCCGGCTAGCCGAATGTCACCGTGTTTGTCAGCGGCATCGTGTCGATCCTGTTCCAGTCGGGGTCCAGGTAGAAGCCCTTGATCACGCCGTTCTGCCAGACCAGGGAACCCGAGTAGTATCGGAGCTCGGGGTACCCGAGCCGCCCATAGCGCGTCGTTGTAGATCTTGGCCCGGGCGGTCGTGCACGCAGACTGGCATTGTGACGGGCTCGAGCTGCTCGTGAACGCCTTCGCGCGGGCTCGGACGGCCGGGTTGCCGTGGCCGGCCCAACCTCCCCGGCTGGAGGCGTTGCTCACGAATGAGACCCGGTTATCCGCAGGTGTGAGGGCGGAAGGAGCCCGTGCGGAGCCGCCGAGGACAGAGACCTGGTCAATCCGCTTGGCGTTCCGTTCTGGAAGGTCGTCGAGCAGCCGATCGTCGAGACGGAAGCCTCGAGCGGTGGTGCCTGCGATGACCGCGCCATCGCATCTTCTGCGTGATCACGCCTACGCGGCGCTCGACGAGCCCGGATCGCGACCCCATCCGCCATCAGCGCGGGAGACGGTCCAGGGCCCGGGTCATGTCGTCCACGATGTCCCGGACGTCCTCGCACCCCGCGCTCAGCCGGATGAACCCCTCCGGGATGGCGTCGCCACCCCAGCGCGCCCGCCTCTCCGCCGTCGTCTGGACCCCTCCGAAGCTGGTCGAGCTAACGACCAGGCCGCAGGCGTCCAGGAACCGGTCCGCCAGCCGTCCGTCCCCTAGCACGAAGCTCACTATGGGGCCGAACCATCGCATCTGACGGGAGGCGACCTCGAACGCCGGGTCCTGCGGGAGTCCGGGGTATCTCACCGAGAGGACCTCCGGCCGTCCGGCGAGGAACCGCGCGATCGCCAGCGCGTTCTCGCACTGCCGCTCGAAGCGCAGGCCGAGCGTGGCGAGCGAGCGGTGCGCGAGCCAGACCTCCATGGGGCCGGGCACGGCCCCCTGCTGTGTCCTGAACGCCCGGAGAGCGTCGGCCCAGCGCTCCTCGCGCGCCGCGACGTGACCGAGCGTGAGGTCGCTGTGGCCCGTGATTGCCTTGGAGTCGCTCGAGACGGAGAAGTCGGCTCCCAGGTCCAGCGGCCTCTGGCCGAGGAAGGTCGCCGTCGTGTTGTCGACCGCGACCAGGGCGCCCCGGTCGTGTGCAGCCCCGACGAGCCTCGAGAGGTCGCAGACGTCGAGCCCCGGGTTGCAGGGCGTCTCGAGCCACAGCAGCGCCGCGCCGTCGAGCCTCTCCAGCTGGGCGTCGCGGGCGGTGGGGGCGGAGCGCACCTCGACCCCCGAGGAAGATAGGTAGCCGCTCGCCAGGACGCGGGCGGTGTAGTAGCTGTCGGTCGGCATCACCAGGACGCTTCCCCGACCGTTGGCTCGGAGCGCGGTCCCGAAGACCGCCATCACGGCGGCCATCCCCGACGCGAAGACGACCGCCGGTCCGCCCTCGAGCTCGGAGAGCGCCTGCTCGAACCTCGTCCAGGTCGGGTTGTGGTACCTCCCGTAGGAGTACGGCGACGAATGGGGGTCGCCGCTGAGGTGATAGGCGTTCGCGAAGGTCGGCCCCGGGAGGAACGGCTCACCCTGCGATGGAACCGGCAGACCGGCGCGGATCACCCGGGTCGCGTCGCGCAACCCTCCGCGGCGGTCGACCGGAGCGGGCGACCGGGGTTCGCCGTCTGCGGCGGTCATGGCCGGGAGACCGGCTTCCCGCGTGTCGAAGGGACCAGCTCGTCGGAGGGGGTGGTCCCGTCGGGCGATCCGGATGAGATCTGGCTTCTGTCTAGCAGGGTCGACATCAGGGCAGCCTTTGAGCCCCTCCGCGTATTTATGCGCCGTCCGGGCCCCGCAGCGGTTCGGGCGCGACGGCGAAGACCCTCGTGGAACCTTGAAGCCTCCGGCGGTCGACCGGACTCCACAGGAGCGGTCTGTCTTCTCCCCCTACCTTCCAACGATCATGGCGTTATCGTGCCGCATCATGACCGAAGGGCCCGCCGATTCGGCCTACCGGCGAGGCGACGGGTGCTTAGGCTGGTAGAGACCGAGATCGCCTCCGCCGGGCAGCCCGACCCTCACGACCGTCCCCCACTCCTGTTCGGTCGGAGCCGAGCACCTGACCTTCTTCCGTTTGAGCGCCTCGATCGTCGCCCCGAGGTCGTCGCACACGAGATAGAGCTCTTGGGAGCCGTTCTCCTCCGCCGGGTGGACGGCCAGCTCGGCCGGAGGGAGGGCGAAGATGAGCCAGCCGTCTCCCGCGTCGACGTGGGGGAACCGCAGGGTATCGCGGAAGAATCTTCGGTCCGCCTCGGCATCCTTGCTGTAGACTATGACGTGCGCTCCCGAGATCATTCGGGTTCGGGTTCGCGCCGAATCGTCTATTAAGGGTTGGAGCGGACAGGGCAGGCGAAGAACCGCCCGGGAAGGATGTACCGAAGAGGGCTCGGATAGCCCCCTCCGCGCCAGGCCGCGGCGAGTTCCACCCATCCGAGCCCGTCGCGACCAGGATGGATGGAACTCAACGGTCATGCGTGGGGGCAGAGGTGGCGGTCAACCGCTATATCCGCCGTCTTGCAGCACGTCATTCCGAGTCGTCCAGTTTCTCATCTTCCCTGTCCTCGATCTCTTCGGACTCGTGTTCCTCTGACTCTTCTTCGGTCTCGGACTCCATCTCCTCCGAGTCCGCCTGGCCGGTCGTCTCGACATCGGGTTCAGCCGCTTTCTCGTGCTCCTGCTCCACCGCCTCGGATTCTTCCGATGCCTCTTCCTTCTCTTCCTTGCTATCGTCGCTCAACTATTTCACAATCCGGGAGGCCCATCTTGCTGCTCATATCGCCATTGCCTTCTCGATGGGGAACATGCTGGCGAGGAGGCCGGAGTAGGGCGCGAGGCCGCACTTGTCGCAGTGCGGCTGCAGGGCGTCCTCGTTCGCGCTCCCCATGCAGCAGGGCGTCTTGATGTTGCCCTTGTAGTCCAGCGGGAGGATCATCCAGTTGGGGCACTTGTACCCCCAGTTGCCGCGCATGAGCTCGAACTGCTCCTTGGAGTTTATCACAAAGTGCTTGTTCTCCTTGCTGCTGTACTCCAGGATGCTGTCGATGGTCCTGTTCCTCTCCTCTCCGAAGGGCAGCCACAGCGGGTCGTCGTCCACGAACGGCGTGTGGAACTGGATGCTGATCCTCCCCGCGACGTCGTCCCACTCGTGCAGGACGTCGAGTATCGTCTTGTAGTTCAGGGTGTTCAGGGTCATGTTGATGGCGACGCTCCCGCCCGTCCCGACGAAGTCCTTCACGTTCTTCTTTATCCTCGCGTAGGTGTTCGGGCCGCGGATCCGGTTGTGGGTCTCCTCGGTCCCGTCGATGGAGACGAAGTAGAACCCGTCGATGTCGATCAGCGGGGCCGTGCCGTTCGTGACCACGCTTATGCGGTTCTTCAGCTCTTCCGAGAAGACCCTGATGACGTCCCTCCTCAGCATCGGCTCACCCCCGACGACCGTCACGTTCGCCACCTTCATCTTCTTGAAGGAGTTCTGGATGACGATCCTCCACTCCTCGGGGGTCAGCTCTCCGGCGGTCGCCTCCCTCGTGGTCCACCAGTAGCAGTGGACGCACTTGAGGTTGCAGACGTTGACTATGTCCGCCGAGCCGAAGAGCGGCGTCTTGGTGCCTTCCCTCATCTTCCCGTACCAGTGCAGAAGGTCGCCCGCCCTGTTGTCCCGCAGGAAGTTGTTCAGGGACCTCACGTAGTCGGCGGGCGAAGGGTCCTTGGCGAGCGCTGGGAGCATCTTGACGAGGTTCGGGAGGTTGACCAGGTCCTGGTACGCCGTCTTCACCTTCTGCACCGAGGAGGTCTTCTTGATCTTCAGGTCGATGTAGTCGTCGCTCTGCCGCAGCCGGCCGCCCGAGATCTTCTCGACGAACCTCCGTGCGAACTCCTCCTCGGACCAGTCGAAGTACTCGCGCGCGAAATGCTCTGGGGGCTGCAGCGTCATGCTAGATGAGGCGATCACCGAACTCCTCCCCTTTCAACCTTCTCCTTTCGTCGACCGACCAGCGGGGGCGACAGCCGCTCCCCTCGGTAGCTGGGCAGTGGCTGCCCAGAGTCTCGAAGGCAGCTCGGGGTCACGAGCCTTAAGTAATCCTATTGAGGAATCATAGAACGTGGGCGCCTCGGACGTCAAGGATAGGTCCAAACGGAAGAAGCTGCGAGCGGGAGCGCGTCGCAGTGCCGTGAAGGATGCCTCACCGGATCGCCAGTCTCCCAAGGGGACGAAGAGCGCGCTCGAAGGCGAGCTGGTCGCAGAAGATGACGAAGAGGACGACTGACCGATCGCCCTCCTGCCGGTCCACGAGATACTTCTCCTGCTTGTCGGAGGATCGAGCCTTCACGGCAGCCCGCCAACGACCGACCTGCGGAGTTGCCCGAGCCCCCTCGGATGTCGAACCACTCGTGTAACTCGAGTTCTACCCCTATTCCTTGTCAAGACCGCCTGTTGGGAAGAAGTCCAAGCTGGAGCATTACCCCAAGCTGATCGGGTACCCCCCAGTGCTCAACGATCTTCCCATCCTGGAAGCGAACTACGTCGATGACGTCAACCCTGATCTTCTTTCTGGTGGGAGGATTACCCATGAAGGGACCCAGGTTTGTGCCGCTGGCCACGAACCTAGCCCACACCTTGTCTCCGACAACGGCCAAATCCTCCACGCGCATTTCGAAATCTGGAAACCAACTTCGCAGAGTTTCGATTACCTCCTTGGTTCCTGCTGCGCCGTCCGAGTTGCCCCTCTGATGCTCCTCGCTGTCCTTGGCGACTATTTCGTCAACTATGGGGAGGTTTCCGTTGTTGAAACCGTCTTCGATCAGCCGCAACAGCAGCGTCTTGTTCCTCTCCTGCTCGGTTATCTGATTCATGAGAACCTGTGACATCGAGCCACAACAAAAGACTCTGCGGAGTATGTCTCCGCACTGTGGACACTCTTAAATCGCACGCTGGGAATTCGAGTTCTTCGGAACTTGGACAAGGTTGAACTCGGGATTCTGAAAGAGCTGCTTGTCAACAATGGCGTACCACCCGGAACGCGCGTTCTCAGAAAATCGTTCAGGTCGATGGCCAAGGATTTGGGGGTTGACCAAGGCACGATACGAAGCAGAATCAAGAAGTTTCAAGAGCAGGGTGTGTTGAGGGGTTGGTACCTGGGTAACAGCCCCGGCATCACGGGCCAGAGTGTCATTTACGCTTGGCTGAGGGTCGAGCCTGAGGCTGGTAAGGAGGAAGTAATCGAAAAGCTCCTGTCGGTCGAGAACATCGAAAGGGTCTGCAACTACTTTGGCCCCAAGGTGAGCCTCATCCTACTTCACAAGAACGAGTCAAATCCCGACTCAGCGCTGGAACGGCTGGCATCACTGACCGGCCTCGGGGAGTCTGTGCATCTGCAAGCTGCCGTTCGAGTACCCCCCTATGAGATAAAGCGGACAGATGCTGCACTCATAGACGTTCTTCGAAGAGATCCCTGGATTCCAGATTCCGTAGCAGCCAAGGCGGTTGGGATATCCGCCAAATCCGTCAAGCGCAGAGTTACAGGCTTGAGTGAGGATGGTGTAATCTACACGCTGCCCATCATCGACCTCAAGGCACTTCAAGGCATCATACCCATGGAGCTCGCTGTGGACTATGCCTCTCTCGAATCTAGGGCCGAGGTCAACGGGCTGATAGTCTCGCGAGTAAGAGAGAATCTTGTCTTCTCGAACTACACGGGACCTTATGGATACTTCGCTTTAGCCGTCCCGAATATTTCACAGGTTGAGCTAATCACAAGATGGGTCAGGAGACTGAAGGGAGTCAGGGATGCACGTTCGGATGCGTTGCAGGATGTTGTATTGAATCGGAAGCACTATGAGAGTAGGCGAGAGTTGGTCAAGCTTGAGCCGGAGGGGAAGCGCGTTTCGGGTTTGGCGGCGAGTACCACCTCACACTAGCGTGGCTATCCCTTAATTCCGACCTGGTGCGTCACCATGTTCCTTCGCGTCGATTGAAATGGGAGGTGGATATGCACAAGTTAACTTCTACATATCACCTAGATGTCGAAGTACATCTGTATCAAAGGGTCCAGATATAATTTTCGACTACCCATTTTCCACAAGTAGAATTCACGTCAGCCCTGGCCTTTGAGTAAGGCGGACCTTTCACGCGTGGCGTAGCCATCCATCTTCTACTCCTGTCAGCCATGTCTGGCCAGGCCAAAACTTCATCGGTTCCATGATCCGTCCTGAATTCGAATCACCTTCCTGACATTACCTGCACCACAGGGCCCTATGACTCGCAAGTTCCTCGATACCAAAGTTTCTATGATCCTTTCGAACGAGGTAAGAATCCAGCTCAAAAAGCCCCGTTAGAAACCGAGAGAGTCAATTTGATGGTGCAGGGGTGAGATTCGAAGATGGCTACCCCAAACCCTGCCGCAGTAGTGTTAGGTGGTCGCAGACAGCTGGGGTGACCTCGTGCGTCCAAGCTTTGCCGATTCCTAGACTCAGGTTCTTGGTCTGTAGGCCTGCGAATGAGTACCAGTGGACAGGAATGTAAAGGTCGTCTTTGATAATCCGAAGACGATGATCAGGTTGCTTCTGACTCTGTGGCTCCAGTTACAGAAATAGGTTCTTCGTTCCAAGTGATGGGCAAGTAATGTTGGGTCCTCAACTGAGATGATTCGCCTTATGGACTCCTCCACCAATGATTGTTGCCCTCGCGAGAGCTCCCTGAAACGAGTGACAAATTCATCTGTGTATCTAATCTGCCTCGACAAAGCTCATGCGCGCTCTGCCAGCTTCCGAAGAAACACGATTGGGTCTTGTCCATTCGGGACATTTTTGTATTTGCCGCTCTTCTGATCCTCTATTCCCTTGACGATGCTCTGCTCGAACTCCCTGTCCAGCATGAGAAAGACGTTGGTCAGTATCTGATCCTTGGGCTGGCCTTCTTTGGAGGCTCTGGAAACATAGTCTATTACTTCTAGTAGTGTGGATGATGAAATCTCAGCGGGAGGGGAGACAGCGTCTCGCAGTGCCTTCTCGACAATCAGGCTCAGACCGCCTCGTCTTCCACCGTATCTTTCTTTGACCATCATTCTGACCTCCTTTGCCAGATCCTCATCTACGCGGACAAGTATCTGTGTCATAGTCTATGATAGCTTATGATATGTATCGCTAAAAACGTTACGGCTTGTGACCTCGGCCAATGGACGCATGCGAGCCGAGTTCAGACCCATGCTGCGGGGGTTGGGATTCGAACCGATGCACCTCCTACGGATGAGAGATCCTAAACCGACCCAGACAGGTTCAGTTAGTCTTCTTGACTCTATGACTTCTACCTCCTCAGAAATCTAGTTAGATATCGAAGTGACGAACTGTGTTTTGTAGCCCAAATCAGCCAGAAGAGGATCCCCAGACGAGCAACAGGATTGCCCCAATCAGCACGAGTCCAGCGAAGTCCCCCATCAAGTCTACCGCGATCAGGTTCTCACCTCCGTAGACGTAAGCCAACCCGCAGACTCCCGCGGCAATGGTAGATCCCAGCGACAACCCTGCCGAGATGCGACGCCGCCAGCCCGGTAATTGGGACGAGACGAAAAGGGCTAATGCGGCAATCCCGACCGTCAGTATAGCGACAGCGACGTGCGGGATCGTCGTCCACAGAGAGAGATGTCCGGCCATCAATGATGATCCCAACAGACTGTCAACTACCACAAGAATGAGGACCGACGCCGCGAGGGTCCTGAGAAGATTCACGTTCGAAGTCCCGAGCGATTGTTCATAGGTCTGACCCGCATGCTTTTTGCCGGCTTGGGACGAAATCGTTATCAGATGTCTCATTTCCCAATCAAGTCGTGCCTGATTCGGACAGCCTCTACTCTAGGGTGCTGAAGGAGCTGTTCCGCCCTACCTGGCTTCGGGAGGGCGGGAGGGAACCCTATGTCGGATTGGCAAGGAGGCTCGGTGTTGACGACCAGACCATCAGGAGTACAATACGGCGGATGCAAGAATCGGGATTCTTGCGGTCTTGGACCTTGGGCGTGAACCCGCATGCATTGCAGATGGAGGGCGAGAGCGTCATTGTGAGTGCGAGTGTAAGAGAGGCAAGCAAGGCCCAAATCATGTCCCAGGTGAAGCTCGTCGAAGGAGTTTGGTGCATCTTCAGCTTCCTCGATGACCCAAGCTTCAGGCTACTCCTTTACCACACGGACGACGCCGACCTAGAAAGAAGGATACGGTTGATCAGTTCAATCTGCGGAGCGAGCGAGCCAACTGCTGTGTGGAGGCTGAACTTGCCGCGCTGCGAGGTCAGACCCAAGGAGACGGATTGGCGCATAATCAGATCGCTTCTGGAAGACTCGAGGAAGACCGTATCTGAGATAGCAGAGGAAACGGGGGTCTCGACCCGCACCGTCGCAAGAAGACTCGCCACGATGACCGACAACAGTTTCTTCTTTCTGGTTCCAGACGTAGATGTGAAGAAGGCCGACGGCATTCTCTATTTTTTCGTACTCACATTCGACGACAGGAAGGACAAGACGGTCATCGACGAACGATTACGTAATTCTGTAGCACGAATCGTTTGGGCAGATACATCTGCAGATCATTACACCGATGTCGCAGCGATTTACCAGAACATCTCTGGCGGCCTTGAGTTCTCGAGTTGGCTAAAGGTGCAGGAGGGCGTGAAGACAGTCACGTCAAGGGTCCTAGAAGACATAACCTTTGTGGATGACTGGGTAGATCACGAGATAAAAAGACGCATAGGGGGCTGAAATCGATTTGCCACGGGAGGTCGATGCGTTACACTCGATGAGAAGCAGTGATGCCATGAAACCCGACTTGGTTAGAGTCTAGGTATCTATTCCCCCACGCAATCGAGAGCCATGGCTTTCTATCCAAGTTAGAAGCCAATGGTCCGGGCCGGAAGGGATTCGAACCCTCGGCCCATTCCTGTTTGGACATGTGTACCAGAAGGTCTAGATGTACTCCTAAATATCGAAGCCAAAGTGGAAGTTAACTTCTACCTATCCACATACTGGACAGCTTCCATCACCATCAAGCCTGGAATCCTTCGAAAGTGCTTTACAACGTGAGTTAGGGGCGGCAATCCTTCTTCTCTTGCGATGCACCCAATCAGGGGGTCTCGAATCTCAATTGCGTGGCCGGACTCTTGTGACTGAGCCAGTACCTCTCCAGCTCTCTCGGCGGCCTTCACGCTCAAGCCGATGAGTCTCAGGCTCCCAAGCAGACCCGGGTGGCAGACAGGTTTGGTGAGGACTCTTTGGACTTGTAGGCGCCGTGGAACAACTCGAAGGCATTGACCACCGTAGTGGCGGGATTCCTCGCCTTCCAATCTTCTTAGAATGGAGGACCTGCCGCGGGGGTCAGAGACGAGAGCATCCGCGTCTAGGACTACGCTTGTTCCCACTACTTCCACGCCTCACGCAAATTGGCCGAAGACTCGTTCCTCCTCCTCGCTCATCTTCCACGATCCGATGTATTCCGACGCCTTTCTCTTGCTGAGGAGTTCCCGGATGACTTCCTCTATAGGGACTGGCCTCCCTCTCGATGCTCCCATATCCCCCGCTATACGATTGAGCTCGGCGTACGTCTTTTCGTCCATTTTGACGGTAGCGACAGTTACTAAGTGATTTAGCATATTACTCTTGCGGCCACTCGAACCAGTCGACGAGGGCCGGGCTACAGGTATTCCAGGCATTCGGAAGGCGACTGTCGAGAGGGTGCTGGCGCTATACCAGGGAGTTGTGACTGGTTCTCGGATATCTCGCACGTCAATCGAGATGGCGGCACCACGAACGGCTACTTGTTCTTGGATGCGGTCTTGTCGCGAACTGCCTCGTAGTGCAGGACCAACTCACCGTACGGCATGTTGCTGGCGGAGAGAAGCTTCAGGTTGGTCTGCGTCTTCATCGGGTTCCAGTAACGAGGCCCTCGACCGAAGACGACGGGCATGACAAGGAACCAGTAGTCGTCAGCGAGGTCGAGACGGATGACCTCGCGGATGAGCCGGGGCCCCCCTTCGATGATGATGTTCCCACCCTTCTCGCCCTTGAGCTTCGCGATAATCTTCTCAAGGTCGCCCTTTAGGACCCGCGAATTTTCCCAGTCGAGCCTCTTCAGTCGATGCGAGAGGCAGACCTTGTCCACCTTCTCGAGGAAGCGAGAGTAGTCGAACAGGAACTTGGGGTCGTTCGGCTTCCGTCCCTTGAGCGAGTGGACGCGACGGTGCCCGGTGAACGAGCGACGGCCCATAACGACCGTGGTGACGTCCGAGTATCGGTCGGTCCACATCTTCCGGAAGAACTCGTCCGGATCGTCCCGATTACCCGAAGGGATATCGGAGCCCGGGTACTTGGGGAACTCCCCGCGTCCGTCGAGGGTCATGTACAGATTGGCGGTAATCTTTCGCATCTTCGTTCCCTCCGTTACACGCTGGAACTCGTGTAGAGTATTTATGGCCAACGCAATGCAGGAGCAGTGGGAACCGAGAGCCGATTCCAAAATATCGAAATGTACGCCGTGGTCAAGACGCCAGTTTCTGTGACAATATGCTTGGCGGATTGGCGGAACCTTCAGGACCGTAGGCTGATTTCCTAATGAATAGTTCGAATCCATGAAACGGAAGCACACTGGTCGAAGCTCACCGACCCTAAGGCTATGGCCCGGGTTCAGGCCAGACTACGGCGCCGAGGGTTCGGAGCGAGTTCTACATTTGGTCACAGGTCGAATTATGTCTGCAAGTTAACTTCTGCAACCTGGTCGGGACGATCCCTTCGACGTGAATGCTCGGGAGCTTCTCGTCAGACAATCAGCCAGTCAATGACGTGCTTCTCCGCCCTGCGCAGGTGCCTTCCTACAGTCCCCTTCTCCATGCCTAGAGCTTTCGCGATGTCCTCGACCCTCGCCCTCCTCGGGACGTCGTAGTACCCCATCGTGTGGGCGAGCCTAAGCGTATCTCGTTGCCGTGCGGTCAACACGTCCAGGACCGATCCCTGCCGGACCTTCGGTCGAGAGGCTCGCACGATCTTGTACTGGACGCCGGCGCGTCCCAAACCATCC
>JBEKTS010000014.1:0-29659 GCA_049515775.1 Nitrososphaerales archaeon | reverse complement strand
GAGGGCCCAACGCCACCCAGACGGGGCTGGGCTACCCCGAGGGCATCGCGTTCGACTCGTCCGGGAACCTCTGGGTGGCTGACCCAGGCTTCTCGCGGGTGCTGGAGTACAGCGACCCTCTGACGTACACATCGGGGTCGGTGACCACGAGCAGCTCCACGAGCAGCGCTACGAGCAGCGCTACGAGCAGCGCCATCGTGACCACCGCAACCACGACGACGACGACCAGCTCGAGTGGTGGTGTCCCGGTCTTCCCCTACCAGCTCTCCATAGCGGCCGTCTTCACGGTCCTGCTCGTGGGGTCGTACCTGCTCGTAAGGCGCCGCATCGCGTCGCCCAAGGCGCCCCCAGGGCAGGATCCGCCGGGAAGCGCCTGAGGACCTTCCTCGCCCTCCCGGGCGGAGAGTTGCTGGAACTGAGCGTGCTGCCAATAACTCTTGACCGTACATGGTTAAGGAGCCAACTCCAGACCGGCGGCTCTTGAAAGGTCAGGCCAGGCTGGCGAAGGCGGCGGTGGATTCCCTCGTCAGGACCTCACAAGACACGATGCTCGTCGTCGTGAGCCTGGCCGACGCCGAGACCGAGAAGGGGCTCCGGAGGCTCGTGAAACCGAACTCTCCCTCGAAGGCGCTGAGGAAGGCCGGGCTGGCCCTCCTGCTCTCTCCCGACCCGCTCGGCCCGATCGTCGATGTACCGGCCGTCGCCCTCCTGGGCGTCTCGTATGCAATGAAAGACAGAGACCCCGAGAGCATCGGGTCGATGTTCAGGGAGACGCAGTCGGTGCTCGACGGGCTCGAGCCGCTGGCCCTCTGACGAGGAAGCGTCGCCGATCCCGCGGTACCGGAGGGTCACTCACTTGCCCGCGAACGAGCCGATGCCGCCGACCACCACCAAAAAGCCGGCAACGGTGACGCCGATGTCGAAGGGGATGAGGGTCCCGCTGGCGAGGAGCAGGAACCACCCGATGACGAACGGTATGACGCCTCCTATCCCCATCGTCCTGACGTCCGTGGCCTTGTATATCTTTCTCGAGTAGATGAGGATCAGGAAGCCGAATATCAGCCCCAGGACGCCGTAGACGGGGACTCCGAGGTAGAGGTAGGCGATGCCGTCCAGGAAGGTCAGGACCCCTCCTATCGTGCTGAGGATGTATCCCGTCCTCGGCTTCATCGCCCCCTTCAGGACGCTCCTCGTCTGTCGCTGCGCGCCCGTGACCGCAGCGCTGCCCGTGACCTGAGCCCCGCAGTTGGGGCAGAAGCCGGCGCCTTCGTCGACCGGTGTACCGCAGTTGGCGCAGTACAACCCCGCTCGATGAATAAGGGCGCCTCTTTCATTTAACTTTCACGTGCACACTGTGGTGCAGGTGTGCCTTCTGTTCGATGGACCATGGCCGACTCACTCGACCTCCAGAGGTCCGTGCTCAGGACCGGTCCGGGAGCGGGAGCCACCTTTCCCCCCACGCCCTGGCTTCCCGCAGGACGCGGTCGAAGTCGCGCCCCTTCTCCGTGAGCGAGTAGACGACCTTCGCAGGAACCTCGGGGAAGACCGTCCTGTCGATCACCCCGGCCGCCCGCAGCTCCGCGAGCCTCTCGGAGAGCGTCTTGGCCGTTATCCCCGTCAGCGATCTCCTGAGCTCGTTGAACCGCCTCGGCCCCTCGAGCAGGTCCCGCATTATCAGCAGGGTCCAGCCGTCCCGGAAGACCGAGAGGTAGCGCTCGACGGGGCAGTCGGAGCGGGAGCTGTGCGCGGTCGCCTTCCTGTGCTCGTCGGCTGCTTCCAGATGAGCGGACATCGATGGTTTCTCGCCGGAAACTGCCCTCATTAAATAGTTTCCCAAGGATACCTGATATCCGAGGGATATTGACCGATTCACAAGACCAGAAGAGGAAGGTATTCGAGCTCCTGAGGTCCATCGAGACCGGCGACCACGCGCCGATAGCCTACATCGACCCCGGGAGGTACGTCCAGCACAACCTGGGCGTCGCCGACGGGCTGCAGGGATTCGCGGAGCTCATGAAGCAGCTCCCGCCAGGCTCGGCCCGCGCGCGTCCGGTCCGGGTCTTCCAGGACGGCGACATGGTCTTCGCCCACACGGAGTACGACTTCTTCGGGCCCAAGATCGGCTTCGACGTCTTCCGGTTCCAGGACGGAAGGATTGTGGAGCACTGGGACAACCTTCAGGAGACGGCCAAGACCCCCAACCCGAGCGGCCACACGATGGTGGACGGACCCACGGAGGCGCGGGACCCCGGAAGGACCGAAGACAACAGGGCCCTGGTGCGGAGCTTCGTCGAGGAGATATTCATCAGCGGGCGGATGGAGAAACTGGCGGGATACTTCGACGGCGACCGGTACGCCCAGCACAACCCGCACGTGGCGGACGGACTGTCGGGCCTCGGGAAGGCCATGGAGGCTTGGTCGAGGCAGGGCGTGGTCCTGAAGTACGACAGGATCCATCGCGTCCTCGCCGAGGGGAACTTCGTCCTGACCGTGGGAGAAGGGTCGCTCTCGGGGACCCACTCGGCCTTCTACGACCTCTTCAGGGTCGAGGACGGCAAGGTGTCGGAGCACTGGGACGTGGTCGAGGCCATCCCGCCGCTTGACCAACGGAAGAACGGGAACGGCAAGTTCTAACCAGCCCAATCTCTGGGCCAGAGGCAGGCGGCGACGGCAGCGGGCCATGGCGTCCCTTCGATCGGACGGTTCGCAGGGACGTTGTTCGCGGCTCCGCCCGCAGGCACGGCGGACGACTACCCGGCCCGGGCACCGCCGCCTCGGGACCCTTTGAGCGGCGAACGGTCCCTCCGGGGTCCGGACTTGGCGGCGCCGATAGCACCCTTTCTCGCGCGCCATGATTGAGAAAGAGCGCAGCCTAGACGGACCAAATGCGGCGACTATCTTAGAAAAGAGAAGAATCACCCATAGGAACTAAATACACGCCGACTCACTCTCCGGTGCTTGGAAAGCCGTAGAGAGGGAATAGCTCCCGCTGTCATCGCTGCCGTCGTAATTGTAATCATAGCCGTCGCGGCCTTCGGGGCCTACGCCCTGCTGGCCAAATCGGGCCCCTCGAGCACTACTTCGACCTCGTCCTCCACGGTCATCCCGACCACCAGCACTGCGTCATTCTCCTCGTCATCGACCGCGCTGGCCATCACAACGTCTACGACTTCCTCGTCATCGATCCCCACCACGACAAGCAGCGGCACGACCACCACGAGCTCCCGGTCCAGTCCGTCGACCACCGGCAGCACCGACACGACCACGACGGCGGCGTCCGGGTCCTCCTACACCTGCAGCACGTCGAGCTCAGGCTCGACCCCCAACCTGAACGTCCTCCCGCTCTACTCATACTCCGGGATGGTCGTCGTGTACAACGAGACGAGCCAATCCTCGACCGGGACGCAGTCCTCCGGGAACATCCAGCAATCGTACAGCCTCGAGTATGCCAGCGCTACGACGTACAAGGTCAGCATCACCCTTGAGAACAGCTCGCACGTGATCGGGCAGTACGACGCCTACGTTCTGAGGAACGGCGCGGTCGCCGCCATAACGGAGACCGTGAGCGGGCAGAACATCAACATCACCGGCTCCGAGGCGAACGAGTTCGCGAGCGGGATCTTCGCGGGGTTCGTCTTCCAGGCGGACATCATAGACAACCTCGGCACCTACACCGCGACGAACTTCTTCCACTCGACCGGCACGACCACGGTATCGATAGGCGCCTACACCTTCAGCGCCACCACCTACCAGGCGAACAACCTGCCCGAGACGATAACCAACTGCGACGGCACCACCACGGCCCTGACCGCTTTCTCCCTGACCGTGGGGACGCCCACGGGGGCGACCTCCCCTCTGGCGGTCAGCGCGCACTACGCCGGTTCGACGACGGTCGACGGCGCCACGACGACGACGTCCGTCTACGTCCACGTCACCGAGGTCACCGTGGCGCCCGAACAAGCGTAGGACTCGAGGGTTCCCTGGGCGGATCCAAAAAGGTCCGCGACCAGCCGACCGACCGCGGGAACCCGAGGTTCGGGAAGCTCTAAAAGAGCGCCCTCTTCTCTCATCCTCCATCGTTGCCCGACGCCGAGGCCGAGAGAGACCGTACGGACGAGAGAAAGGAAAAGCGCAGCGGCCCCATCTCGAGGAACAGGATCGAGAGCCTCTCCGATCTCATCTTCGGACTCGCTCTCTCCGTCGGCGCCCTCACCCTCGTCGCGCAGCCCCCCACCAGTCCGGACGAGATGAGCGTCCGCATCATCGCATTCGCCTTCAACTTCATGGTCCTGATCGCGATCTGGATTCAGTACACGACGGTGATGTCCAGGCTGCCGGTCGAGACCGGCAGGATCGTCTTCGCGAACATCCTGCTTCTTCTCCTCATAATCCTGATGACCTACCTCATCAATGGGATTCAGTTCAACAACCCGCCCATCCCCATCCCCGCGCCCACCGCGCTGGCCGCCTTCTCCTCGCAGCTCTACGGGCTGGACCTCGCCGGTGTCGCGGCGATCGTGGCTTTCCTCAGCAACCACCTCTCCCTGGAGAAGGAGCACCTCCTTTCCCAGGAGTACCTCCAGTATGCGAGGCTAACCAGGAACCTGCTCGCCCTATTCGCCGTCGTGTTCCTGATAACGGCCCTGCCGCAGATGTGGGACTGGAAGATAGCGGGGCAGGTCCCCCTCCGGTTGGCCCTGTGGTGGGTCCCCCTCATAGGGACCATCTGGCTGAACGTGACGTACTTCCGGAACCCGCCAGACCGGCGAGAATAGGCACGGCGGTCTCGCCCGCGTTGTCCCTGGCGTCGGGAGAACGATGAAGGGAAGGGAGCGTCCGGCCGGGCTGGGTCTCGCGGAGAGGAAGACCGTCCCTCCGCGCCTGGAGCGGCGGCAGTGAAGAAGGGGACAAGGGGCGACGGGAGGGAGAGACCGTCGCCTACATGGAGGACGAGGTGGAGGACGCGGCGGAGGAGGAGCTGGTCACCAGCTCTCCGGGGCTCGTGAGGTACTTCTGGATGCCCTCCGCGGCGAGGTAGGCCTGGGGACCGATGGTGTGGGTTCCCGCCGTTATGCCGTCGGGGCTCGTGCCCGCCGTCTCGCCCGTGATGAAGAAGTTGTCCGCGAGCCAGCACTGCTGGTACATGTTGATCATCGACGTGCTGCTGTCAACCCCCATCCGCGTCCCACCCTTGCAGTGGTACCCGGCGAAGCCGACCGTGTGGCCCGCGGCGGCCAGGCTGCTCGGTCCCGCGACCTTGGTCACGTTGCTGGCGCCCATCTTCGTCAGGATCGGGGCGAGCAGGGGCGTGATGTAGACGTTCAGGTTGTACCCGTTCGCGTCGACGCCGTCCGCCGTCACCCGGGTCAGCGCGTCCCCGTAGATGTCCGTGTAGTGCGGGTCTAGGTCCATGTACTGGGTCGTCTGAGGGAGAGGGAACTGGGTGGCCGAGAGGCTCAGGCCCGTCGTGGTGGGAAGATAGGAGTTCTTCACCGCCGCCTTGTAGTTGCTGCCGATGTTCGACGCCGCGGCGGCGCTCGCTATCCCGAGGTTGTTGGGGCCGCCTCCGGCGTACGTGCCCAGGCCGATGACGTCTCCGCCGATGAAGTTCAGCCCGCTGTGGCTGAAGTTGTCGTCGGCCCAGTCGAGGATCTCGAACCCTCCGCCGGCCGCGTTCCCCGCGGGGTACGCGTTCGCTCCGATGTTGAGCGTCCCGGTCACGCTCGCGGCCGCGTTGAAGATCGGGCCCGAGTTGACCCCCCGGCCGACCGTCCCGGTCACGGTGGTCGGCTGGTAGGCCTGGCCCACCCCCGAGAGGAGCGGGAGCCTGGTGTTGTTGATGCCCCACAGCCCCTGGAAGAAGACCTTGGCGGGCTGGATGTGGACGTTCCCCTGGGCGTCGTAGTACCTGGCGTCGGCGATCGTGCCGTCCGAGTTCTTGTCGAGCCTGAAGATGTAGCTGTTGGTGGCCATGGTGAACTTGCCCGAGCTTATAGCCGCCGGGATGGTCCTGAAGGCGGGGTTCGCCTTGGCGCCCGTCTCGCACTGGTAGTTGCAGAGCCCAGCGCACCAGCCGTCGTAGGCGCACTCGTTGACCTGCACGCCGTACTGGTTCGTGTAGGGCGCGGACGCCAGGCCGGTGGGGGTCGGGAACGGGGTGTAACCCAGCGCCGTCGCCGCGGTCTCGAACATCGTGCCGACCGGCGTGGGAGGGTGCGCTGGGAGCGGGAAGTTCGAGGACATCGGGATGAACGGGTTCTGGTTGGTCCCGGTGACGCCGAAGGCCTTCTCGAACTCGGTGTAGTAGGGTTCCATGTCGTCGTAGGTGACCGGCCAGTCCTCGAGGTCGATGTTCGGCTCGATGCTCGTGAGGAAGGAGGCGCCGTACTTGCTCACGGTCGAGGAGTACATGGCGTAGGTCCAGGGGGAGTACCGCCCGTACTCGGCGGCGTAGTGCTGGGCCCCGCCGCCCACCCCGTGCCCGAGCGCGGTGAAGCCGACGGGGTAGTTGTACCTCCTGAAGGGGAGCGCGAACTGGTTGGAGTTGTTCCTCCACGAGTAGGACGAGAGCGACAGGGGATGGTCCCACTTGTGCATCATGCCGACCCCCCACTCGTCGTACTTGTTCTGGGCGAAGTCGGTCTGGAAGTTCCAGTAGGGCCCCTTCTCTATCCCGACGACCGTGTAGCCGTTGACCGCGAGCTCGGTCGCCACTATGCCGCCGGTCACTCCCAGCCCGAGGACGCACACGTCGACCGAAGGTTCCGTGATTACGCTGGACATCTCAACCATCCCCTCCTAGGAGCTCTCCGAACTGGAGGCGACGGTGGTCGAAGTCGATAGGCCCGCCGCCTGCTGGAACTGGGCCAGGCTGGCCGGCTTGAGCAGCGTCGGCGTGGTCGCTACCATCAGCTCCTTCGTCGTCATGCCTTCGCCGTAGAAGTTCCCCTGGTTGGTTCCGTTGAAGCCGACGAGCTCCCATCCGACCATCCCCTGGTTCCCCCCGTAGAGCGGGTCCATGAGGAACCCGCACCAGGTCATGAAGAAGACCTCCTGGAAGAAGTCCGAGGGGAGTATGGAGTTGAAGCTCGTCGGCTTGTTGTTGGCCAGGTCCGCGAGGGCCTGCGCCCTGTCGGAGGCCGAGAGCGTCTCGAAGTTCCCCCCGTAGGCGCCGTTGCAGTACGTCTCGAAGGCCTGGAGCCCGTAACGCCAGAAGTTGCTGAGCAACATCCCGTACTGGTACTGCGTCCCGGCCGTCGGGATCGTGGGCGCCGACCCTTCCGAGTAGGTGATCGGCGTCCCGTCGGTCGAGTCGATCGTGATGCTGCCCGTCAGGTTGGCCGGCACGAAGGGTCCCTGCATGTACATGTCGCCGTTGTTCCCGTACTCCGAGGCGAGCTGCCTGTCGATGAAGTAGATCGCGCCCGCCGAGGTCGCTCCGGGCCCGTTGCTGTCCTCGGGGATGAGCGCGTCCGCCATGGCCGCCACCTCCGCCGCCTCCGACGTGCTCAGCACGAGGAGGACGTTCTGCGGGTTGACCGCCGTCGAGGTGCTCGTCGTGGTGGCGGTCGTCGAGGTCGTGGTGGAACCCGTCGCCGATTGGGTGCCGGTCGCCGAGACCGTCGAGGTGACGGTGTTCGTGATCGTGCTGGTCACGGTCTGCGCGGGCGGCGTGCTGCTGGACGAGGGCTTGGCGATGTACGCCGCCGCGCCGCCCACGAGCAGTCCACCGACCACGCCTGCCCCAACCTTGAGGAACGTTCTTCTGGACGCCTCGGGCGTCCTGCTGCTCCCTCCTTCCCCTCCCTCTTCGACGGTCATCGCCCTAGAACGGGCCTGACGCCATTATAACGGGGTGTGGCGTACTACCGATTACGCACTGTCCTCGCTTCGGGGAGGAGCATCTCGAAGTAGTGGACGAGCCCGCTCACCATCTCGGGGTTCGTGGAGCACAGAGACCTCAGCTCGCCGTGGCCCGAGGGGGTCAGCGTCTGCATCGCCCGGGACCTGTCGAATACGACGAACCTGGGCCCCCCGGCACAGGCGGGAGCGCACCTGAAGTTCAGCTCCCTCGATAGAGGGCCGAGCGGGTCGCCCCTGTACGGCGCAGTGTCCGTGAGGATGGTCACGCTCACGCCCCTGCTCCCGGCGTGCTTGAGCCGCTCCAGAGCCCTGAGGCCGTCGGAGGTGCGGAAGCTCGAGAGCGCCTGCAGGACGAGGCACTCCTCCTTGCAGCCGCTCAGCTCCAGCTCGAACTCGTGGGCGACGCGCCTGCCGTGCACCATCCTGATCTCCGACTCGGGGTGAGGCCGGGTCTCCTCGTCCGGGCCGGGGGTCCTCGAGGCGATGGTCTGCAGCCACGCCCCCGCCTCGTACGCCTTCTCCTTCAGCTCCCTCGACCCGTCGTCGATCCGGGAGACGAAGAAGCCGACCGCGGCGCGCGGCTTCGCCGGTACGAACAGCAGCTGGTCGGCGAGGACCACGTCGACCAGCCCCTTGGCCTGGAGCCTCTTGAGGACCTGGTAGGTGTGCTCGCGGGCGATCTGGGTGGCCTCGGCGACCTTCTTTGCCGGGGAACCGCCCAGGTTCAGGAGCGTCGAGTACACCAGAGCCTCCTGCTGGGTCAACCCCAGCTCCTCCAACAGGCTCAGAAAGCGGGCGTCGAAGGAGGGATTCTGCATCATCGGAAATGGAACATGCTCATGGAGGCATAAGACGGTGCTGGGAGATTCTTATGGAAGAAAGACGCGGCCGCCCCCGCCTCTTCTCAAATCGATATTTTCGAGTTTTTCTGCCCCTGTTCGAACATCCGGCGCTCCATCGTCATCTGCTCTGCGAATGTCCCGCGTCCCATGCCCGCGTTCGACAAGGGCGGATGGTCCGGACACGACTCGCGCCTGGTGACGGCAGCCTAGACACCATCCACCATGAGCTGGTCGATTCCTTCGATGCTGGCTTCTGCACCCGTCACGAGCCTCGCGCCGAACTCCAGCGCGGTCGCCGCGGTGAACGCGTCTGCGAGGGACACGACGTGCTCCTCCTCGGGCGAGGCGGATCCCTTCCAGAGGGTCGAAGCCGAGTCCACGGAGACGACCTTCTTTACGACCCTCGCGACCCCGCTGGACCCTCGACGGAGTTTAGTCGCCGTGAGTGCCGAGCTTCCAAGACCGCGGCGCTCACGTAACAGGAGCTCAGGGCGATGAACCCGAAGGCGACGTGGAGATCGGGTGCGATTGAGGATTCAGGTCCATGGATCACGACCGCCGAGCTGGCGGAAGAGGAGCTCGAGACGCTGCAAGAAGGCTGGAACGATCCCTGAAGATTCGTGCTGTTGGCGGTGGCTGCGTCCACCTGGTAGACCACATTTCCCGAGGAATCGTCGATCTGGAAGATCAGATTTGCCACGGTGAGCGGCGCGTCCAGAGTGAAGCTGTACGTGAGAGGGGTGTTGCAGTTTGGAAACGTGGCAGCAAACGACTGGTTTTGGCTGGAGGCCCCGTCAACGCCACCTCTGGCTCCCCAATCGATCTGGAACTCATAGTCGCAGATGGAATTGTCACGGCCGCATTCGCTGGGCTGCAGGACGTGGTAGATGACGGACACGTTGTAGCTGGGCTGGTAGGTGGACGATGTGGACGAAGTTGAGCTCGTGAAGGCGACGGTGGTGGTTGTCGTGCTGGCCGGAGTCTCGCAGGCGGTGTAGGTTCCGCTTATCGAATCGCCTGCGTACATCACAGAGGTCTCGGCGAAGACTTGGGCGCCACTCTGATCCAAGATCTGGACGAGTAGGTCAAGCGCGGGGGAGGTTGGAGAGTCTTGATTGAAGTCCCATACGAGACTCTGCCCACAGGTGATGAGGTCCACAGACTGACTGAGGTTTCCGGTAAATCCGCCGACGATGGCATCGTAACAACCGTCAGTACAGCTTCCCGACGTCCAGCTGAACGAACCCCCATACCAGCAGGCTAGACCCTCGCCGTAGCAGGTCACCACGATGCGGTAGTTGAAGGAATTCGTCGAGGCGGACTGGACGGATGATGAGGAGGAGGAGGTGGTCGAGGCAGACGTCCCGGTAGTGGTGACAGACATCGTCGTTTGAGTTGATGAAGATGCTGATGACGTCGAGGTCGGCTCAGACGTATTTGTGGATTGAGAATTCGAAGCATAGGTGGTCGATGCCGAGGAGGATAGAGACGTGGTAGTCTCGTCCGGCTGAGAAGAGACGGTCGATTGGGACGAGGTTGAGGTGGGACTTGACGTCGAAGAGCTCGTGCTGGATTGGACGGAAGCGCTCGAGGTCGACTCGGAGGAGGTGGTGGTCGGAGCGGACGTCGTCGTAGTTGAAGTGGTGCTTGACGATTGGGACGGGACTGAGGAGGATGTGGTGGTCGACGTTTGGTCCGTCGCTGATGAGGTGAGGGTGGACTGGATGGAGGAGGTCGAGGTCGACTTGGTCTGGGTAGTTGAGTTGGACACGAACGTGGTGATGGATTGGACAGATGGGACAGACTGGAGGGAGGAGCTCGTGGTCGACTGAACAGAGAACGTGGGTGGTGGAGTCGAGAGGGAGGATACTGTAGTGGCCTCGAGAGACGAGGCGGACTCCGAGGAAGATGCCGTTGATCCGGAGCTGCTCTCCGAGCTACTTGAGGTACTTGATTGTGAACTTGCTTGGGCAGTCTGGCTCGTCGGTTTGGTTGAGTTGGTCCGCACTGTCTGCGAGGCGGCCGAGGTCCGAGATAACGAAGAGATGCTCTGGGTGCCTGCCCCAGAGGATCCATAGGAGACGACCGTTAGGACGATCACAACGGAAACGATGAAAATCGTGCAAATGCCGGCAAGCGCGATAGAAGTTTTCGTCCTTCCTCGCCACCGCTCTCCGTGGAGGCGAGCGTATAATCAAGATTGTGGGGATTCGTTGCGAAGGTCTTCCGATCTTTCAGACCGCCGGTACACCAGCTGAGATTCTGTAGCGTCAGTGCGAATCAATCCGCTCATCCAGAGCGTCGGTCATGGCCCATCAGCTCCCAGCTATCCAGGCGGCGGCGCCCATCCGGCGATTCCCGCCTTGGGCAGGGGCGTCTCGTCGAGACCGATCCCATTCAGGAGCGCCTTCGCCTCACGGCCAGGAGGAGCGGAAACCCGACAGCCAGCACCGCCAGCATCCCCAGAGGGAACTCAGGGACGCCCTGGGGCGTGGGGGTCGGGGTCCCGATGGCGACCGGCGTGCCGGTGAGCGCCGAGACGGGGATGTCCCCGCAGACGTGGCCCGAGACGATGGATACGCTCACAGAGGTCCAGGCGCCCGACGACGAATCGTAGTAGTCCATGGTCGTCGCCCCGTTCGAGTCCGGGATGCAGGTATCGGCGGTCCCGTCGGTGGCCCCGGTGACCTCGACGTCGTAGTAGTGACCGGTCGCGCCGAGGAGGTCGGTGTCCGGGCCGATCGGCGGTGGCGGCGGCGTGCCCCCGTTGTCGGTGATCGTCAGGATTACCTTCCCCGTCGCCGTCGTCCCGGAGATGCCGACGGTCACCCCCGTCGCGCTCGAGTCGAAGGAGAGGATGCCGCCGGGCTGGACCGGGATGCCCGCGCAGACGTCCACGGGCGAGGTGCCGGCGCAGGTCGTCGAGGGCGCACCGATGCCGACGGGGGAGCCCGCGAGGGCCGAGACGGGGATGTCCCCGCATATCGTCACCCCGATGACCTCGACGTCGGACGCGCCGGCCCACGATGCGCCGTTCCAATAGTCCATCGTGGTCCCGAAGAAGATGTTGCCGTTCGTGATGCAGACCCGGGCGACACCGTCGGAGGCGCCGCTGACCTTCACGTCATAGTAGGCGCCTCCGCCTCCGAGGTTAAGGTCCGCGCCGGTCGGGGGCGGGGTCGACCCGTCGTCCGTTATCGTCAGCGTCACCGTGCCGGTCGCCGACGTGCCAGAGAGGTCGACGCTGACCCCTGTCGAGGTCGAGTCCGCCGAGAGCGTCCCGGCCGGCTGGCTCGGGGTCCCGGTGCAGGTGTCGGTGGGCGAGGTGCCGGCGCACGTCGCCGCCGAGGTCTGCTCGGAGGCGTAGTTGCCCGCGACGGAGGCGATGCCGGAGACGGTGAACCCGGTCGCGGGCCCGTCGACGGTCTGGAGCGCGAACTCGGTCCCGGAGGCGGACGTGTGGACCGGGCTGGAGTAGACGTAGTTCACGGTCGCGCCAGAGTCGATCCAGTCGCCCGCCGGGAACTGCGAGTAGGTGTAGTCGGTCGGGACGAGGTCGCTCGACGATGCGACCGAGAGCACCACGTTCGTGCCGGTCGAGGAGTCCAGCCCCGTCTCGCCGAAGGCGATGAGGAACTGGTGCGAGTACTCGGCGTACTGCGTGAACGGCAGCAGGGGCTCGTACAGGCTGTTGCTGAGGAGCGACGGGGTCCCCTCCCATCGCTCGCTCGAGGTAGAGCCGCCCAGCGGGTTCGGCGTGATGCTGTAGGGGGCGCCGGCGTCCAGGAATACGTAGACGGGAGAGGTCGTCGAGAGCGCGGTGTTGTAGGTCGACCCGAACTGCAGGCTCGAGAACGTCGGGACCGAGGGCGGGGTGGACCCGTCCGAGGTGGTGAAGGAGAGCGCCTCGAAGTACTGGTGATAGTAGGTCAGCGTGCCGGGGATCTGGCCGGCCGAGGCGATGGTCCAGGAGGTCGACGTGCCGGGCAGGATGGCCCAGGTCTCGTCGTCGCAGATGGTTGTCGGACCGTGGAGCCCCGGCACCGTAGACGCGGGCGTGCAGGCTGGCACCTCCGCGTCCGTCCCCCGGAGCGCGTAGATCGTCTCCGGGGCGCCGGTGAGCAAGACGTGCGTGGACTGGGGGTTGTCCGAGACGAAGTAGAGCGCGGGTGCCGTGGTGTAGTTCAGGCGGAGCGTAGGGGACCCGCCGTCGACGATGTCGGCCGAGACGGACTGCTTCAGGAGGTCGAAGTAGTAGTAGGTGAACGACTTGGGGCTGGAACTTGCGGAGATGGAGAGGTCGAGCTCGGCGCAGGAGCTCGTCAGGCACCACTCCTCGCCGGAGGTGGAGGCCGAGGACGTCCCGCTGATCTTGATGTGGCTGCCCCCGTCGACGTGCAGCGTGAGGGTCGAGCCGCCGGTGAAGTACGCCGTGGACGCCGTCCCGCCGGAGGTGTAGTCGGCGGTGAAGTAGTTCGCACCGGAGATCGGGTCGCTCGTCGCGTCGTTCAGCAGCGTGATCGAGACGGGGATGGTCACCGCGATGGTCCCGGCGTAGTCCCACTCGCCCTGCTGGTCCTGGGTGGACGAGAGCGTCGAGTCCGGCGACCAGACCATCGGGAACTCGGGGTAGCCGGACGTGGCGATCGTCTTGTAGTAGAACGTGTACACTCCGGCCGAGGTCGGGGTGAATGCCACGGTGATGGTGTGCACGGTACCGGCGGCCCAGTTGTCGGCGCGACCCTCGACCAGCGGGTAGCTCAGGGTCCTCGTGCACTGGTCGTAGCAGGCGGGGAACGATGAACCGGCCCCCACGATCACTGTGGTGAGGTCGCTCGACTTGACCGACAGCTCGGAGGCCGTGGCGCCGGGGAAGGAGAGCGTCATGGTCTGGGTCACGGCCGGGGCCGGGCCCAGGTTCGAGGCGCTGAAGGTGATGTCGGCGGTCTGTCCCAGGTCGATCTCCGAGGGCCAGGAGGCGCACCCCGTGTCGCAGGTGTTAGGCCCCGGGAACGTGCCCGACTGGTAGACGTCCCAGTACCAGGCTCCGCCCCCGGCGGTCGAACCGTCGTTCTGGATGGTCAAGGTCTGTATCCCCGGCGGCTCGCCCGAGCCCTCGAAGGATTCGGAGGGCGGCGCCGTCGCCCCCTCCTTCACGTCGAACTGGACCGAGCCGAAGTTGGAGAGGCCGGTGGTGCTCGTGGAAGTGTATCCCTCGACGCCGCTCACGGGCGAGAAGCAAGAGGAGTTCACGACCGTGCTGAGGGATGGGACCGCGAACTCGGTCCACCAGAAGTTGCCGTTCGAGGTGTCGGTGATGAGGAAGACCGCGTTGTTGCCGGCGGTCGCGTACAGGGACCAGGTGTACGTGTCCCCGGCGTTGTAGGAGAGGCCGCCGCCTCCGGAGCTGGCGACGACGTCGGGGTCGACGTCACCGGCGTTCGGAGGGGAGGAGGAGATGTCGTGCTGATAGAACTGGGACTGCGAAGGGTTGCAGGTGGAGATGCCACCGGGGGAGATGATGTCCCAGATGTACCAGTCGACGCCGTTTGAGCAGTTGAAGGTGCCGCAGGAGTAGTAGTACTCGATGTCGAACTGGAACCAGTTCAGGTCGGTCTTCGTCCCCAGGGCGACGTTCATGGGGAGGAGCAGGATCTGGTCGCCGCCGTTCATCCCGTTGACGTCGTTGCCGCCCGCGACGAAGGACCCGTCGTACGGGAGGGAGGCGTCCGAGTAGGACCAGAGGTCCCACCAGTGGTTCGTGGGGTCGCCCGGCGCCGGCGAGAGGTTGGAGGGCGTGCTGAGCGGCGAGCCCCCGGACGCGGCGACCGAACCGGCGGAAGTCTGGTTGGCCTCGGGTGGAGGCGGCGAGCCCGAAGCGGAGGACGGCGAATCAGAGGGGCTAGATTCGGGCCTCGATGCGGCTTGCGGCGACTGCTGCGAGGGTATCGGTGATTGCGAGCTCGACGCAGGCAGGGACTTGTCGTCGGCCGGGTGCGGCGAGGAGGCGGCTGCCGTCGGCGGCGGTATCAGGCTGGTGCTCGACGAGGCGTCGAGGGACGCTGGCTGGCTCTGGGCCGACGATTGCTGCTGTTTGGCCGTCCCGGCGATGCTCGATTGAGCGCCGGCGGCCACCATCGGAAAGAGCAGGAGCAGGAACAGGATGAGGTACGAGGCGAACCGGATCGAGACGAAGGACTGGTTCGGAATTCTCACTGCCACTCGCTACCCCGAGGTTGACACTCTGGGTGCCATGGACCGCCCCGCATATTTATCGTGGGTGAATTCGAGAATCACATGGGTGTACCCGGGATTCATCCGACCGGACACCAGCGTTCCATCCCCGTCTAGCTCGAGGCGAGGCGCCGGATGCTCCAGCCGGAGATTCGAGCTACTCCCCCCTCGTCGGCCCCAGGCCGTCCAGGCACGCGTGCTCAATCGGCGACCTGCACTCCGAGCACCCCATCAGGAAGGTCGGCATACCGGCATCCGACCTCCGCCGGGATGAGCGTTGTCTTGGCGCCGAAAGTACCCGGGTCGTCAGCGATGGCGGTTCGAGGGGGCTCACCTGTACGCAACCCAGAATCGGCGATGGAAGGGAAAGAGGACCTTTCCGTCGGGCCTGGAGGGATACGCATCCCGAATCGCAGCCGTGTACTCTTCGAGGAAGGCCTCGCGCTCGCCCGTTCCGTGGAGCCTCTCCAGGTGAGGTCTCAGGGCGGTCCCCTTGGTCCACTCCACGACGTCCAGTGGGGAGGAGAGGACGTGGACGTACTCCGTCTCCCAGAGGTCGATCCTGCTGGAGAGAGGAGAGAGCAGGTCGTAGTAGAGGTCGAGGGGCTCGGCGGCGAGGTCGGGCACCCCTGAGAAGCGGTCGGCCCAGCGGCCGTAGCCCGCGATCTCCTCGATGATCCGGGTCCACGCGCCGTCGCGCGCCGGCATCTGGACCGCGAACGCCCCACCCGGGGAGACGGCGAGGAACAGGCGTGGGACCAGTGTCGTGTGATCCGGAACCCACTGGAGGGCGGCGTTCGAGAAGAGGAGGTCGAACGTCATGCGAGGATTCCAGGCGCCGATGTCGGCGAGCACCCACTCGACCTCGGCGGAGGACCTCTTCGCCGCCTCGAGCATCGCGGGGGAGTTGTCGACGCCCCAGATCCTTGCGCCACTCCACCTCTTCCGGAGGATCGCCGTGCTGTTCCCCGGACCGCACCCCAGGTCGGCTATCGTGGCGGGCGATTCCAGCTCGATGCGGGCGACGAGGTCGCGGCTGGGAAGGGTCCTCTCGCGCTCGAACTTCAGGTAGTCTCGGGGGCTCCAGGAGGGGGCGTCGGCGGGCAAGGCGGACCCCGGCACCCCCGAGTCCTGATTAATCTTGCGAAGAGGAGGCGCTCAGAGCTGGAGATAGGACCACCCTCTGGCTGCGAAGGACCAGCCCGCGCTCGCAGCACGTCCGTGACCGGGAAGGTTCCTGCAACGATTCGGGCCACGCCCGTCCTCGTCGATGACGGAGAACTGGGGAGCCGGTCGGCTCAGGCTTCTCGGAGCGAGGTCTCTAGCCCACCACGCCGTACGTTATGCAGTAGTCGGTGATTATCCAGCCCTGCTGCCCCTGGTAGGTGCCGAAGACCCCGCCGAAGCCCTGCATCATGGGTGCCGGGATGTTGGTCTCGGGGCCAGCGAAGAAGAAGGACGTCATGTTGCCTATCTGCCCGAAAACGCCCCCGGGCCCCGAGCCCTCGTATCCGCTCAGAGCCACCCACGTTCTCCCGGACTGGTCGGTGAAGGTGGCGCCGGGAGGCATGGCCGTACCACCTGCCTGATTGGGGCAGGACGAGGACCTCAGGATGTAGGCGTGAGCCGTCGGCAGAAGGGTGAGGACCATCAGAATGGAGAGGAGGGACATGCAGACGAGCGCCCTCGGGGACGCCAAACCGGTCGCCGCGGCTGGGTTTCGCATGAAGCACGCCGTTCCGAGCCCGGTCTTAAGGATTCGTCCAGGCGTTCTGTGCTTGCGACGGCGGTGGCGGCCGAAGACTGACGTCGTTCGCCCTCCGGCTCCGGGCTATCCCGCGGCGCCGCAGTGCCGGCCGATCGCCTCCGAGACGCCCCCTTCATCGGAGGGAGGAGGCTCTGGGAGATCGAGGGCGCCGTGTGGCGGCCGGCACCGAAGCCGGCGATGCGCCCCGAGATCACGGCCGCGCTGGCCGCCCGGCCCCGAGACCCACCGGGTTCCTACCGCGGGCGCGACGGTCCCGCAGACCTTCACGAGCGGGCCCCTTCGCCTTCCTTGCCGAGCGCGCACCGCAGCGCGCCCCGGGACGCCCCGCCCGAGCGGCGAAAGGCCAAGACGCCGATCCACGGAGCTCGGGGGAAGAGGAGGGGTTGGAGAATCGACCGAGATAGCGGATAAATAAGGCCGTTTCATCTAGAGATTGCTAGTTTCCAGTTGGCGAAGCGACCCCTAGGGTCTCATCTCGGTGCGCGCCGCAACGACTACCTCTCGAGAGAGGGGATCCGGAGGGTCCAGGAAGGGAAGCTGAGGGCCATGGTCTCCTGCGCCTACGGTCGGTCGAGGTTCTGGCGCGACTGGTTCGACGCGGCGAAGGTCACGCCCGGCGACATCCGGGGTCCGGAAGACCTGCGGAGGCTCCCTCTTTGTTCGAAGGACGACCTCCTTGCCCACCCGGTGGAAGAGAGGCTGACTAGCCCGCAGGAAGACTGCGTAAGGCTGGCCACGTCCGGGACCACGGGGAGACCGATGCCCGTCTACCTCGACAGGAGCGTCGCCAGGGACTACAAGATCCGGGGCCCCACTCGAGTTCGATATCGGCACTGGGCCAGGGGCACCGAGGGGCTGTTCGCGAAAGACCTCCAGATCGCCTTCGCCCGGGCCCAGAACTCGGCCGCCCGGATAGGGGAGGGTCCGCCCGCGGGGGGTCAAGGCGCGGCTGGAGGCGGGGCCGCCCCCCATCCCGTGAGGAACCAGCTCGTCGGAGGCCCGGGGTCGACCATAGTGGGACCGTTCGTCAGCCGCCTCTTCAATCACTTTGTGAGGACCGCCTACGTCTCCGAGGACATCGGCGAGGTCGTCCCGGCGGTCCTGGAGTACAAGCCCGATCTCATCGAAGGGGCGATGTCGTACCTCAGGATGCTGGCGGACTACGCCGCGGGGAACGAAGAGGTCGGCGGCCGCATCCGTCCAGCGAGGTTTCTCACGGCGGGGGAACCCGTGGACGAGCCGAACAGGGCGTACATCGAGTCCGTATTTCAGAGGAGCGTCTACCAAGCGTACGGCTGCAACGAGCTGGGGCTGATCTCCTTCGAATGCGTGGAACAGAAGGGGATGCACGTCATCGAGGACAACGTCATCGTCGAGATACTGGACGAGGGAGGCGACCCCGTTCGACCCGGCGAGGCGGGCGAGATCGTCGCGACCGGTCTCGTGAGCAAGGCGATGCCCCTCGTCCGCTACAGGACAGGGGACGTCGGGTACATGGCTCCCGAAGGCCTCTGTGCCTGCGGGATCACGCTCCCGTTGCTGGAGTCTGTGGAAGGACGGGCGGCTCACTACATGCGCTTCCCCAGCGGACGGCAGATCTCTCCCAAGAGGATGCTGACCCTGATGCACAGCGTCGTCGGTCTGCCGGGATGCCAGGTGGTCCAGGACGCCCCGGACTCCGTGGTGGTGAGGGTCTTCGCACGGGGGAATCCGATTCCGCAGTCTGCCGTCGATGAGTTTCTCAGCTTGCTTGAACGGGAGACCGGGAGGTCGGCGAGGGTCGGTTCGAACATCGAGGTGGGACGCAGGCTGGGGGTGAAGTTCTCGGCTTCCGTTCCTTTCCCCGTTCGCGACGCCGCCAGGCCTGACGTTCGAACGTGACCGCACGCCGACCGTCGTCGCCTCTCGGCTCGAGACGGGAGCGCCCATCTCGCCTTTGCGAAACGATTCGATGGCCGTCCATGCGGCCCATCGCCGACGGCACGCACGCCGTGGGACCCCGCACGGCCCGGAGATGCACCGGGACGAGAGACCGTCCGAGAACTTCCGAAGGCCGGGCGACCAGGCAGCCCGGGCTGGGGGAAGAAATCGCTTCGTCCCGCGCGGCCGGATTCAAGGATCGGACAGGAGCGACGCCGTCTCAGGGCCTTAGGTTACGCGGCGCTGTCCGGGGTTCCCGTTCGATCGTCCCCCCGTCTCATCCGGTCCGACCCGATGCGCGCCGGCCCCGGCGTTCCTCGTGCGGGGATTCTCGTTCCTGGACGGATTCCCGGCCGCGAGCGCTTCTCAGACCGCTCCGCCCTAGACGCCGAGCGTCTTCCGTACGTATCGGAGGCTCTTCAGGAAGGGCTCGTCCTTGTCCCTGGCGAGCTCGCGCAGCGCGTAGGCGAGGTCCTGCTTCGTCATCCCCGAGTCGAACAGCGTCTGCAGCTGCTTCTTCAGCTTTGCTTCTTCGTCCTTGGTGGCTCCGAGCTCTATGAAGGAGTTGACGGAGGACGCCGCCATCTCTCTGAACGATTGGACCTGCGCCTTTGAGACCTTAGGGACTTTAGACAAGGTCAAGCCCCGGGAGGAAGATACGATAAAAGTCGTTGCCCGACGCATGGCTCCCGTCGCTTGGGAAGGGCCTTCAGGAGGCCCGTCGTACCTCGCTAGCCGTTGCCGCACCCGTTGCCCTCCAAGACCGCCATCGCCACGACGGCAACCGCCTCCCCTTGCGCGCTCTCCAGGACCTGCCTCAATCGTAGCCGCATCTCCCGAGCGCTAGTGGAAGCGATCATCTTCATCGACCTCGTCGGTGCGCCGACGCCCCTGGATGAGCGGGGGCGGACCTTGCGGGCTTCCTTCCGGGCGGATGATCGTTTAGGGACAGCGGTGCCGGCCTCTGGCCGATCACGGACATCCAGGGAACGCGGTTGAGAGGGTCCGACTCTCAAACGATTTTAGCGACGTCATCGACTCCCACCGCCGCCATGGAGCTGTCGACCAAGGCGAAGGAGCTGATCGACGGGAAGAACTTCGCGAGCGTGGCGACGCTCATGGAGGACGGCTCGCCCCAGGTGGCGCCTCTGTGGATAGACCGCGAGGGAGACACCATCGTGCTGAACACGACCAGGGGCAGGCAGCGCACCAGGAACCTCAAGAGAGACCAGCGTGTCGCCATAACGATCTTCGACCAGGACAACCCATACTCGAACGTCTCGATACGTGGGAAGGCCGTCGAGATCACAGAGTCGGGTGCGGAAGAGCACATCGACAGGATGGGCATGAAGTACCTGGGGAGACCCTACCCCTACGAGGACCGGACTCCGAAGGACCCAAGGGTGCTGATAAGGGTAGAAGCAGAGCGCATCCACGAAGAGACGTAGGAGGGGTGACCACCGAGGTCGGAACAGGCGCGCTCCGCGGCGGCTTACGCTGTGATGAGTGCGTGTCGACCCAATGGGAGGGATAGACGGCGCCAAGGCCTGCCGAAGACCTCGGGCTCTCGTGTGCGCGACAGGCCGGGCTCTCCGTTTCTTTCTCGCAATCCCGGCCATTTTTGAAATCTTGGCTTCTTCCGGGTAGGGAAAGGTTAATTTAATCACTATCGTCATGAACTGCGCAGTTGTCGCTTATCGGTGCGCGGCCCGTAATCAGCTCGAGGACCGTCCTTCTCCTGGCCTTCGCGGCCGCCTTTCTCCTGGCGCTCGCGCTCTCCGCCCCCGCGGCCCACGCACAAGACGCCGGGCCGGCCTCGTCCACCCTGTTTACGACGGTCATCGAGTACCAGTCGGCCAGCGGCTATAATTTCGACAACGTGAACGTAACCTGGACAAACACCAACGACTGCGGGTCCTTCAGTGGCGACGGGGCCGGGGCGACCTGGAACTGGGGGGCCGGCGTCGGCGCGATTCCCTGCACGGGCAGCGCGCCGCCCACGGGCACGATCACGCAGACCGCCTCCTCTGACGGGACGGTCCTCGCGACCTGCACCGACACCCAGGGGGCAGCGACCTACGGCTACGATAGGATCGTCTCCGGCACCATTCCCTCCGAGTGCACGAACACCGGGGCCGGGGTGAGCATAACCCTGTTCTTCGCCCAGGCCTACAACGCCTCCGGCCAGACCATCTCGGCCGGGAGCAGCGGCAACGACGACTGGATCATCGCAGTGGTCGTGGCCATCATCCTCGTCCTCCTGCTGCTCTTCTTCTACGTGCGCCGGAAGCGCAAGGCGAGTCCCGAGGCGGCGGGGGCGCAGGGGCTCGCCGGTGAGGCCGAGTCGGAAGCGAAGAAGCTAGCCACCGGAGCGGAGAAGGAGGCGAAGGTCGCGGTCGACAAGGTGAAGTCAGCGCTCAACAGGGGGACCACCCAGGCGGCCGCTGGGGCGCAGGCATCCTCGACCTCTCCGGGCGTCCCTCCGGCGTCCGCGGCCAGGTTCTGCACGGGCTGCGGCTCTCCGGTAGATCCGGGCGCGGCGTTCTGCCCCAAGTGCGGAAAGGCGCTGTAGTCGGGTACGTCGGAGAGATCCGCGTCTGGCCAATCGCCGGACCTGGACGTTGGCGACCTCTGGCAGCCGTCAGGGTAGTGAAACCAGAGCCGGAGGATGCCAGATGGGCCGCGACGTCTGCTCGTCGATCTCCGCCATCGGGCGGGCACTTCGTCCCGCATCAAAGAAGACAGAGCGTTTCCCACTTTTGATCTATCACATCGGCATCGGCGCCCAGGCGGGACTGAAGCACGGCGGGACCATGAGCGAGCCATCCCAGGTCCGAGCCAGTCGCAAGTGACGGGTGACCATTCCGTCGTAGCTGAGCCGGGCTGGGCATCGAAGAGGAGGGGCCCTCCTCGACGTCGAAGGGAGCGGGATCCGGGCCCTGAAGCCCGCCCCTCCACTGGAAGGTGGTCGGGTCGTCGGCGAAGCGACCCACGAGCGGGTCGTCCGGGAGCTCGATTCATCGATAAGGCGGTGGCGATGACGGGGGTCGGCGACACGCGTCTGCTCCCCACCCTGGAGTTTCTTCCCAGCGTTTCGAGGAGGCTCGATCGTCTCCGGCGCCTCCCCTGGAAGAGGGGAAAACGATAGCATCGGTTTTTATATTTGGGGTGCCCCACCCATTCGTTGCCCCCATCAGGTAGCGCCGCCAGCGGCGCGCCCCAGATCCTGAAGTCTGGGGCCAAGGCTCCCGATTTCACGCTGAAGAGCACCCCCGACCAGACCGTCTCGCTCAAGGACTTTCGAGGCAGGCCGGTCGTGCTCGCATTCTACCCCGCCGACTGGAGCCCCGTCTGCTCCGATCAGATGGGCCTCTACGCGCAGGTCATGCCGGAGTTCAAGAAGTTCGACGCCGAGGTCATGGGGGTATCCGTCGACGGTGTCTGGAGCCACCTCGCCTTCTCGAAGGACCGCAAGCTGAACTTCCCCCTCCTGGCCGACTTTGAGCCGAAGGGCGCCGTCTCGAGGCTTTACGGGGCCTACGAACCGGGCGTCGGCGAGGCCGCGAGGGCCCTCTTCGTGATAGACGGCAAGGGGGTCATACGATGGAGCTCCCTCTCGCCGGACGGGGTGAACCCGGGCGCGGACGGGATACTCACCGCGCTAGAGCAGCTCAAGCGATCGAGATGAGCCAGAGTTACAAGGCACCAAAGCTGACCCTGCCCGTCGGGGCGAGGGACCACATCGAGGGACCGGCGGAGGCCCCGCTCGTCCTCGTCGAGTACGGGGACTATCAGTGCCCCTACTGTGGAGCGGCCTACCCGATCGTCAAGAAGGTCCAGAAGGAGCTGGGGCCCAGGCTGCGGTTCGTCTTCAGAAACTTCCCCATCACGAACGCGCACCCGTTCGCCGAGTGGGCGGCCGAGACCGCCGAGGCGGCGGCTGCCCAGGGAAAGTTCTGGGAGATGCACGACTACCTCTACGAGAACCAGGGGTCGCTCGGCGACGAGGCCTTCTTCGCCAACCACGAGAAGAAGATCAAGCTGGACTCGGCCAAGATCGCCCGCGAGGTGTCCCAGAAGGCCCATTCGGGCAGGATCGAGGAGGACTACATGAGCGGCATCAAGAGCGGAGTCAACGGGACGCCGACCTTCTTCATCAACGGCTCCCGATACGACGGCTATCCCGAGCTCGGTCCTCTGGTCGCGGCGCTCCGAGAGGCCGGGAAGAGCCCGGGCTAGGCGCCCGCGACCGAGACCGCCGTCCGGGAGAAGGGCGGAGCGAGCGGATGACGGCGCGACGGACGACTTTCAGAGGGCGGCCGGCGTCTCCGAGATACCTCTGGGGCCGGTCGAGACCGCGAGGCTGACGGGCCAGGACGGCCCCATCGCGGACGTCGAGAGTGAGCTCTACGCCCTCCGGGACGGGTGCGCGCACCGGGGCGGTCCGGCGGGGAGGGGCCGAGCTGACCGGCTTCGCGATCCAGCTCCCGTGGCACGGCTCCAGGTTCGAGGTCAGGACGGGGCAGTCGTGGCCCCTCCGGCTCGGGCCCTCCGAAACGCCGGCGGTCGAGGCCTAGGACGTCGGCGTCCGGGTCGAGGGCGCGCCCCGATGGCGCCCCAGAGTCAGAGAGGCAGGGACCAACCAGTCTGGGCGCGGCGGTAAGGGCGCAACGGGTCGGCCGTGCATCCGGCGACGACGGCGGATTGCCTTCACTCGGCCGCCTGGCGTTTCAGCAGCCCGATGCCCATCTCCTTCTTGATTCGGCTGAGGTCTATCCGGTCCGTGTCGTATGTGATGGTCATCCTGTCCAGTATGTAGTCGGTGTTGACCGAAACGATCCCGTCGAGCCCTCGGATCTTGCGCGTCAGGCCCGAGGCCAGTCCCGGTATGTCGATCTCCGGTAGCGTGAGTATGGCGATGGACTCCCGGACTCTCTTCGACATCGTGACCGCTGATGTTTGCGTCCGAGCCAGGGTAATCAACCGCACGTACCTTTCGCGATGAACTGTGATGGGATGTGCATCCTCGCGCACATTCCCCTGCAGTTCACTCCAGCTCGAACGTGGCTGGCTTGTCGTCCTGGGCGAACTTCGGCGCCTTCCCGACCGGTCAGAAGATTCTGCGCGCTGCCGGAGGAAGAAGCACCCCTGAGCCGAACCTCTGCGGCATGGTGACGCTCGTTGCCCCGTGGTGCACGACCTCGCTGCAGCCGAAGAGCCTGGCGTGCGCGTCGGCGCCGTCCGGGTGCCAGATGGCTCATCGTGAGATCATGGAGCGTCGGGGCACTCCAAAGCCTGCAACAATTGTAGAGAACTGTAGCGGAATCCTCCGCCTTCAACGCTTATTAACCGAAACCTGGAAAATAGGCAGAGCAGCGTTCTCCGATGATGAAAGCCAAGGGTCGCCCGGCACGAGCGTCCTCGACTGCCGTCGCCCTCCTCTCTCTGCTCTTGTTCTCCGCCGCGGCGGCCCTGGTCGTCCTTCCCGGGCTCCCGGCGGCGCACGCGGGCGCCGTGTCGCTCATCTCCAGCGTCTCCAGTTCCACTTGCGTGAACCCCCAGTCCGTGCTCATCCTCCCCGACCACCCGCTGATATGCCAGATCGAGGTCGTCAGCGGCAGCGCAATCATCCTGATCTTCGGCTGCCTCAGCCCAGAGCAGCCGTGCACCGGGAGCGGCCTTGAGCCCAGCGTCAGCGTCACGGACTCCCAGAACAACGCGTACCGATTCATCGACCAGGACTACGGCAACTGCGGTCCGTCCGTCTGCGACCTGGCGACCTTCGCCGCCTACGCGTCCGCCAGCGGGACCGACAAGATAACCGTGGCCAACTCCGTCGAGGCCGACATAGGAGGCGACATCTACGATGTCGCTCGGGTGAACATATCGAGGGAGGTTAGCGAGTATGGCCACGGCGTGCGCGGCGAGCCCGGGTTCGGTGGTCTACCGACCCAGCCTCTTCCCGGGAGCTTCGTGGTCGCCAGCCTGGTCACCAACGGCACCCAGGCATTCGGGCCTGACCCAGGTTTCACCCTTATCCCGGGGCAGCCGTGCACGAGCTGCGGCCAGGAGGGCGGATGGCAGGCATCCGAGTACGTGGTGTCGCCGAGCGGCAGGGGGCAGATGGCCGGCGCCTTCGCCTACGCCAGCAACGACGGCTGGGTGGAGTCGCTGACGATCTTCACCCCCAACGCCGACGCCGCCACGGTGACCTGTGGTCCCCCGTCCGTGGCCGTCGGCGCCCCGACCCGGTGCACAGCCACCGTGAAGGGCCTCTCTCCGACCGGGACTGTGACCTGGAAGAGCAACGCGACCGGCACGTTCTCGCAGCAGGGGTCGTGCACGCTCTCGGCGGGCTCCTGCTCGATATCGTACACCCCCTCCGCCGTAGCCACGCGCCTCTCGATAACGGCCAACTACACAGGCGACTCGGAGAACCCCTCGGCGCTGGGCAACTCCACCATCTCCGTGGAGAAGGTCGTCTCGACCACGTCGGTCGCCTGCTCCCAGTCCCACCCCGCTTCCGGCTCCCAGGTCACCTGCACAGCCACGGTGGCTGGCGACTCCCCGGCCGGCAACGTGACGTGGGCCAGCAGCGGAGTGAACGACTTCTCGCCGGCTAGCACCTGCACCCTGGTCGCGGGATCCTGCTCGGTCGATTACACGCCTTCGTCGGCGCTATCCTCGATAACCATCGCCGCCACGTACAGCGGCGACGCCAACAACACCGGGAGCTCGAGCACGTCCACGCTGTCCGTCTCCTCGTCCACGACGTCATCGTCGTCTACGACGACCACGTCCGCATCGGGGGTGGTCGCATCCACGGGCGTCGGGTCTCCCACCCAGAGCACCAGCTCGTCTAGCACGGGCGCTTCGACCGCCAGCGCCTCCGGTCTATCTTCGACGTCTGCTCCGAGCACCAGCTCCGCATCCCCCTCGTCGTCATCGGCCTCCGGGGGATATGTCTGGATGGTCGTGACGATAGCTTCGATCCTGGTTCTTGTGGGATCGATTGGCGAAAGAATCCGACGGTCCGGACCCTCGGCGCTCCGTTCAGCCTCTTGAGGGAAGGGTCTCGCGAAGATGGTCTATCGACCGAAGGAAGGCCTCCTCCGAGACGGGTATCTTGTGGCTGCCCTCCTTCGTGGTGTGCATGCGCCCCAGCCGCTCCGGGACGCTCATCCTGAGCGAGGAGGAGACCGTCTTCTTGTCTGCGAGGGCGAACTTCACGAGCCTCCTCTTGTTTCCCAGGACCGGCCGCAGCAGCCTCCCTCCGACGCCGGCGTCCTTCCAGACCCTCAGGAGAAGCTCGGTCTGCTTCTCGTAGTCCGCCTCCCGGAAGACGCCCATCTGGGAGGCGATCCAGCCCTCCGCAAGCATCCCCAGGATCACCGAGGCGCCGTGGCTCAGCCGGTAGTTTGAGGCGCTCTCCAGGGCGTGGCCGACGGTGTGGCCGTAGTTCAGGATCGCCCTGAGGTCCAGCTCCCTCTCGTCCCGGGAGACCGCGTCGGCCTTGACCCTGCAGGCCCCCACGATGAGCTCGACGGGGATGCCGGGCAGCGACGACGAGCCGTCGACAGACCCCGCCGGTAGCGAATAAGAAGAAGAGGAGATCCTCTCGAACATCTCCTCGTCGGCGATGATGGCGCACTTGACTATCTCGGCCACGCCGTTGACCCATTCCCCCCGAGGGAGGGTCCCGAGGACGGACGGGTCGGCGAGGACCGCCAGCGGCTGGTGGAATGTGCCGATCTGGTTCTTGCCCCAGGGCGCGTCGACGCCGGTCTTCCCCCCGATGCCGCTGTCGACCTGGGCGAGCAGGGTCGTCGGTATCTGGACGTAGCCGATCCCTCGCTTGTAGATCGAGGCGACGAACCCCGCGACGTCGCCGACCACGCCGCCCCCCAGGGCGAGGACGATGCTCCCCCTCTCGGCGCCGAGCGCGCCGAGCCTGGAGGCCAGGGCCCAGGCGGTCCCGACGTTCTTCTGGGCCTCTCCGGCGGGGAAGGAGAGCAGCTCCGCCTTGGTCCCGCGACCCAGCCCCGAGAGGCCCTTCCTCAGCTTCCGTCCGTAGAGCCTGGCCACGTTCGAGTCGGTCACGATGTAGTACGACTCGGCGTCCGGGAGCCTCAGCGACCCCGCGGCCAGCTCCTCGAGGATCCCCTCGCGGATCAGGACGTCGTAGCTGCGGTCCCTCTCCCCACGGGACAGGTCGACTCTAACGGTGGCCGACTGTCTTTCCATCGCCAAGGTCGCTCGAGAAGGGGGTGTCGCTCTCGTTGATGGTCTTGTGGAGTAGGTTGCAGGTCTTGATTATCGCCGCGAGCTGGGAGGGGTGGAGCGCCTGCGCGCCGTCGCTCAGCGCCTCCTCGGGCCTGTCGTGGACCTCGATCATGAGGCCGTGCGCGCCCGCCGCTATCGAGGCCCTGCTCATGGGCGCGATCAGGTCCCTCCTTCCCGTCCCGTGGCTCGGGTCGGCGATGACGGGGAACGGCGTCTCCCTCCTGAGGATGGGGACTGCGTTCAGGTCTAGCGTGAACCTCGTCTGGTTCTTGAAGCTGCCACCGAGGGGCAGTATGCCCCTCTCGCAGAGGAGGAGGTTCTTGTTGTGGCTGGCCACTATCCTCTCCGCGAAGCTCAGGTACTCGTCTATCTGGGCGGCGAAGGACCTCTTGAAGAGGATGGGCTTGCCCGTCCTCGCCGTCGCCTCGATGAGGTCCTGGTTGAACATGTTCCTTGCGCCGATCTGGATGACGTCGGCGTGCTTGGCGACCGTCTCGACATCGATCTCGCTCCTCACCTCCGTCACGGTGGGGAGGCCGAGGTCCCTGCCCGCCGCCTGCAGGTGCTCCAGGCCCTCGACCCCGAGACCCTGGAACGAGTGGACTGAGGTCCTCGGCTTGTAGGCCCCTCCCCTCAGGACCTGGGCGCCGGCCTCCTTCGCCACCTTCCCTATCCTGTAGAGCTGCTCGTAGCTCTCGATGGAGCAGGGGCCGCACATGTACACGGGAGGGCTGTCGCCTCCCATGGGGACGTCCCCGACCTTCACCACGACGTCCTTCGGGATGTAGCCGCGGCTGACGAGCCTGTAGGGGACCTGGATCCTCATGGTGTCGTAGACGCCCGGCATCAGCTTCATCTGGTCGAAGTCGAGCTTCTTCTCGTCCCCGATGACGCCTATGACGGTCTGGAACTCCCCCGAGGAGACGTCCGCCCTGAGGCCCAGCGCCTCCACCCTGCGGATGACCTCATCGACGTCGGCCTTGGTGGCGCCCGGCTTCATCACTATGCTCATGGATTTCGCTCCAGAGTGCCCTCTTGGGGTCTCATGAAGTTTACCATCTTCGTCCCCCGGCGCGACAGCGGCCGGAGGTCGCAGGCTCCCTCGGCTCGCAGTTCCGGCGGACGGCCGTCACAGGCGCGAGGACGGCGGCCGCCGCGTCGAAAACTTCCATCGCCTCTTCGCCGCCCCGCGGGACAGCGTCGTTGAGAGTCAGACCGGGGACGGCACCGGCCCGGACCGCTGACTGAGCCCCCGCGCCACCCGCCTCCTCACCAGGAGGAAGAGAGTGGGGGCGAGGGACAGGAGCGGGGCATGCCACCGGGGGCGAGGAGCGAACCGACAAGGGCTGCCTGGAGGGAGGAGAGGCTCGGGCGGTGCGAGAGGGCCCTCAACGGACCTGTGAAAGACATCCCGATCGTTTATCGGGCGTCAACGGCCGCTCCGTCCGGATGGGGCCCCGGTCCATGTCCGGCTATCTCTATCCTGGCTGTTTCTCTCGGACCCGAATTTTCATGCCTGCAGGGTCGGCCCGCTCGACCTTCTCGCTCGTGCCAACAGCGCGACGACGGGGAGCAAGAGGGCTACCAGCACTATCGCGCTCAGGTTGGGGATCGGGAACTGGGGCACGCCGTTGGCTTGAGTGGTTGTCGTCGTCGTCGCCGTGCAGGTGGTGACCGGCACCTCAGTGGTCTGCGTCGTCGTCGCGGTCTGGGTCGTCGTGGTGGTGGTGGTGTAGGTGGTCGTGCTCGTCGCGGTCGCCGTGACCGTGTAGGTGGGGGTGCCCGGAACTGGCGTGAGCTGCGGCGAGCCCTGGTCGCCCCCGTCGGCCGGCGAGTGGGACGGACCCGCGCACGCGCCGGTGACGATGGTCGTGGTGGTGGTCTCGCCGACCGTGACCTCAGAGGTGGTTGTCGTCGTGTAGGTGGCGGTCACCGTGGATGTCGTGGTCGAGGTGACGGTCGTGACCGAGCCTACGAGCGTCCCAGTGATCGTGAGGGAGGTCGGCGTGTCCCGACCGCCCGCAGTGGACCCGGTGCAGACAGCCGCCGCCGTGCCAGAGTTGGGCACGAAGACCAGTACCTCTCCAGACGTCAGGCTGGATGACCCTCCGACGACCGGCAGATTCACGTCCGAGAATATCGTGGGAGAGGCGCAGCTTGCGCTAGGCAGGAAGTTGGACAGCAAGGCGTTGGTGATTGCTTGCCCGTCGTTGGCATTTATCGCATCAAGGCTCGAGGCCGAAAACAGGTTCGCATAATCCATACCGCCCGGCGCACCCCCACCCAGGTACACGTTCGCGGTGACCGATGTTATGTCGATGTCAGGACCTGAGTAGACCGTGCAGAACCCAGGTATCGAGGACCCCGCCGATGGGACAGAAGTGTCCAGAGCGGGTGACTGCGCCGAGGCGATAGTGTCGTAGCACTGTGAGCCCGTCGAAGCGGCGGAGTCGGCGTAGAAGGTGTACGTGCACGTGGCCGTCCCCGGGCCGCTGGAGGTGCACCCTGCAGGCAGGGCCGCCGATACGGGGCTGAGGAACGGCACGAGAGAGAGCAGGACGAGAAGCCCAGAGATTCCTAAGATCGTCGAGAACTTCCTTATGACCCGCAGCAACGTTGGAGAACGTGGCATCTCGATTATTCATCGGGTATGGAGCGCCGCTCCATCGGCATGGAGCCCGGATTCATCTCCTGCCACCCACATGGATCGCGGCGGGGCGACCGACCGGGCTGAATCTCATGGATTAGC
>JBEKTS010000013.1:0-29735 GCA_049515775.1 Nitrososphaerales archaeon | reverse complement strand
TGCAATGGAGAGCCACCTTCGAGGGGTCGCGGGTCGGGCTCTCCGCGCCTGATATTTCGATAATGATGCGCTTCTCCCGGCTCACCACGAGGTCCAGGAGGGAGCCCTTGGCACTGCTTCCCGCGGCACTCGGGGCAACTCGTCGTTGAGAGATCGTGGTGAGGGCCCATGATAGGCGCATCGGTCCGCTCGAGCGTGAACTGCTCCGTTCAGGCAGCGCACCTCACGGAAGACCAGTCTACGATCCTGGAGTCCCGCCCTGGGGTGATGCCGCACCAATTGAGGGAGGCGAGGAACGCGGACTCGGAGGCGGTCTGCGAGACCCGGAACTCAGAGGAGCGTCTGCTGAACGGATTCCCCGTCGCAGGGCTCGTTGGGGTCCCGCCTTCTCCTCTCGTCTCCGTTTCGACATCGGTCCTTTCCCGAGTAATACTACCCCCAGGTACCTCGTCACGACCGTCCCTTTCGACCTGAACACCTCGCCGCGACGGCGCAGGGGCCGGTCCTCGCGCTTTCGGGTTGGGCCCAACCCTCTCACCCACTCCCCTTCATGGACGGGGCGCCCCGCCCCCGGTGCCAGTCCAACGGGCGCCTGTGCTCTCGGCAGGGCGGCCCTAGAAGGTCGAGACCACTTCCTTCCCGAAGGAGGTCACGGCCTCCACCTCCTGCCTGGGGTCGAAGGAGAAGATCAGGTAGTCGATCCCGGCCTCCCTGAACGACTCGACCTCCCGGCGTATCTCCTCCGGGGTTCCGTAGGTCAGGAACTCCCTCATCCTCTCCCTGGTCATCCCCGGGCCCATCCTCTCGAATCCCTTCTCTATGCTCTCCCGGTCGCCGAGGACGACCCTGCCCAGCTTCGACTTTACGATGGAATCGTAGTCCCTGCCCACGTCCCTGCAGTGCTCGCGCAGGATGCCGAGCTTCCTCTTCACCGTCTCCGCGGACCCGAAGATGTTGGAGGCGTCCCCGTACTTGGCGACCGTCCTAAGCGTCCGCTTCTCGCCGCTCCCCCCTATCAATATCAGGGGGTGCGGCTTCTGTATCGGCTTGGGGTTGCAGTAGGCCTCCCGCAGCTGGTAGAACTTGCCGTCGAAGCTGGCCCTCTCGTCGGTCCACATCCGAAGGAGAACCTGGACCGCCTCGTCCAGGCGCTGCAGCCTCTCCTTGGTGGAGGGGAACGGAATCCCGTAGGCCGAGGCCTCCTGGTCGTTCCAGGCGGCCCCTATCCCCATGAAGAGCCTCCCCTTGCTCAGGACGTCCAGGGTCGCGCCCATCTTGGCGAGGACGGACGGGTGCCGGTAGGTGTTCCCCGTCACCATCGTGCCGAGCTTGATCTTCGAGGTCAGGCCCGCGAGCACCGAGAGCGTCATCCATCCCTCGAGCATGGGCTCCTGGGGCTGGCCGACGCTCGGGATCTGGTGGAAATGGTCCATCACCCAGAAGGAGTCGTAGCCGAGCTCCTCTCCCCTGACGGCGACCGCCTTGAGCGAGTCCACGATGGCCGGACCGTCGCCGTCGAACGTGAAGCTGGGATGCTGGATGCCGAATTTCATGCCGAATCGGCGGCCCGGGTGCTATTGAAGGTTCTCTAGATGAAGATGGAATGGTCCGCTGTCGAGGTCTTGCCCACCGGTCCGGGTCGTCGGTATCCGGCGCTGCACTTCGCTTATATGCCCCCGTTCCCGAAACCGCCCGGATTTCATTGTCGGGGACCGTTCGCAATCGGCTGACGGCAGGAGTGGAGAGGGCGCCCCAGAGGGCGATGCTCAGGGCCATCGGGCTGACGGACGAGGACCTGGAGCGGCCGATAATCGGCATCGCCAACACCTGGGTCGAGGCGCAGCCCTGCAACTACCACCTGCGCGAGGTGGCCCAGAAGGTGAAGCAAGGGGTGAGGGACGCCGGTGGCACGCCCCTCGAGTTCAACACCATCGCCGTGAACGACGCCATCGGCATGGGGCACGAGGGGATGAAGGCCTCGCTGATCAGCAGGGAGGTCATCGCCGACTCGATGGAGCTCGGCGCGGTCGGGTACCAGTTCGACGCGCTCGTGACCATAGGGGGGTGCGACAAGACCCAGCCCGCCTGCGTCATGGCCATGGCCCGGACCAACCTCCCCAGCATCTACCTCTACGGCGGGTCGATCCCGCCCGGCGAGTGGAACGGCAAGAGGGTCACGATACAGGACGTCTTCGAGGGGGCGGGCGCCGTCTCGAGGGGCACGATGACCGTCCAGCAGCTCCACGACCTCGAGTGCGTCGCCTGCCCGACCTACGGGGCGTGCGGCGGGATGTTCACCGCGAACACGATGTCCTCGGCCATCGAGGCGCTCGGGCTTACGGTCCCGAACTGCGCCGCCCCCATCGCCCCGAGCGAGCTCCGGATGCAGAAGGCCTACGAGAGCGGGCGGGCGGTCGTGAAGATACTAGAGTCGAACACCAGGCCCAGGGACATCCTGACCAGGACGGCCTTCGAGAACGCCATCGCCGTCGTCGCCGCCATGGGAGGCTCGACCAACGCCGTGCTCCACATGCTCGCCATCGCCTTCGAGGCGGGGGTGAAGCTCGACCTTGACGACATCGAGAGGATGGGCGCCGCGGTCCCCGAGCTCGCCGACCTCAAGCCGGCGGGCAAGTACGTGATGTCCGACGTCGACACCATCGGGGGCGTGCCGGTCGTCATGAAGCTGCTCCTGGACGCGGGGCTGATCCACGGCGACGCGAGGACCGTCACCGGCGAGACCTTCGCCGAGCGGCTCGAGGGCGTCACCTATCCCTCCGGCCAGGACGTCGTCCATACGCTGACCAGCCCGGTGAGGAAGTCCGGGGGGTTCGCTGTGCTGAGGGGGAACCTGGCGCCCGAGGGGGCGGTGCTGAAGGTCACCGGCGCCTCGAGGAACGAGCACAGGGGGCCCGCGAAGGTCTTCGACCGTGAGGAGGACGCCTTCCACGCCATAGTGGCGAAGAAGATCTCCCCGGGCGACGTGGTCGTCGTCCGCTACGAGGGGCCGAAGGGCGGACCCGGGATGAGGGAGATGCTCGTGGTCACCGCGGCGATAGTGGGGCAGGGCTACAAGGACTCGGTGGCGCTGGTCACCGACGGGAGGTTCTCGGGCGCGTCCCACGGGCTGATGATAGGCCACGTCTCCCCCGAGGCGGCCGTAGGGGGACCCCTCGCCCTGCTCAGGGACGGGGACGTGGTGAGCATCGACGTTGCGGGGAGGAGCCTCAGGGTCGAGCTCCCGGAGGAGGAGCTCGCAGCGAGGAGGGCCGCCTGGAAGGCGCCCGCCCCCCGATACACCCGCGGGGTCTTCGCCAAGTACGCCAAGCTCGTCACGTCGGCCTCGAAGGGCGCGGTCTGCGTGGTCTGACGCCGCCGGATCGCTCCTTCGTCCGCCAACGTTATCTTCTAGGAAGAGGACGAGCGATCAATTGAGCGTGGTTCCGGGCTGACCGAGGTCAACGTCTTCGAGCTCTTCTCTCCCGCCCTAAGCAGGGCTCTGCAGGAGAAGGGGTTCGTCTCGCCGACCGACCCCCAGATGAAGCTCTCCCCGCTCGTGATGGAAGGGAGGAACGCTCTGCTCATGTCGCCCACGGGCACCGGCAAGACCGAGGCGGCCTTCCTCCCGATACTGGACAACATCATCCGGAACGGCCTCGCGAGGACCAAGGGGATCAAGCTCCTCTACATCACGCCGCTCAGGGCCCTGAACAGGGACATGCTCGAGAGGATGAAGTGGTGGTGCAAGAGGTTCGACATCCGCCTGGGGGTGAGGCACGGGGACACCACGAGCGCCGAGAGGTCGAGCCAGTCGATGGTCCCGCCGGACATACTGATCACGACGCCCGAGACGCTCCAGGCCATGCTGACGGGGCGGAGGATCAGGGACGCCCTCGGCTCCCTCCGGTGGGTCGTCGTCGACGAGGTCCACGAGCTCGCAGAGGACAAGAGGGGCTCCCAGCTCTCCATAGCCCTCGAGAGGCTCAAGAGGACGGCGGGCAGGCCCTTCCAGATAATCGGCCTCTCGGCCACCGTCGGCTCGCCGGAGACGATAGCGAAGTTCCTCGTGGGCCCGTCGGGCGAGTGCGAGGTCGTGAGGGTCCCCGTCGAGAAGAGCCTCGAGCTGACCGTCTCGCGCCCCGAGCCGACGGCCGACGACAAGATCTTCGCCGAGACGATATTCACCTTCCCCGAGGTCGCGGCGCGCCTCAGGCTGATCAGGGAGGTCGTCGAGGCCTACAGGTCGGTCCTGATATTCACGAACACCAGGTCCGAGGCCGAGGCGCTGGCGAACAGATTCAGGGTCTGGGACGCCAAGCTCCCCATCGGGATACACCACAGCTCGCTCTCCCGGGCGACGAGGGAGGCGATGGAGAAGAGCCTGAGGGAGGGGAACACCCGCGGGGTCATCTGCACGTCGAGCCTCGAGCTGGGCATCGACATCGGGTTCCTGGACTTTGTCGTCCAGTACAACTCCCCGAGGCAGGTCTCCCGCCTCATCCAGCGCGTCGGGAGGTCCGGGCACAGGATCGGGCAGACCTCGAAGGGGCTCATCATCACCCAGGACTCCGACGACACGCTGGAGGCGGTGGTGCTCTGCAGGAGGTCCCTCCTGGGCCAGCTGGAGCCGCTCGTCCCGTTCAAGAACGCCAACGACGCCCTGATCCACCAGATAGCCGGGCTGCTCGTCGAGACGAACTCGTGGAGGTTCGAGGACATGTACGGGCTCGTCAGGGGCGCGTACCCCTACTCCACCCTCAGCATGGACTCGATGAAGAAGGCGCTCGGGTACATGATGGATAGGTATCCGAAGCTGCTCCACTACATCGAGAGCGAGGGCGTCGTGAGGCGGGCGAGGGACTTCAAGCCGCTCTTCGACTACTACTTCGAGAACCTCTCGATGATCCCCGACGAGAAGCAGTACGTCGTCATCGGGGAGGGGGACCGGCCCGTCGGCGTCCTGGACGAGGCCTTCGTCTCCGAGTACGGCCAGGTCGGGGTGAAGTTCGTCGAGGCCGGACGGTGCTGGAAGATCCTCGAGATATACGAGAACAGGGTCTACGTCGCCCCCGAGGAGGACCCCACCGGGGCGGTCCCGAGCTGGGTGGGGGACGAGATACCCGTGCCCCTGGAGGTCGCGCTCGAGGTCGGCGCCATACGGAGGGAGTACGCCGAGGCCGTCGCGGGCTCCCGGCGCGACACCTACATGGAGAGGATGTGCGCGACCTATCCCCTCGACGCCCACGCGGCGGCGGAGTCGCTCCGGGAGGTCGAGGAGCAGCTCGCGATGGGCGTCCCCGTCCCGTCGGACAGGCTCGTCACCATCGAGAGGTGGGACAAGTACGTCATAGTCCAGGCCAGCTTCGGGCACAAGGTGAACCGGGTGCTGGCTCGTGTCGTGGCCTACCTCGTCTCCGAGCGGCTCGGCCAGTCGGTGGCGGTCCACCAGGACCCCTATCGCATCATCCTGGAGGTGGACGCGTCCTCGGAGCTGGTGAGGTCGACGCTCGTCGGCCTCGCCGAGAAGGACCTGGGGGAGCTGGCGCGGGTCGCCGTGGAGCGCTCGGGCATCTTCAAGCGGCGCCTCATCCACGTCGGGAAGAAGTGCGGCGCCATAGCGAAGGAGGCCGACTACGCCAGCGTCTCGATCTCGGGGCTGATGGAGGCCCTAAGGGGGACGCCCGTCTACGAGGAGGCGATCAGCGTCATCTTCCACGACGACTTCGACGTCGAGGCTGCCAGCGACGTCCTCCAGAGGATCAAGGACGGACGGGTCGCCGTCGAGATGGTGGAGGCCGAGACGATCACGCCCCTGGCCCGCATCGGGGTCGAGGAGGTCAGCCGCAGGGGGGAGATCGTCTCCCCAGAGAGGCTCAGGGCGATCATCAGGCAGTCGACCGAGGCCAGGGTCCTGGACGGGTTCCTCACCGCGGTCTGCACGAGCTGCTGGGAGTACGTCGAGCCGCAGAGGATCGGCGGCGCGCAGGTGAAGAGCTGCCCCAAGTGCGGGCGCGACGCGGTCGGGTTCTCGACCGATTCCTATGAGACAATCTTCAGCCTGGCGCTCAAGGCGAGGTCCCGGACGGACCTGCACGGCAAGAGCGAGAAGACCGTCGAGGCGCTCAGGAAGACCGTCGAGCTGTGCAGGGAGTACGGCAGCGACGCGCTCGTGCTGATGGGGGGCAGGGGCATCAGGCTCTCCGACGCGCAGGCCCTGCTCGCCAGGAAGAAGAAGGAGGGCGGCGACCTCATCGACTACGTCATCGAGGGAGAGCGGGAGGCGCTGAAGAGGCGCTACTTCGCCTCGTGACCGGCGGCCGATCGGAGCACCTAGCGGGCCCCGAACGACCGGATGCGGGAAAAGGCGTCGTCGGTCTCGAGCTCGTACTGCATCGAGGACATCAAAAAGTCCAGCCCCCTCTTCGACGAGAGCGTCCGGATGAGGTCCCTCTCGGTGACGAGGCCTATGACGCGGGAGGGGAGGTCGTTGACCACCAGCCCGCCTACTCCGAAGGTCGTCATCTGGTTGGCGGCGGTGCGTACGTCGTCCTCGTGCCCTATCGTGATGACGTCGGCGGTCATGAACTCGGAGACCCGGCGCTCGAACCCGGAGGGCCCCGGCCCACCGTTCATGATCCTGGCCAGGTGCCTGATGACGTCCTTGTTCGTCAGGACCCCCCGGAGCTCTCCATCGCGGGTGACGACCGGGAGCCGGCGGACCCTCCTCTCGGAGAGGAGCTCCACGGCCCGGGCCATGGTCGCGTCCGGGTCGATGCTCGTGACGCTGGCGTTCATTATCTCTGAGACCGGCGCCCCGAGCGGCGACGAGCTCGCACCCATCAGGCCCACCAGGTCCCGCAGCGTGATGATCCCCTCGACGACCCCCAGCATGCTGACGACCGGCAGGGCCCCGACGTTGTAGAAGGAGAACTTCTTGATGACCTCCCTGAGCCCGTCTCCCGGCTCCACCAGGATCGGTTGGCCGGTCATCAGGAGCTCGACGGGCACCTGGAGCGAGTCCCTGACGTCCTCGGCCGAGGTGGAGGAGGAGGACCGGAGCGTAAGGTTGAGGGAGTCGATGATGTCCTGGACCGAGATTATGCCCAGTATCTTCCCGTTCTCGGAGGTGACCGGGATGTGCCTGAAGCTCCTGTTCTTCATCAGCAGGCTGGCGTTCAGGACCGACTCTCTGGTCGAGACGACGACGGTCTGCCTGGAGAACAGCCACCAGATGTCGGAGGTCTTCTCGGGCATCTCGCTCCCCCCTACTCCTCGACCGGCGTCTCCTGCGGCGGCACGTGGAGCGCCTCCTTGGAGCCCTTCTCGTCCCTGACGCGAATCACCGTGAACTCAGAGTCGAGGACCCTGCGCCTGGCCTCCTCGGAGACGTCGAAGGCTCCGAAGAACTCCTCTAGCCTGGTCCCGATCAGCGAGAGGTCCTCCTCCCCGAGGGTCCTCCGCTCGATGGCGATGGGCTTGGTGTACTTGGTCGAGAAGAAGAGGGTGAGGACCCTCGACATGACCTGCTCCGGGATCGAACGGGAGAGGAGCTGGACGCTGGGGTATGGTGCGCTGGCGACGGCCTCGTAGGCCTCCTGCGAGAGGGTCCCGTCCAGGGTCTGGGAGTGCAGGTATCGGAGGACGTCCTCGCGCTGGGGGATGAGGCCGACCTGCTCCTCGCCGACCGCCCCCCTGATGTAGATCCGCCCCCCGACCATCCCCGTCCCGATGTAGTTCCTCGCCGGCCTCCCGGAGTCCGAGAGGTTCAGGACGACGACCACGCCGCCCGCCATGTACTCCCCGAGGTAGTCGTCGGCCGTCTCCCCGACGATGAGGAAGGGGCGGTGGTTCTCGTACTCCCGCATCTGGATCGCCGCCCTGTTGCCCACCGTCCCCCGGACGAAGATCGACCCGCCCTGGATGGCCTGGCCGGTAACGTCCCGGGACGACCCGTGGACGACTATGGAGCCGCTCTGCATCGTGTCGGCGAGGTCGTCCGCGGCGTTCCCGAAGACCTCGAAGGTCGCGCCGTCGTTGAGGTTGGCCAGGCAGTTCCCCGGGAACCCGGTCAGGCGGACCCTGAAGGGCTCGGTACGCCCGTCCCGCCTCGGCGTGATGCCTATCCCCAGGTAACGCTGGCCCCTGCAGTTCTCTATCACCAGGCCGGGCTCGCCCCGCGACTCGGCCTCGGCTATGGACTCGTTCAGCTCCCTGAACCCCCGGCCCGTCGCGTCGATCCTGCGGAGCGGCCTCGAGGCCTCCCGCCCGTCGGCCGACGGTGGGAGCGTCGTGGTCAGGACCGAGTTCTGCGTCCCGAGGGACCTCTCGGTCCCCGGCTCGATCATCCCGTGCCGCAGCGAGGCGATGAAGAACGCCCCGGGCTCCGGCGTCCAGATCCGGGCCCCTCTGGACTGGTTCCTTATCTGGGTCTCCTCGCTGGCGACGTAGAAGTAGCCCTCGTCCTCCCCCACGAGCAGCGGTCGGAACTTCGACCTGTCGGTCAGGGCGATGAGGTAGGTGTCCTCCCCGTCCGCGTACCCCGCCACGACCGCGAAGGGCCCGTCGAGTCTCGCCCCCCTGTAGCGGTAGAGCAGGTCCCTCACCGCGGGGTCCGAGACGTTCCTCTCGAAGGGGTTCGTCAGGACCGTGGCGGCCTCGCGCACGCTGAGCCCGTCGCGCCTAACGAGGTGGTCGAGGAGCCTCGCGATCACCTCGCTGTCGGTGCCGACGTGGGACCGGATCCCCCACGAGTTGAGCAGCTCCATGTTCGAGCCGTATGAGCTGATGTCCCCGTTGTGCACTATGGCGGTGTTCATCGAGGCGAAGGGGTGGGACCAGATCGGGAGAGAGCCGGGGGAGTTCGTCGGCTGCCTGGTGTGGGCGAGCCACATGTCGGCGGCGCCCCCGTCCTCGCGGTCGAGGCCCCACATGCCGGCCACCTGGTCGGGGTAGCCCACCTCCTTGTAGACCGAGAGGTACCTGCCGTAGGAGAAGACGCGCCCCTCGAACCCGTCCCGGAAGAGCGTGGCGTTGACCGAGTCCACGGCCCCCTCGATCCTGAGGTCCGAGTCCCCGTCCCGGGGTCGCACCCCGCCCTCCCAGACGAGCAGGTCCCGCCTGGGGCCCACCCTCCTCGTGGAGGAGGATTCCACGACGCCCACGCGCTCCTCGAGCGTCGCCCTGATCCTCTCGGCGACGGCCTCCTCGGTCACGAACGCCTGGACGCGGTACGGTGATCCCGTGGGCACCCCGGAGGTCCGGAAAGCGGCGTAGCCCGCCCCGAGGTCGCTGCCCCGGTACTTTATGCAGGATATCCCGTCGATCGCGACCCGGTTGGGTATGAGGGGCGCGTCGGCCTTGCGCAGCATCCCGAAGACCCCGCAGCCGTCCTTGACGACCGGCTGGCCGAAGCGGCGGTCGAAGGCGATGCGGTCGATATCCATCCCGCTCACGCGGCCCCCGCCGGCTTCACGCCGAGCTCGATGCGCGACGACGCGTCCAGGTCGACCGACCTGAGCAGCTCCCTGTTCCCGGTGAGCGTGGAGTTGACGTTGCTGATCCCCGCCGCCCCGGCCAGGAGCTTGATGTCCTTCTGGGTCGCCGAGACGAAGTTCTCCAGCCTCTGGTGGGCCCTCGAGTCCAGGATTATCTCCCGGTCGCCCTCCTCCACGCCCATGGCCAAGAGGGCGGCCTTGCCCAGGCCCACGCAGTCCGCCCCCAGCGCCACTATCTTGAAGACGTCGTCGGAGCCGCGCACCCCGTTCGACTCGGCGACGATGTTCAGCCTGCCCCTCTTGCCGTGCTCCTTCAGCTCCCGGTCGAGGATCGAGACCGCCGCCTCTATCTGCATGTCCGAGCCCGTCTCGTCCTCGTCGAGCAGCACTCCCGTGAAGCAGTCCTCGGACCTGAGGAGCTTCACGATCGAGGCTATCGCCGACCACGAGGTGGGCGTCCGCACGAGCACCTTCACCCCCTGCTCGGTCAGGCGGGCGACGCGGGAGCGGGTCTCCGGGTCGGCCAGGAACCACTCGAGCCGGACGGCGCGCACCGCCGACCCGGCCCCGGACTCGATGTCGGAGATCATCCGCTCCGCGTAGGGGCCCAGGCCGTCCGGGCGGCCGTCGCCGTCGTATTCGTAATCGTCCACGTCCAGGAGCAGCCCCATCGCGGCCGCCACCTTGGCGAATATCGCGACGACGTCGTGGGGGACCGCCCTCGGCAGGTGGGTGAAGAAGAAGGGCGAGGAGAGCCTCAGGCCCGTCCCGCCGATGTAGGTGGAGATCTCTATCTCCTCCCTGTAGGGGTCGATGCTCGGCCTGGTCACCTGCGCGCCGTCCGAGACGAGCCAGTCGGAGAGCCTCACCGGGTCGTCGACGAAGGGCGGGCTGTTGGTCCCCATGCTGGAGATCTCGGACTCGGCCGGGAACTTGCCGGTCGTCCCGGCCATGTCCCTGAGGATCGCCACCCTGTGGGCCGGCCAGAGGTACTGCCCGTCCGGGAGTCGCGAGTAGCCGTGGACGTCCCTCCTCGCCTGCGTCGAGGTAGCGACGGGGAACCCCAGAATCGAGGCGGTCTCCTCGTTGAGGACCCCGTGGGAGAGCAGGTCCCGCCTGCCGACCAGCTCCCTGACGTCGTCGATGCCCATGCTCTCCAGGAGGACCCTCATCTCGTCGTCCCAGCCCCTGATCAGGTTGACCATCCACCGGATCGACTGCTGCAGCGAGAGCGTCCTCGCCTGGTTCGGGGAGATCTTGTTCGTCAGGACCGCGGGGCAGTAGCCGATGTGGCACTTGTGGACCATGAGGCAGCCCAGAGCCATCAGGGTCGCGGTCCCGAGGCTCGTGACGTCGGCGCCGAGCGCCATGAGCTTGAGCGAGTCCTCCGGGGTGCTGACCCTGCCCGCGGCGATGACCGTGAACCCCTCCCTCAGCCCCTCCTTCCTGAGGATCGAGTCGACCGAGGCGGTCGCGAGCTCGATCGGTATCCCGACGTTGTTCTTCACGACCGAGGGGGCAGCGCCCGTCCCGGCTCCCGCCCCGTCTATGATTATCCCGGCCGCGCCCATCCTCGCGATCCCCGAGGCGATGTAGGGGATGTAGTTGGTGGCCCCGACCTTGACCAGGATCGGCTTGCGCGTCGCCTCCTTCAGGCCGAGGATCCTCTGGCCGAGGTCCTCTATCGAGTAGATGTCGTGGTGAGGGGCGGGCGATATGGCGTCCTTCCCGACCGGTATCCTCCGCGTCTCGGAGATCGGCTCGGTGACCTTGACGCCCGGCAGGTGGCCGCCTATCCCAGGCTTGGCCCCCTGCCCGATCTTTATCACGACAGCCTGACCCTTGGTGAGGGAGGAGATGGTGACCCCGAACCGCGCCGAGGCCCACTGGACCGTTATGCGGGAGCAGTCCGCGACCTCCTTCAGGAGGCCGCCCTCCCCGGTCCCCGCCAGGACGCCCGTCGCATCGGCGGCCTTTGCGATCGCGATGTTGGGCGTCCCGGAGAGCGCGCCGAACGACATGTCCCCCAGGTAGAGCGGGGAGGAGAGCGAGACGCCCGCGTCCCCGAAGATCGGGACCGAGGTCCGCGCCCGGGTCTGCCGGCCGGCGGTGGTGGTTGCGGCGAGCCGGAGGTGCAGCTTGTCGAGCACCCTCTGGGTCCTCTCGGAGTCCGGGATCAGGACCTCGCTCGTCGCCAGGCCGGTCGTCGCCAGCTGCCGTATGTGCTGTATCTTCCACTTTGTCCAGAACTCCCTCGTCCTCGAGGGCGGGATGGGCAGGTAGCTCGCGACCTCGATGGTCCGACCCCTGCTCAGGTTGTTGACTGTGGACACCATTATCGGCTCTGGCCCGGCGGCATTTAAGATGATAGGTGGCCGCTAGGGGGCCGCCTCGCCCCTCGCCAGTATAAGGGTCATCAGTGACTTCTCGTCGACCTCGGCCCTGGTCCTCCAGCCTATGCGCAGGAGCCCCTTCTCGTCCTGGTCCAGGTATCCCCTCTTGATGAACCTCTCGAGCGAGTAGTCTACCCTCCACCGGGGGAACTTCTCCCGGAGGAACGTCTCGAGCTCCTTCCGGCCGACGCGCCCCTGCTTCGAGTTGACCGTGGCTATCGACGCGGCGAGCACGGCCAGGTCGTCGACGCGGAACCCCGCGCTCTCGGCCTCGCTCAGGGTCGGGCTCTCCCTGAACCGCAGCAGGAACCGCGTCGAGTCGTCGGTCCCCTCGAGCCCCGGGACCTCGTGAACCTCCAGCCCCAGCTGCTTCAGGTCCCCGGAGAGGACCTGCAGGATGGTCCTGTAGTCCTTGCCCAGGTACCTCTTCATCTCCCAGCCCTTCACGCCGGGGTTCCTGCCCCTCTGCAGGATGAGGACCTGGAGCGCCTTGCGCATCTTCCTCTCGAGGAGGGCTCTCTCTCCTTCCGCGTTGCTCATGTTATCTCTATCGCCACCGACTTGGTCTCGGACCCTGCGGGACCGGAGACCGGGGAGAGGAAGATCTCCTCGGTCAGCGGGTCGACCCTGATGCTCGCCCGTCCCTCGGTCACCACGAAGGCGACGAGGTACGCGCGCACGGCCGTCTCCTCGAAGGTCGGCGCGCCGATGAACTTCCGGTAGTCCAGCTCGCCCCCGCTCACGGTCTTCTGCACGAGCTCGTCGTGGATCACGTTGAGCCGCGTCTCGAACTCCTCCTTGCTGAAGATGTTGAGCGATTGGAGCTCCTCGAAGTCCAGCTGCCCGGGCGCCGTCGCGTAGTTCCCGAACTCCTGCTTGAAGCGCTCGGAGAGCGGCACCAGGTCGCGCCAGTACGTGAAGGCCCTCTCAAGCCCCCTCGCGGTGAGCTGGTCGAGCTGGGCGACCGGATGCCAGCACTTGACGAGGCTGTCGGCCAGGTCCTCCCGCGTCAGGAGCCGGATCTTGAGCTCGAGCAGGAGCGGATCGATATAGAGGGAGCTTGCGCGGTGCTTCACCCACTGGTCTTGGAGCTTGACGATGGCCACCAGCTGCTGCATCGCCTCCGAGTCCTTCAGCATCACGTCGATGAGCTTCCACTCCGGGAGGTGCTTCTTTAGCATCAGGAGCTTCTCCCGGATGTCCACCTCGAACGGGTTTACGCTGGACGACTGGACCGACTTGCAGAGCTCGATCAGCCGGAGGACGTCCTCCAGCTTCTTATCTTCCTTTTCCGGCGAACTCCTTTACCTCCGAGGCCCCGTGGACGGACTGCACGGTTATGACGTGGGCTGACCGGTCCATCACCGATATTATCGAGGGCGTGATCACTATGTTCTGCGAGTTGCGGTTGTCCCTCGACCCGGAGAGGATCATCTTGAAGATCGCCTCCCTGTTCCTCGGGTCCATGTGGATGTCGAACTCGTCCATCGCCCGCAGCGGCGAGATTATCCGTGACTGCAGCGAGAGGATGAACGCCACGAGCGCCACCGACCTCTCACCCCCGCTCTGGGTGTAGGGGTCGAGCACGCTCGGGGGCGCTCCCTTGTACCCGACGAGCAGCTGGAAGCCGGTCTCCTCTATGCTGTCTCCCTCCTCGAGCCTGATGGCGCCGCTCGCCCCGACGGTCGAGAGGACGCGCTGGTAGACGGGGGTGATCTCGTCGATGAGGTTCTGGATGGCGGTCCTCCAGGCCTTCTTCCTCTCCTCGAGCTCCTTGAGCAGCAGCCCCTTGTTCTCCTGGAGCTGGGCGAGCTTGTCCTTCAGCCCCTCGATGTTCCCCACGTAGTCCCTGTAGATCCTCTCGGCGTCCTCCGGGAGGTCCTGGAGCTTCTGGATCTGGGCCGAGACGAGCTTCAGCTCCTCGGCGACCTCGTAGGGCTGCCTCTCGGTGATGATCCTCTCGCCGGCCTTCTCGAGGTCGGGCCGCAGGACCCCGAGCTCCCCCACCACCTCCTTCTCGGATCGCTCGAGCTCCCTGATCTCGGACTCGGTCGCCTTGATCCTGAACGCGAGCACCTCGAACCTGACGCGCTGGGCGATGTACTCGTCGGTCGTCCTGCGGATGAGGTCCTCGACCCCACCCAGCTCCGCCTGAAGGGAGGCCACCTCCCTGTCCAGCTCGGACCTCTTCCGGGCGGCATCCTCGGATGAGGACCCCGACCGCTGCGATGTGAAGTCGATGAACTCCTTGACGCGCTTCAGCCTCCTGGCGTCCGTCCCCGCCCCGAGCTCGCCGAGGTCGTCCCTGATGGCGTCCAGCTCGGCCCTGAGCTTCTCGAGCGCCGCCCGGGCGCCCTCGTCGCCGGCCCTCTCCCTCTCGGCGCGCACCACCGCCCCGTAGAGCTTGCCGAGCTCGACCTGGCGGTCCAGGAGGGCGCGGTGCAGCGACTCGGACTCGGTGCCAGCCTTGGTCTGCTGGCCGGAGAGGTCCTCGAGGGTCTCCCTCTTCATCGCGAGCTTCTCGCGGACGGACTGGAGCGACCGGGAGAGCTTCCCCTCCTGCGCCCAGAGCAGCTCCGATGTGAGGAGGCCCCTGTGGTCCAGGAGCTTCTTCCTCTCCAGGTAGCGGTCGTAGATCTGCTTCCAGTACTCGATGGTCTGGTTGGCGTTCTCCAGGAGCTGGATGAGGGAGCCCTCCTCGCTTATCATCGACTTGAGGTCGTTCTCGGCCTGGAAGATCCTCTCCCGGTACTCGCGGAACCCGACGGCCTCCTCGACCATCGTGAGCCGCTGCTGGGTCGATATCGCCCCCAGCTCCTCGATCATCCCCTGGTGCATGATGATCAGGAGGTTGTCGGGGTTGATCCCGAACTCCCTCAGGAGCCTCACCACCTCGCTCTTGTCTATCTCCTTGTAGTCCGCCTCGTACCAGTAGGAGCCGTCCTTGCGCAGGTAGCGGGAGAGCATGAACGTGTCGGACTTGGAGTAGGGGATGGGCCTCGAGCCCGTCCTCTCCCTGTTGTCGAATATGAGCGAGACGCGCGCTATCTCCTTGCCCCGCCGTATCAGGTCGGAGAGCTTCCTCGACCGCTCGGTGTAGGCCTGGCCGAAGGCCACCGAGATCGCCAGGAGGACCGAGGACTTCCCCGCGCCGTTCGGCCCCACGATGAGGTTGAGCCCCCCGGTGAGCGGTATCCTGGCGTACTCGTAGGACATGAAGTTCTCCAGGATTATCTCCTTGATGGGGGGAGAGAACGCCTTCTCCTTGGCGGTGGACAGCTCCCCGAGGGGCTTCGACAAGGCTCGGAAAGGCGTCCCGTTTAGGTATTTTAGGCCTGCGGTCTCGCGGCCGCCGCGATTACCTTTTAGGCCCCCTCGGCCCGGCTCCCTGCGTCTTGGTCCTTGCGGCTAAACTGTTCGTCGTGAAGGAGGAGGCGGAGGGGAGGAACCTCGCGCTCCTGGCCACGAAGCTAAAGGCCTTCAAGCTCGAGCAGGAGATGAGGGTCGAGGACCAGTCGTTCAACCTCCTCTCCGAGATATCGGACCTCTCGATCTCGGGCGAGACGCTCGAGGGGACGTTCTCCTTCGACACGGTCTTCACGGTCAACCAGCGCGGGAACTCCATCCCCGTGACCAGGACGTTCCAGGCGCCGTTCACCTTCAACCTCTTCGGCGAGGGCCTCTACCTGACGATCTTCGAGAAGAAGAGCAGGGCCAACAGCGTCGCCAACGAGATGTCGAAGGCGCTCTTCATGTCCCTGGGCCAGATCGTCGAGGGGAGGATACCTCCCGAGGTCCTGAAGAGGTTCCACGAGGAGAACTTCGAGAACACCAAGGTCCTCTTCTTCGACTCGGTCGACCTGCCCAACATCTCCAAGCTCTCCCTCTACGGAGAGGCGCTCGGCACGACGACCCTCTACAACGACTACCTGGAGCACGGCCAGATCTGGTACGCGGTCGTAAAGTCCAGGAAGTTCGGATACGTCGTCGGCGTGACGAGGAACGCCGTCGTGACCTGCTTCAGCAGGGCCGACCTCCCCGAGTTCAAGACCTACGTCAAGTCAGAGGTCCTCCCGCTGCTAAAGTGACGGCCGCCTCCTCCCTCCCTCCATCCATCCATCCCTCTTCCGACGACCGGCTAGATAATTAGTCGGCTACGCGCTCGGCGAGGGAGAGCGGGTGGAGATTGTGGTGGTGGTCGCGACCCTGTGCTGAAGGTGGTCCCCGGAGAGGCCGCGCTCCTGTTCAACGAGCAGGAGGAGCGCACCATCCTGATCTCGGACCTCCACCTCGGCCTCGAGAAGGAGATGGCGAGGAAGGGGTTCAGGATCCCGCCCTACTCCAACAAGATCATGGACAGGGTGAACGCCCTGGCGGAGCGGTACATGGCCAACAGGATCATAGTGCTCGGGGACGTCAAGCACTCGATCGGGAAGGTCGAGGACGTCGACTGGTCCATACTCCCCTGGTTCTTCGAGACGCTCCTCGACGTCTTCGCGTCGGTCGAGGTCGTCCCCGGAAACCATGACGGAGGGATAAGGTCGCTCCTCCCCAGCAGGGTCAAGGTCCATCCCTCCGACGGGATGACCATAGGGACCGAGGAGAAGGTCGGGGTCACCCACGGTCATTCGTGGCCCTCCCGCGAGGTAATCGCCTGCGGGAGGATGGTGATGGGGCACTCTCACTTTCGCTACGAGATGAGGGACAGGTTCGGGGCGAGGTCGAAGGAGGCGGTCTGGCTCTTCGCCAAGTACGACGTCGAGAGGCTGCTGCTCAAAGCGGGGCGCGAGGGCGGCCCGGCGGCAGGAGTGACGACGGGGGACCTGGTGGTCATGCCCCCCTTCAACAACCTGGTGGGAGGGCAGGCGATCAACGCCAGGGGCGGGTTCGACTTCGGGCCCGTGCTCGCCTCCGGCACCGTCGACGTCGAGGACGCCGACATCTTCCTCCTCGACGGGACCCGGGTCTAGGCGGGCGGGGGCTAGCGGTGGCGGGCGGGGGCTAGCGGTGCCCGGCCGGCCCGTTCAGCGATTTTTGGATCAGCCGGTCGAGCGCGACCTCCCCGACCGCGCCGATGGCTGCGTCGACGGGGTGGCCGTTCTTGAAGACCATGAACGTCGGTATCGACTGGACGTCGTAGCGCGTGGCGATCTCGGACTGCTCGTCGGTGTTCAGCTTGCCGAAGAGGACCGCTCCGGCGTACTTCGCCGCGAGCCGCTCCACGACCGGCTCCATCGCCCTGCAGGGAGGGCACCAGACCGCCCAAAAGTCGACGAGGACCGGTCGGCCGTCGCTCACGTATTTATCGAAGCTGGACGTGGTGAGCGCGGCTATCGATGGGTGGCTCTTCGCCGGTGATGACTCGGCAATCTTCCTCGCTTTCTCGTTTAGAATCTTCGCTAACTCTGGATCGGACAAAGCGTCCGCTCGGGTCGGAAAAGGGTATTTTAAGATTCCCGGGATCCGGCACCCCTTGACGCGTCCCTCCTCCCTGTCGGCGCGGCTCGCCCCCTTCGTGGACGGCCTCGCGCAGGACGACCCCATCGAGCGGGTGGCGCGCGAGACCGCCTCGGTGGCCGTGGTCCTCAGGGAGGGTCCCGGAGGGGAGGAGGTCCTCCTGGTCGAGCGCGCCGAGAGACGAGGCGACCCGTGGTCTGGCGACATGGCGTTCCCGGGCGGGAGGGTCGAGGCGGGCGACCGGAGCTTCAGGGAGACCGCGGCCAGGGAGGCGAGGGAGGAGGTGGGCGCCGACCTCGCGTCGGGGGCGCGGTTCCTGGGATACATGGGGCCATTCGAGGCGAGGAGGAGGAGCGTGCGGGTCGTACCCAGCGTCTTCCTCGCGACGGGCCCGCTCGCGCTGGGAGAGAGCGACGAGGTCCGTTCGCACCTCTGGGTCGCGCTGGACGAGCTGCGGGCGGGAGAGAACCGGTCGACGCACGACGTCGACGATGGCGACTGGACGGCGGGAGAAGAGGGGATTACGATGGCGGCGGGGGGAAGAAGGAGAAGGAGCTTCCCCTCGTTCGACCTGCAGGGCCACGTGGTCTGGGGCCTGACGGAGAGGATACTCGCCTCGATCGTCGAGTCCGTCGGTGCGGGGACCGCCTAGGCTCACTTGGAGACGTACTTCTTGATCTCGGCCAGGTGGTCGGGGTGCATGCGCAGGTACTCGACGAGCCTCTCGATGCGGTAGATCGTGGACGACTGGACGTGGTGCTCGATGCCCTCGGTGTCCTCGTAGGCCACGTCTCCCTCGACGCCGATCATCGAGAGGAACTCGGAGATTATCTCATGGCGCCGAATCACGGACCGGGCGACCTTCTCCCCGGACTCGGTGAGCATCATCCCCCGGTAGGGTTCGTGGAGCAGGTATCCGCGGGACTTGAGCTTGCCGACCATGCTCGTGACCGTGGGGGGCTTGACCTGGAGCTTGTTCGAGAGGTCGACGGTGTTCGCGTAGCCCTTCTCCTCCAGGAGGTGGTACAGCGTCTCGAGGTAGTCCTCCGCGCGAGATGTCTCCTGCTTCCTTCTCGCTCCCCTCGGCATCCTCGCCTTCCCTTCCCATCCGCCTTAAAAGCGTTGGCGACGGGGTCGACGCACTCGCAGCTGTCGATCCAAGGGTCGGAGAGGACGGCCCTCGCGGCCGTCGGTTGGTGGCCGGCCTCTCCTAGGCCGGCCCGGGGACTAGCTCGTTCTGCTGCCTCTGCGCCCTGGACCGCCTCACCTCCCCGCGCTCGTAGGGGAAGACGATCCAGGTGTCGACGGTCTGGAGCGAGAAGTCGGGGACGAACGAGCTCCAGGGCTTGGTGAAGAGGACGGCGGTCTTCATGACCAGGGGCCTCTCGGTCTCAAGGTAGCGGGTCACCGTCTCCATCGTCTCGCCGCCGTCGACGAGGTCGTCGACCAGGAGCACCCGCTTCTCCGTGATCCGCTCGATTATCGTGGTGAGTATCCGCGGCTTGACGCGCTCGCCCACGTCCGTGTAGGATTTCACGTTGATGAAGTCCACCTTGCTGCCGAGCCTGTCCGAGACGACCATGGCGACCGGGATCCCGCCCCTGGCGATGCCTATGACCAGGTCGAACCTCTCGCCGCTCGCCGCTACCTCGTCGGAGAGCTTCGTCACGAGTTCGCCGTACTGGCTCCAGCTCAGAAAACGCAGCTTCGGCAAGCGGCTTGGTCGGCCTAGGCCCTCTAAAAAGCATTCAAGGGCTACGGCCCGGCGTTTCCTCCCGCGCGCCCTCGGGCGCCACCAGGACCCTCCCGGGTAGGATCCGGGAGATGTAGATCCCCACGAACATCACGGCGACCCCGAGCACCTCGAGGGAGGTGGGCAGTTCGCCCGTGATGAGGGCCTGTATCGCCACGGAGGCGGCCGGGACGGCGAATGCGAGCGTCGTCACCCTCCCGATCGACTCGAGGCGCGCCATGGCGTTCCAGAGGAGCAGCATGACGGCGCCTCCGACAACGGAGATGTACGCGAGGTCGATGAAGAAGCCGGGCGCCGGGTCGAGGCGGAACGTGAACGGGAAGAAGGGGAGGAAGAGGAGGCCCCCGATGAAGAACTGGGTCGCGACCGTCCTGACGGGCTCCTGGCCCCTCAGCTTCCGATAGTAGACGGTGTAGAGCCCCCAGAAGAACGCGTTGGCCACCGAGAGGGCTATGCCGGGGCCCGACCCTCCCACGTTCGCCAGGGCGAGGCTGTAGATCGAGACCCCGGAGAAACCGATCAGCGCGCCGACCGTCCCGAACCGGGTCGTCCCCTCCTTCAGGATGACGACCGCGAGCGGGATCGCGAAGAGCGGCATGGTGTAGCTCAGGACGGCGGACTGGCCGGCCGAGACGTAGCCGAGGCCCAGGGCCCAGAGCGCGCTGCTGAGGAACGCGAAGAGGCCCAGGAGGAACGTGTCCCGGTTCAAGATGGGCCTGAAGTCCCTGGCGATCGCGAAGCAGACCGCCGCGGCGATCAGGTAACGGACGCCCATGAAGACGAGAGGGTCGACGTAGTTGAGCCCGTCCTTGGCGAACTGGTACTGAAGGCTCGCGAAGACCACGTAGGGGATGGCGTAGGCGGCGATCCCCCTCTTCGCGCTCATGGGCATCCGGGCAACCTGCGCTCGGTTCATAAGCTATAGGGCCGAACGGGACATGACCGGAGGTGGTGGGCCGGGAGAGACTTGAACTCTCGGCATTCGCCGTGTAAGAGCGACGTCCTGACCGAGCTAGACGACCGGCCCAAGCGCGTCTCGACGAGGAGCGGTAATAAGCGTTGGAGACGGCTCGGGCGCACTACGGTGGCGAGGACCGGCCCGTAAACCCTTAAATAGAATTCGCGGTGCCGACCAGTTCGAGTGGCGCTGATGCGAGGGGATCGACTTCATGGGAGCTGGTTCGGTTCATCGACGGTTCTGACCGCGTCCTAGCGGCCGCTCAGTTATCAAACCGTATTCACGCAGTTTCATCCGTTGTGCGTATGCCAACTACGACGAGAGGTGTCTGTAACGACTGAACAGCTGAAGCTCGCCCTTCCCAAGGGCTCACTGGAGAAGGCCACCTTCGAGATCTTCCAAAAGGCCTACTACAAGATCTCGGGGCAGGACAGGACGTACAGGCCGTACTTCAGCGACCCGGAGATCGAGCTCAGGATCCTGAGGCCCCAGGAGATCCCGGTCTACGTCGCGGACGGCGTCCAGGACGTGGGCATCACCGGGATAGACTGGATACGCGAGACCGGCGCGAACGTGGAGAAGGTCCTCGACCTAGAGTACGGCAGGGTGAAGATCGTCACGGCCTTCCCCAAGTCTGCGCCCTACGAGAAGGCGAGCGACCTGCTCGAGGACTACTGGAAGAAGGGCAGGTCCGTGCGGGTCTCGGCGGAGTACCTCAACATCACCTCGGACTACCTCAAGTCCATACCCGCCTACGGGAAGCTCTTCGGGAAGAAGGAGCCGATGATCATCACGCCCTGGTGGAGGAAGGGGGACAACCCCAGGGCCAGCGTCTACCTCTCGTTCGGGGCGACCGAGGCGAAGCCCCCGGAGATAGCGGACATCATCGTCGACGTGACCGAGACCGGGACGACCCTCGAGCAGAACAACCTCCGGCTGGGGGAGACGATCATGGTCTCGACCGCCCACCTGATAACGAACAAGGCGGCCCTCCGGTCGCGCTGGAAGAAGGAGAAGATCTCCGACCTCAAGGTGATGCTCAAGGGCGTCGTCGAGGCCCAGAAGAAGCTGCACATCTTCGTCAACGTGAGGGAGGAGAACCTCCAGGAGCTCCTCTCGCGGCTCCCCTCGCTGAAGAAGCCCACCATAAGCCCGCTCTCGGAGAAGGGGTGGTTCGACGTGAACACGGTAATCGGGAGGAACGAGCTTCTCAAGATGCTGCCCACCCTGAGGAGGCTCTCGCAGGGGCTCGTGGTCCACGAGCCGCAGCAGATCCTCTCTCTCGAGGAGTTCGCGGGAGAGAACGGGGAGAAATGAGCGGGCTTCTCCCCCTGATCAGGGTCCAGGGGAAGGGCGGCTACGGGGCCGCCGCCGCCCGGATCAGGTCCAGGGCCCGCGACGTCGCGGCCGTCGAGGCTCGGGCGCAGGCGATAGTCGACCGGGTGAGGCGCGAGGGGGACGGCGCGCTCTTCGACCTCACCCTCGAGCTCGACGGGGCCGACGTCGGGGGCGGGCTGCGGATCGGTCCCGAGGAGGTCGCGCGGGCGCTGGAGTCCGTCGACCCCGGCCTCCTCCAGGCGATGAAGTTCTCGCTGGGTCGCATCAGGAAGACCCAGGGACAGCTCCTGCGCCGGCTCTCCTACTCGTTCGTCTCGGACGGCTTCGTGACGCGGACGGTCCCCAGGGGCCTGCCGTCGGTGGGGTGCTACATCCCCGGAGGGAAGGCTCCGCTGGCCAGCACGGTCCTGATGACCGCGGGGGTCGCCAGGCTGGCGGGCGTGAAGAGGGTCGTGGTCTGCACCCCGCCCGACCGGAGCGGGAGGGTCGACGACGCCATCCTGGCCGCGGCGGGGCTGTGCGGCGTCGACGAGGTCTACAGGGTCGGGGGGGCCCAGTCCATCGCGGCCCTCGCCTACGGGACGGAGTCGGTCCCGAGGGTCTCCAAGATCGTGGGCCCGGGCGGCCTGTATGCCTCCGTGGCCAAGAGGCTCGTCTCCGCTGACGTCCAGATAGACTTCTTCGCGGGTCCGACCGAGATCGTCGTCGTGGGGGACCGGTCGACCGACCCGGAGACCGCGGCCTGGGACCTCATCGGGCAAGCGGAGCACGGGCCGGACACCCTCTGCGGGCTGGTGACCTGGGACGCGGGCCTGGCTGAGAGGGTGAGGGAGAGCGCCGCGAGGATCTCCAGGGACGTCGAGAGGGGGGAATATGTGAGGGGCGCCCTGGCGGGGGGGTTCGCCGTGGTCTGCGCCGACAGGAGGGGCGCCGCCGAGATGGTCAACGCGCTGGCGCCCGAGCACCTGGAGCTGATGATGGAGGACCCGGAGGACTTTGCGGCCCGGGTCGAGAACGCGGGACTGGTCCTCTCCGGGAGGTACGCGCCCTGCGCGGCGAGCGACTATTGCGTCGGGACCGACCACGTGATCCCGACCGAGGGCTACGCGGCCGCCAGGTCGAGCCTCTCCGTCCTAGACTTTGTGAAGCTCGGCTGGGTCGTCTCCGGCACCAGGGGCGGCCTCAGGGGCGTCCTGCCCTCGCTGAAGGCGCTCGCGAACGCCGAGGGCCTCCCGAACCACTACAGGTCGGCGCAATCGAGGTTCGCGAGATGAAGGGGGGGTCCTACGAGCGGCTGGACCTGAAGGGTGGGACCGCGATGGTCAGCCCCCGGTCGAAGGGCGCGCTGGGGAGGGTCGACGCCGTGGTCTTCGACTGCGACGGGACGCTCATAGACGTCCGCGGGTCCTACGACACGACCATAATGAGGACGGTCGCCCTGATGACCGAGAGGTTCTCCGGAGCGGTCCTGGACCTGGAGGGCTCTGGCGTCGGGGGCAGGCTCATCCTGAAGATCAGGAGCACGGGCGGGTTCAACAGCGACTGGGACACCACCTACGCCCTCAGCCTGTTCACCGAGGCGGCCATCGAGCGCTGCGGCCCGCGGGCCGGCGCGGAGAGCCTCCTCCGGCGGCTCGAGGAGGTCGTAGAGGACTTCGGCTCAAGGAAGAGGCTCGCCGGGCACGAGTCGGTCGACCGGTATGTCCTCCGGTCGGGGCTGCGGTCGGCGAGGCTCGAGGAGCTCCGGCGGTCCCTGGGTTACCCCGGGAACGCCATGACCTCCGCCATGGCGGCCGCGTTCGACCAGGTCTACTACGGAGCCAGGCTGTTCAGGAGGGTCTACGGCGTCGCGCCGGCGGTCTCGTACCCGGAGGGGCTGATCGACCGCGAGACCCTGCTGGTCGGCCGGGACGACCTGGTCAGGTTCAGGAGGCTCGCCGGCGGGGGAGGGAGGATGGCGATGGCCACGGGCCGCCCCTTCGTCGCGGTCAAGCACACGCTCGGCCCTCTCCTCCGGTTCTTCGAGAGGGCGGCGTCGGTCTATATCGGGGACGGCGACATCTATCCAGCGCTCGAGCCGGAGCTGGCCGTCTTCAGGAAGCCCAGCGGCGCGAGCCTGGTGCGCGCCCACCAGAGGCTCGGGGCGAAGGTGATGCTATACATCGGCGACTCGGCCGAGGACAGGCTCATGGTCGACGACGCCAGGAGGAGCTACCCCAACACCCTCTTCGCCGGCATATGCGGCTCGTCCTTCGACGAGGCGGAGCAGGAACGCTACTTCACGCGGACCAGCTCGGACGTCCTGGTCAGGTCGGTGGACCAGGTGCCCGAGGTGCTGGAGATCATCCGAGGAGAGCGATGGCGATGACGACGAGGAGGAGGAGGAGCAAGGAGAGGAACGAGGGAGGAAGAGAGAAGAAAAGGGAGAGGAGGGCAGAAGTCCGGCGCCGGACCAAGGAGACGCAGGTCGAGGTCTCCGTCGAGGTCGACGGGACCGGGGCGTCCGACTGCAGCACCGGGGTCAGGTTCCTGGATCACATGCTGGACTCCTTCGCGACGCACAGCATGGTCGACGTCAGGGTGAGGGCGACCGGGGACCTCCAGCACCACCTGGTCGAGGACGTGGCGCTCGCGCTGGGGCAGGCTCTGAGCGAGGCGCTCGGGGACCGGGCCGGGATAGTCCGTTTCGGACGCGCTATCGTCCCGATGGATGACGCCCTGGCGCTGGTCAGCGTCGACCTCGTCAAGAGGCCCTACGCCTCGGTCCAGCTAGGGCTGGAGCGCGTGATGGTCGAGGACGCCCCCCGGGAGGACCTCGAGCACTTCCTTCTCTCTCTGGCGACGAGCCTGGGGTCGACGGTCCACGTGAAGGTCCTCGACGGGAAGAACGACCACCACAGGTTCGAGGCCGCTGTGAAGGGCCTCGCGCTGGCTTTCCGCGAGGCGGCGGAACCAGACCCCCGGCGAGCGGGGGGTGCTCCGCCCTCGTCCAAGGGGGCGATGTGACGCTGAGGTTCGGGGTCTTCAACTATGGCGCGGGGAACCTCTTCAGCATCCGGGCCGCCCTCCGGAAGGAAGGGGTGACGCCGGTCCTGACCCGGGACGGGAAGGGGATGGCCGAGGCCGACGCGCTCGTCCTCCCCGGGGTGGGGAGCTTCGACCAGGCCGCGCGGTCGCTGCCCCTGGAGCGGGCCCGTGAGGTCATCGGGTCGGGCAAGCCGGTGATGGGGATATGCCTGGGCCTGCAGATATTCTACGAGTCGAGCGAGGAGGGGTCCGCCAGGGGGCTCTCGCTGCTCGAGGGGAGGGTGAGGCGGTTCCCGTCCTCGGTCAAGGTCCCCCAGATAGGCTGGAACACGCTGGCGCTCGGGGGGGATTCCGAGCTCACGGACGGCGTCGCAGACGGGTCATGGGTCTACTACGTGAACTCGTACGTCCCGGAGTCGCACGAGGGGGTCGTCGCGACCAGCGCCTACGGCGTGGAGTTCCCGGCCCTGGTCGCCAGGGGGAACGTCTTCGGCGCGCAGTTCCACCCCGAGAAGTCGGGGGCGGTCGGCCGGAGGGTCCTGCAGAACTTCATCAGGGCGGCGAAGAGGTAGTGGCGGCGACGGGGATGGAGCTCTGGGCCGCGATCGACCTCATGGACGGGTCGGCGGTGACCCTGGTCCAGGGCAGGGCCGAGGCCCGGACCGTCTGGCGGGAGACCCCGCTCGAGCTGGCGAGGAGGTGGCAGGGCGAGGGGGCGGACGGGCTGCACGTCGTCGACCTCGACGCCGCGCTGGGGACGGGCTCGAACGCCGGGGTCCTCCGGGAGATGATCGGGGAGGCGAGGGTGCCGGTGCAGGTCGGGGGCGGCATACGGAGCGCGGCGACGGCTGAGGGATGGCTGGCCGATGGGGCGGCGAGGGTCGTCCTGGGGACCCTCGTCTTCAGCGACCCCGCCGCGGCGCGAGGGGTGATCGAGCGCCGGGGTCCGGAGAGGGTGGTCGTCGCCGCGGACTACCGGGAGGCGGGGAGGGTCGTGGTCACCAGGGGATGGAAGGAGAGCCAGGGGCTGGACGTGCTCGCCTGCGCGAGGGACCTCGAGGCCCGAGGGTTCACGAACCTCCTGACGACGGCGGTGGGCCGAGACGGGACGGCCAGAGGCCCCGACGTCGAGACGGTCGGGGAGCTCTCCCGCGCCACGGGGATGAGGATAGCCGCCTCCGGCGGGATCCGGGACACGCGGGACCTGCTGGCGCTGGAACGGGCCGGGGCCAGCTCCGCGGTGATCGGGCGGGCGCTCTACGAGGAGACGGTCTCCCTGGCCGAGGCCAAGAGGAGGATGACGGCCTGATGGCCCTGGCCAAGAGGATAGTCCCGTGCCTGGACGTCAAGGACGGAAGAGTGGTGAAGGGCGTCAGGTTCGAGGGGCTGAGGGACGCCGGAGACCCCGTCGAACTGGCCGAGAGGTACAGGGACGAAGGGGCGGACGAGATCGTCTTCCTGGACATCACCGCGAGCCTCGAGAAGAGGGCGACGCTCAGGTCGCTCGTCAGGAGGGTCGCTGCTAATCTGGACATCCCCTTCACGGTCGGCGGCGGGATAAGGACGATGTCCGACGCCAGGCTCGCGCTCTGCAGCGGGGCAGACAAGGTCGCGGTGAACACCGCCGCGCTCCAGAGGCCGGAGCTCATCCGGAGGCTGACCGAGGTCTTCGGGTCCCAGTGCGTCGTCCTCGCCATCGACGCGAGGAAGCGGCGGGGCGGAGGGTACGAGGTCTTCAGCCACTCCGCGACCCGGCCGACGGGGCTGGAGGCGGCCGAGTGGGCGAGGAGGGGGGAAGCGCTCGGAGCGGGCGAGCTGCTGGTGACCTCGATAGACAGGGACGGGACCAGGAGGGGATACGACGTCGGGCTGCTCAGGGCGGTCACCTCGAGCGTAAACGTCCCGGTCGTCGCCAGCGGCGGGGCGGGGAAGCTCGCCCACTTCCTGGAGGCCTTCCGGGAGGGCGGCTGCGACGCGGCGCTCGCTGCCTCGCTCTTCCACTACCGCGAGATGACGGTCGGGGAGGTGAAGGATTATCTCGGGGCGCACGGCGTGCTGGTGAGACCTTGAACGATGCGGCTGCGCCTACGACGACGAAGGAGATAGACTTCGCCAAGGGGGACGGGCTCGTCCCCGTGGTGACCCAGGACGCGGTCTCGGGGAAGGTGCTCATGGTCGCCTACGCCAACGAGCAGGCCGTGAGACTGACCCTCGAGACCCGCATGGCCCACTACTGGAGCAGGTCGAGGAACAAGCTCTGGAAGAAGGGCGAGGAGTCTGGGAACGTCCAGCGGGTGCGCCAGGTCCTGGTCGACTGTGACGGGGACACGCTCCTGTACGTGGTCGACCAGTCGGGGCCCGCGTGCCACACCGGGAACGAGACCTGCTTCTTCAGGAAGCTGGAGTAGGGCTCTCCGGCCAGTTCGGGCCGCCCCGCTGTCGTGGCCGGCCGACCACCCATACTTCACAGTGTAGATTGGAGCGCAGGGGGTGGGACACTCGCCCACACTCGAGGGGGCGCTTCGCGCCCGCTTCGGGAGTGGGATTCGAACCCACGAGTCCTTTCGAACAAAGGATTAGCACTAAGGGGATCTGGGCTCGCGCCCCGATCCGATCCTTCGCCATGCCAGGCTTGGCTACCCCTGCCCGGGTGGATACCCGAAAACTCGCCGATTTAAGAACTCCCAGCCCCTCCCGCGGCGGCGGACCGCCGGCCGCTGCCGTGGCGGCGGTGGCCCCGCCCCAGGGCGAGCCCAGATCCCAAAGGAGACCGACGGCATCCAGGGCTGGACGAGCGTCCAGGACGCGATCCAGGTCCCCCACGAGGTGGATGCATCGGTGTTCGGCCGTCTCTCTCTCTGCTGCATCGCCTTCGAACGCCGCGGCCTTCTCGTCCCCGGCCGTGCAGCGAGGCACTTCCTGCGAGAGCCGGACGACCCTCCCGAAGGACCCGCGGCGCGGCGCGACGCGACGCGATGTTCGCCTCCTAGGCCTTCGACTTCGTCCGCGGAGCCGCGGCCGGGAAGACCTACAGGACTACGCTCGACCTTGTTCGCCGGCACGACTACCGTGGGGGCGGGAAAAGCACGGGCGGCCCTGGGGCGATGAGGACCAGCACCGGAATCGCAAAGAGGGACCGGCGGGAGGGCGAGTGCGTTTGAAGATAGGCCTCTGCACGTGGTTTTCAGACGAGGTGACGGTGGAGGAGGCCATCCCCCTCGCATCGAGGTTGGGCTACGAGGGGATAGAGGTCGCCGGCTTCGTCGACGCTCTCGGCAAGGATTGGCTGAGGCGGTGGAGGCGTTCCTTGGACGAGGAGCGCCTGGATGTCATCTCGGTCAACTCCGCTCTCCCGTTCCTGCGCGACCAGCACGCCCTGAACCTCCACAGCGTCGACCCGGAGACCAGAGAGAGGTCGGTCGGATACGTCTGCGACTGCATAGATCTTGCGGCTGACCTGAGTTGCACCCTCGTCTACGTGGCGTCGGTGGCGAAGGGGACGGCGGGAGGGCCCGATCCCAAGACGGTGATGGCCGAGTGTCTGAGGACCTGCGCCGCCTACGCCGAGGAGAAGGGGGTGAGGCTCGCCGTGGAGCACTTCCCAGCCGGCGCGCTCCCCACGGTCGCGGATTGCCTGAGCCTGGTCTCGATGACCGGAGCGCCCAACCTGGGCGTGCTGGTAGACCTGGGACACGTCGCCATCACCCGCGAATCGCTCGATGCCCAGCCTGCGCTGAGAGATCGGCTGATGCACGTCCACATCAACAACAACGACGGCGTGAACGACCACCACTGGCCGCCCGAGAAGGGCGCGACCTCCAAGGAGGGATACGGGCGCCTCCTGGGGAGCCTCAGGGAGTCAGGCTACGACGGCTATCTCTCCCTGGAAGTCGCGAAGGTCGGCGACGTCGAGGAGACGCTGCGGACTTCCAGGGAATTCGTCCTGGACCTGTTGCGGCGCTGAGGGGCAGCCCAGAAGATTTTAACCCAGCGCTGGCGAATGCGTGCTTCCTTGAACATCGACCTCAACGGACGCGTAGCTCTGGTCACGGGTTCGGGGCGTGGCATCGGCAGGGCCACCGCCATCTCGCTGGCCGAGTCCGGGGCGGACGTGATACTCAACGACGTGGATCTAGCATCGGTCGAGAGGGTGCGGGACCAGGTCGTCTCGCGGGGGAGGAGAGCCTCGGCCTTCCAGGGGGACGTCTCCCAGAAGGCGGAGGTCGACGGCATAGTCGAGGCCTCCATCGAGGCATTCGGGAGGATAGACATCCTGGTGAACAATGCCGGGACGATCGTCCGGAAGCCCACCGAGGAGTACGGAGAGCAGGACTGGGACAGGGTGATCGACGTCAACCTGAAGGGCACCTTCAACTTCTGTCGCGCGGCGGGGGAGCAGATGATTCGTCAGGGCTCCGGCGCGATCATCAACGTAGCCTCGATAATGGGGGAGGTGGCTCTGCCGCCGAGGGCTGCGTACAGCGCCAGCAAGGGAGGCATAATCATGCTCACGAAGAACCTCGCTGCGGAATGGGCGAAGCACGGGATACGCGTCAACGCCCTCTCGCCAGGCTGGACGGTGACCGAGATGACCGAGAAGTACTTCGCGCAGGAGGAGGTCCGCAGGTTCATGCTGGAGCGGATCCCGCTGGGCAGGTTCGCCCAGCCCGAGGAAATCGCGAGGGTCGCCGTCTTCCTCGCCTCGGACGCGGCGAGCTACATCACCGGTCAGAACATCCTGGCCGACGGAGGATGGACGACCATATGAGGACCGCCGGAGCGGAGACCCATCCGCTCCGGGTGCCGCCCAAAGAAGCGGACGACCGCTGAGGGTCTCGTCTTCAGGCGCTTCGGGCCGTCATGGCGCGGGCGGTCTTCCTACCCGCCTTGAGCTCTCTCAGCGATTCGGCCGCAGCCTCCTTGAACCGGTTCATCTCCTTCCTCCCCATCGGGGCGGAGCAGAACGCGCTGTGGAACCTCGGGAGGCTCACTCCTCTGGTCAGCATGGAGAAGTCGAAGAGCCTCGCAGGAAGCTCCTCGGCCTTCGCCGCGGTCTCGGCGTCGGTCACCTCCACGGAGGAGAAGTGCAGGCGGAAGATGGAGCCTATCCCGGTCACGGAGCTGGGTATCCTCTCCTCCTCCGATAGCCCGCGTAGGTTCCTGCGGACCTCTGACCCCAATCGCCCCAGGTGCTGGTACTTCTCAGGAGTGAGCTCGCGCAGCGTCGCCAGTCCGGCAGCCATCGTGACCGGATGCGCGTTGAACGTCCCGGCATGGGGGATCGCAGCCTTCCCAACCATCGGGAACTCCGCCTT
>JBEKTS010000012.1:0-30683 GCA_049515775.1 Nitrososphaerales archaeon | reverse complement strand
AGAAGCGCTGGCTCCCGGACCCTGCGCCCCCGCGGCCGTCGGCTATGCGGTAGGTGCCCGCGCTGTGCCACGCCATCCGGATGAGGAGCGGCCCGTAGTGGCCGAAGTCGGCGGGCCACCAGTCCTGCGACTCGGTCATCAGTTCACGGAGGTCCTTCTTCACGGCCTCCAGGTCGAGGCTCTTGAACTCCTTGGCGTAGTCGAAACCCTCGCCCATCGGATCGGACTTTAGGGAATGCTGGTGCAGGACGTCGAGCCTCAGCTGGTTCGGCCACCAGTCTCGGTTCGTCATGGCGCTTTTCTTATCCAAATACCAAACACCGCTCGATTGAACGGCGCCGTCGTCAGGCGATATTTAGGCTTGTACAATCGAGGTCTGACGTGCGCCGTCCTGCGGCCGGTGCGACTCTGGACGGCATCGGAGCGAGGTGGATCCGGAGGATGGTGCGAGCCGAGAGGGCCGTGGTGTGGCGGAAGAACGATGGCGGATGATAGAAGCCGCCGAGCCGTATCGGAGATCATGGAAGGCACGATGCCGCGTCCAGTGAACCCGAGTCCCGCGGAGGCGCCTGGAGAAGCTGGCGGGCGTGTGGAAGATCGAGGGGGGCACGCTCGACTCGGACCCCAAGGACATGGGCGGCCGGGTCACGATCGAGTGGCTTCCGGGCGGGTTCTTCATGGTGCAGCGTGGAGAGACCGCATCGAACGAGTTCAAGGTCCACGGCCTGGAGACAATCGGGTACGACCCTTCGGCCAAGGCGTTCACATCGTATGCGTACTCCGACGTGGCCGGGTCCCCCTCGAGGTACTACTGGGACGTCAGGGGCGACGTCGCGAAGCACTGGACGGAGGGGGCGAGATGCAGTGGCAGGTTCGGCGAGGGCGGCGATGCGATCTCCGGCGGATGGCGGCCCATAGGGGCGCCAAAGGAAGACGCAGGGGAACGACCGCGATGTGGCCACCACGTCGTGCGTCGGCTTGTCTCCGGGCGCATGGCCTCCGAATGATTGACATATCAATCATTAACTTATTAAGCAATGGTAGGGAAGGGGCAGAGATGAAAGCAGCCATGCTACGACAGCCAGCGACCGCTCCGAGACACGCGGGATTCCCCGGTCCGATCCCGGTAGAGGGAGGGGAGGTTGTCTCGCCCAGGGTAAAGGCGGCCCCGCTGACCGACCTCAGCGGGTCGAGGGCGCGCGGCCCCCATCGTGGCGGCCACGGGCGGGCGCCGAACGCTTCGGGAGAAGGGCCTTGACCTCGCAACCCCCGGCCGCGGCTGCTGCTCCTCCTCCTCCTCGGCAGTACGACGCGAAGTACGGGAGGACGGTCCTCCTCATCCTGGCCGCGATGGCCCTCATGGTCACGTACGTCGAGACGATGGTCCTGCCGGCCTTCAGCAACTTCGAGTCGTTCTTCCACGTCACCGAGGCGAGCACGATCGCGTGGATCCTCTCGGCGTACCTGCTCGTCGGCGTCGTCGTGACCCCGATCTTCGGGAAGCTAGGGGACATCTACGGCAAGAAGCGCATGCTGCTCATCGCCATGGTCGTGTACGCCGTCGCCGTAACCCTCGCTGGGTTCTCGCCCAACATCGGCGCCGCGCTCGGCCTCAGCCGGCCCGACCAGATCTACGTCCTGATCGCGGTCCGGGCCGTCCAGGGGGTGGGCATGGCGATGTTCCCCCTCGGCTTCGCGATGCTGCCCGAGGTCTTCCCGCCCCAGCGCGTCGGCCAGGCCCAGGGCCTCCTCTCGGGGATGTTCGCCGCGGGCGCGGCGATGGGGCTCGTCGGCGGCGGATACATCGCCCAGACGTACAGCTGGCAGCTCACCTACCACACGGTCGTCCCCGTCGCCGTCCTCGTCATCATCCTCGCCTTCGTGTACATCCGCGAGTCCAAGATCCGCCTCGCCCGGAAGATCGACTTTCCCGGCGTCCTGAGCCTCGGCCTCGGGCTCACGCTCCTCATGCTCGGCATCACCGAAGGAGCCTACTGGGGCTGGACGGACTTCTCGGCGGTCAGGTTCGGCGGCGTCCCCTGGGGCGTGCCGGAGTTCCTCATCCTCTCCGCCGCGGTCTTCGCGTTCTTCCTCTACTGGGAGCCCAGGGCGCCGAGCCCCATCGTGTCGTTCCAGTCGCTCAGGGAGCGGAACATCCTGGTCTCGAACCTCAACGGCGTTCTCGTCGGCATGGCGATGTTCCTGCTCTTCACCGTCCTCATAATCCTGGGGGAGTACCCGTCCCCCGGCTTCGGGCTCAGCGAGCTGAACGCGGGGCTCATCCTCGTCCCGGCCGTAATCAGCATGCTCGTGGCCGGCCCGTTCCTCGGGAGGGCGATCGGCAAGTACGGGCCGAAGCCGGTCATGGTCATCGGGTTCGCGCTGATAATGGTCGGGCCCTTCGGGCTGGGCGCGTTCCACAGCACGACCTACGAGGTCGGCGCCCTAGCCATACCCATGATGGTCGGGAACGTCGCCGTGCTGATCTCGATGTCCAACGTCATAGTCCTGTCGGTGGACCCGAAGACGATGGGGATACAGACCGGCATGAACCAGACCTTCAGGAACCTCGGCTCGGCGCTCGGGCCCGTCCTCGTCACCTCGATCCTGGCGAGCTACGCGTTCACGGAGCAGCTCGGCGGCCTCCCCTTCCAGAACTACCACACCATGGGCTACCAGGTCGTCTTCGGGCTCGTCGCGGCCATCGGTGCGGCGGGCCTCCTGCTGTCGCTCGCCCTCCGGAACTTCCGCTATCTCGCGGACGGGAGCCGGTCCGGCCACCCCAGCGGGGCGCCGGCGGATGGAAAGCCCGGCGCCGGGCGAGCCGCGGCGGCGGCTGGACGCGACGGGCAGGCGACGGGCGGGCAGGCCGGTACACATACCGTGAATCCGGCGTCGCGGGAGGGATGAGGCTTGCCGCGTGAGCGCGAATCCGCGCGCCTCTCCGTGATGCTCACCCACCTGCATCGAGAGATGTCGCGGGTGTTCTCGCAGCAGGCGGGGATGAGCTTCTCCCGCATCCTCGTGCTGCACGAGCTCAAGCACTCCGGAGAGGTCAGCCAGTCCGAGCTCCAGCGACGCCTGGCGATGGAAGGGGCGCTCCTCACCCGGTTCGTCAAAGAGATGGAGACGGAGGGCCTCGTGACCCGCCGCGTCGACCCGCGCGACAACCGCTTCACCCTGGTGACGCTGACCCCAGCGGGGCGCCAGCTCCTCGATGGGCTGAGCGCCAGGACCGACGAGCTCGAGGCGCGGCTCCTAGAAGGGCTGAGCGAGGAAGAGCGGGCGGCCATGGCGCGCGGCATGGAGCGCATGCTACAGAACCTGTCTAGATGGCAAGAGTGAGTCCCCGTCCTGGGCGCTCCCCTGTTCTACGCGGATCGCGCCGTGACTTGTAGTTTCGTGATGAGCGCATCTGGTTGGTTGCCCAAGGACCTCCGGTCAAGGACGCCCGGCGGCGGTAGGCTCCTCCAGCCTGATGCCGAGCCTCTGAGCCACCTTCGCGAGGACGTCGCGGCGCTCCTTCGAGAGCGAGCCGTGGTAGCCCTCCCCGAGGAGCGCGGGCACGAAGGGCTTGAAACCCCCGTCGAAGCTCAGCAGCGTGCCGACCTTCATCCTCTCCACGAGCGCCAGCGTCGTGCAGTCCGTGAAGCTCAGCCCCCTCACGTCCGAGCGGTCCCGGAACGTCGCCAGGGCGTCCCGGACCGTCGCCTCGTCTACGTCGAGCCTCGCGATCCTTTTGCTTCCCATTATGTCGTCGGCGAGCCTCACCGCGTCGGGGCCGCCCATCTTCGCCTTGGTGAGCGTGACCGCCTCGTCTATGACGTAGGTCGAGGTGTAGACCCTCCCGAACCAGCCCAGCATTGAGGAGACCAGTGCCGCCGCCCCGTCCCCGTGCATCTCGTCGTTCCTGTTGAAGGCGGCGAAGAAGACCCCCGTGTCGATGAAGCAGCCGGAGGAGGAGGTCCCCTCAGCCGTAGAGGTACTCATCTGCCCTCCGGGCGTCCGTCCTCTCTCCGTCGCCGGGGTTCCTGAGCAGGTCCAGTACCGGCTCGCCCTCGAGGTCCTGGACGATCGTCGCGAGGAAGACGTCCAGCCTCGACCGGGCGAAGCGCAGGGCAAGGCTCAGGACCTCCGAGCCGCTGGTGTCGCCCTTCACGTCGTTGATCCTCGATCTCAGCTCGTCGAAGACCTCCCGATCTTTGTTCCTCAGCTTGACGACAGGCAAAGTCTCAGGTTACTCGATTTGATTCTTTCTAATAAGGGTTACCGGATTAAGGCTGAAGTCTCTAAGGTTACCTTTGATCGAGAAGTCGTGCGACTTGAACGCGCCGGGCGGCCGGGACCGGGCCAGCGCGCAGATGCGGACCAGAAGCGTGAAGTTACCTCGTTCATCCCCGGTGGTCCTGAAGACGACGGAGTAGAAGTTGGCGGCGTCCACGAAGTGCTGCAAAGACCGCGGCTCGGCAATCTCCTATTAGGGGGATGTCGAAGGCCCCCGAGCCATGAAACCTATCTTCATGTTCACAGGCGCGTATCTCTTCGTCCTCGGCGCGGCCATGATCGCCATCAGCTCGCTCACCGCCTCGTACGGTCTCTATTCGCTGGCAGCAAGCGAGTTGGATGCGGTCAATCTGGGTCTCAAGCTTGCGCTCATCGGAGTGGTCATAGCCCCGATCGGGGCAGCGCTCTTCGCGTACGGCATCGGGGCGAGCAGCCCGACTTGGACGGACGACGAGACCGAGTCTGCAGCTCCACCGATGGGCGAAACGGGGGCGGACCACACGCCTGCGCAACCCTGAAGACGCGGGCGACCTCCGCATCCGCTCGTCCAGACCCGGTCCATCCTCTCCGAGCCCGCCCCCTGAGCCTGGACCTTCCCCAGGGTGCTGCTATCAAGGCGCGCACTCACCCTTCTTCCTCTGGCTTCTCTGATAGCGCTCGCGGTATCCCTCCCCCTCCGGCCGCTCTCTGGACCTGGTCGTACGCGACGTAGCCGAGCCTTCCCTCATCAAGGTTCGCGGCGACCTTCTCGACGAGGCCGGAACGTTCATCTCGGGCAGGGCTCTCTCGAGGGCCCTGCTGACCGTGAGGTTCTTCTCGGCGAGATACGACTTCGACTCCCTCAGGAGCTCCTCGTCCCCATCCACTTCTTGTAGAAGACCGTCGCCTGCGGCGTCGTGACGCGCCGTCCGGATGACCTTGGTGCGTAAACGGCCGGCGCCAGGTCAGAGGGTCACTTCATCGCTCTCAGGACGAGGTAATCCTGGACGGCGTCGTAGGACAAGAGCAGAGGGAACAGGGTGAAGGCGAACGAAAGGGCAAGGACGTGAAAGTGCTCGAAGAATAGAAGTATTATCGCATATCCAACGGGAATCCCGATCAATACTTGAGCGTAACCCGAGTTAAGACCGAATCTCCTGTAGAAAGCCCTCTGGAACGGGTTGGCCTCCCCCTGGAATCCGACCTTGCTGATGTGAGATATGGTCAGCCTGTTTGCGGCGAGGTTTGATGCCACCGATGCGAACAAGCTGACGAACAGAAGGAGGGAGAAGACCCCCAGGTCTGAGCTGTAGAGCTGGTTCCACTGGGCGATGGACGCGACGCTGGCCGTGAGGACGACGACGAAGACGATCACGAAGTAGAACCCTTGTCTTCTCGACAGTCGTCGTCTTCTTTCGTCTGTCATGCCAGTGTCGCTCGTCTCTTGTCGGGTATTTCTCGATTGCCGTGGAAACTGGGATGATGAGAGTGGGAGAGCTGATGCTCCGCAGAAGCTCCTAGGGGTGACTTCTGATGGACTGCCTCTTCAGAGGCGGGGGGTCTCCGATTGGGGCACCGTTGACTTGAGCGTCGCCTCCAGAGTCACCGGAACCCACCCCGCATGGTCGTAAATAGAAGCAAGATGCATCTTATTCAAGGGACGGTGTCGGCCGTCGTCTCGAAGGATGGCACCTGCGCGGACGTCCTCGACCTCGTCACCACGTTCGATGAAATCGAGCTCGTTCTATCGAAAGAGCTCCTTTCGGAGTTTGCGGAGGTCGTGGGAAGAGACGAGGTAAGGGGGAGGTTAGGTCACGGCGATGCCGACAAGTTCAAGAAGGCGATTACCGATGTCGCCACGGTCATTGAAGTCAAATCGAACCTGGAGGTGGTCCACGGCGACCCGGACGACATGGTCGTGAACACGGCTCTGGACGGCAAGGCGCAGCACGTAGTCTCGGGGGACAGGCACCCCACCAGATTGAAGAGGGTCGAAGGCGCGCGGATCGTTACACCGAATGCCTTGCTCAGGATCTCGACCAGGAGGTTCGGCGAGCTGATCCCCGCCACGAAGGGAGAGGAAGGAGGGAGAGAGGATCGATTGATTCCATGCAAGGACGGTGAATCGGGCGGCCGTCGGGCTCGCTGAGGTTGCTTGGTGAACACCCCCGACCTGATAGCGTCGATCATGGCGGCCTGCAGCGAGGTGGCGGCCGGGAGGGGGATGGTGCGCCCGAGAGATCGTCAGCGAGAGGGCGCGTCGGGCGAGCCCCTCCTGGGCTGCCTCAGCTCCAGCACGGACTCGTAGCCCTTCAACGCCAGGAGCGAGCCCAGCACGATGTAGATGACAGTGACCCCGACGGGGAGGCCGCCTCCGACCTCCAGGCTGGGCTGGGTGCTCACGACGACCCTGAGGGTGACCCCCAGGACGCCGAGGACCGAAGCGCCGGCGTAGCTCCAGAGCCTCCCGAGCCTGCAGTAGCGGACGAAGGCGACGCCCAGGGCGGCGATGGGGACGACCAGCCCCACGGCGAGGGCCCGCATCTCCGAGGTGCCTGTGGCTACCGTGACCGCGAAGGCGAGGACGATGGCGACGACGAAGAGCTCGAGCAGGGCGACGGCCGTGCGCATGTTGATTGTCAACGGTGGTTCGTTCGGCAAGCCGCGTCGACCGCTCGGTAGGAAGCGTCGGATTGATAGCGTTGGCGTCGGCAGCGGCTTCGCCTCGAAACTATCTGGACGGCTTGATGGGAGCGGCCGGCTGCAGGCGCGGGAAGAGAGGACGTCACCGGATCGGCAGAGGATTCTTAAGGGCGGAATCGTCTCCGGCCCATGAGGACCGAGACATCCTTGCCGTTCGCTACCGCTGAGGATGGAGTCCGCATCTACTTTGAAGAGACGGGGAAGGGCGAGCAACCCCCCCTCCTTCTCGTCAGCGGGCAGGGGCTCGACCACGGGTTCTGGAGCGGGGTCCGCGACGACCTTGCGGACCGGTTCCGCGTCATCGCCTACGACAACAGGGGGACCGGCCAGAGCGACAAACCGCGCTCTCCTCCGTATTCGACGCGCTCGTTCGCCAAGGACGCGGTGGCGATACTGGACCACCTCGGCATCGACCGGGCCCATGCGTACGGGCACTCCATGGGCGGCCGCATCTGCCAGTGGCTGGCGATCGACCACGGGGGCCGCGTCGGGGGGTTGGTCCTCGGCGCCACGACCCCGGGGAACGCCCACGGCGCGCCCCGGCCGGCGGAGGTCGTCGAGATGTTGACCCACGTGCCTTCGGACCCCGCCGAGGTCTTCAAGGTGGCTGCCGGATTGTCGCTCTCCCCCGCCTGGTCCGAGGCCCATCCCGACGAGGCCAGGGAGTTCCTGAAGCCCCAGGCCATGCCGGACTACGCCCGGCTGATGCACCATCAGGCGAGCGAAGGGCACGACGCCTGGGACCTCCTGCCTACCATCAGGTCTCCGACGCTCGTGATACACGGGAGCGACGACGTCATCAACCCCACGAAGAACGCCTACCTGCTGGCGGGAAGGATCCCCGGGGCGGAGCTCTACATCGTCCAGGGCGCCCGCCACGCCTACGTCGTGGACTTTCGAGAGGAGTCCGACCGCGTCGTCGGGGGGTTCCTGGCGCGCCATCCGTTGCCATGACCGGAGATGGCGCGGGACGAGGCTGCCTGATCGGTTAGCCTTAATACGGAACGCCGACCGAACGGGCTTTCATGTCAGGATCGGTCGATCTAATCACGATGAAGACGCTGGTGGAGGCTTACGAGAAGGAGCTCGTCCGCGTGCAAAAGGATCTCGCTGAGATACCGGACGCGAGCGGGACCCCGGAGGTCCAACAGGCATTGATGACGGCGAAGACGGCAGCGTCCGTGAAAATCGTCGAGGTATGCGGCAAACTCCTGGATTCGTATAGAGAATATACGAAAGAACTGGAGAAGCTGGTCCAGGACTACAAGAACCCGCCAAAAGTCGGATGATGCCAATCGAACGGCGCTGGACCCTTCAGAAGATTCCTACTAGGCAGTCTATAGAGAGTGACTTACGCTCGCAATCCTACCGTACCCGGGAAACATGTTAGCCGACAAGACGGTCCGTTATCAGGCGAAGAACACCAATCTGATGGCGCTGAGGGACAACATCGTCGCCTATCTTCAGGGCGACGGGTTCAAGGTCCAGGCCACAAAGAGCACCGCTGCAGGAATGCTGATCCAGGCGCAGAAGGGAGGCTTCCTCAGGGAGCTGATAACGTCCGAGAGGTCGTTCAACATACTGATCCAGGGAGAGCCGAACAACTTCACGGTGAGGGTGGGCATAGGCAAGTGGGTCCAGAACATTGCCGTCGCCGCCGTGGAGACCCTCCTGGTCTCGGAGCTGTTCCTGCCCCTCGATGTGGGAGAGATGGCGTGGAACGTGGAGGTAGAGAAGAAGCTGCTGAGGAAGATCGACGAGTTCGTGAACATGGGCCCGGCCGCGGGCGCGCAGGCGGTCAAGCTGGAGCAGCCCACGATGGAGGTGGTGGGGAAGGACGGCACCACCGTCGTGACCTCCGAGTCGAAGATAGTCCGGGGCAGGGTCGAGAGGGTCACCGGGGCCGGCCACTTCGTCGTCTACCCTAACGATGAGAGGGGGGCCGCCGTCGTCAAGACCAGCGACCAGGTGATGGTCCTCACGGACGAGAAGCTGTACCTCGACATCACCATGGAGGTCGTGAGGGAGCCAGTCATCTCGCCCTATCCCGTCAGCGAGTTCGCGCTCGTCATGAGGGGGCGCAACAGGCAGCTGCAGACGTGCACGGTGTACATCAAGGGAGAGCAGCTCTTCACCATCGACGCCAACGGGGCCCCGAAGTACGAGGTCCAGCTGCCGCTCGGCGGAGAGCTCCGCTTCCACATCCCCGACACGCTGAGGCCGCTGAAGGGCTCGATGGTGGAGGTGAGGGAGGGCGACGTCAAGATCTACGAGACGTTCGACGTCATACCCGGCGCCGCGCTCGCCATCGGGACGGCCCCCATGGCCGGCTCGACCACCACGGTGACCACCTACCCGAGCGGCGCCGTCACAACGACCACCACGGCCTAGCCGCTCCACCCTCTCGCCGCCTCGAAGAGGCGGCATCCGCGCTGCGGGCGATCGATGCCGCGGCGCCGGGCGCGCTTCCGGCAGCGCCCTCGCCGAAGGCCCTTTTTGGGCTCGGGCAGGGCGCTTTCAACCGATTTCGTCCGCGGTGGCACAACTCAGCTCAATACCCGGCGGCCCTTCTCCTCGCCTGCGACGAAGAGGCCACCTTCGTATTGTGAGTGAGGCCGCACCTCTCGAGGTGCCTCGCATAGCGCGACCCTGAGATCTGCTTGTGGCACTTGGGACAGACCGGCAAACGGTCCGGATCTCCTGCGCAGAGCGTATAGGCGTTCCGAAGGAATCTTCTTCTCGACTTACCACCCTCAGGGGTCGGCTGGGTGAGCATCTCGAGCGGCATCGAACCCTGGGACGCGGAACCCGTCGGCCCGCTCACATGTGGCTTAAAATATGCCCTGATTAATCATAGGAGGTAGATTTTGAGCTTTTCAGCATCAGTCCAATTCCGAATCCCCTGTGATCGTAGAAGGCGAGGGTTGCATCCCGGGTGGCGTCCGAATCTCGCCGGCACCGCTGAAAACTGACCTGCACGTTACCCGTCGCTGATCAGGGGTCGATGCACGCTTCCGGGACCCGTCCGGGTCCGGGCCTCGCCGGGCCGATCTGCAACCTCCCGTACGGGACATCACAGGCTCGTATCAAAAGTCCGGTCCTTCTGCTCGCTGGAGACGCTGCTCGTGCCCGAGGTTATGTAGGCGACTATGGACCCGACCATGGCAGGAATGAGATAGGTGATGCTGCCCGTCGACTCCGCAACGAACGTCACGGCTGAGATCGGGGTCTTGTAGCCGGCGCTCATGAACGCCGCTATCCCGACGCTTACCGAGACGGCGATGCTCACGTGCAGAGCTAGGCCGAAGGCCGACCCGATGAGGGCGCCGAAAAGGACCATGGGGATGAACATCCCACCCATCCCTCCCGTTCCCAGCGTCAGCGTCGTGGCGAGCATCCTGAGGACCAGGATCGCGAGAACCAATTGGATCGCGAACGTGCCGGAGAGCGCGCCCTGGATCACCTGGTAGCCCGGCCCGAGCGTATACGGCGTGCCAAGGCAGAGACGGACGACGAGGGCGATGAGGCCCAGTCCCGCTCCACCGAGCGCGAACCGCGCCATGAAGGGGATTTTGACGTTCCTCATGGACGCGCTTGCGGCATGATAGATGCTGGAGAACAAGACGGCGACGACCCCGATGGCTACGCCGAACAAGGAAGCGAGGGCGAGGTCGTAGAGAGTGAAGCCGGAGCTCGCCTGTGCGAAACTGAAGAGAGGCGATGTGCCCTCGACGGAGGCTAGGGTGACGTAGGAGGTCACCCCAGCGATCATCGATGGAAGGAACGCCTTGCTAGCGAGGTGGTCCCTGTAGGGGACCTCCAGCGCGAAGAAGATCCCGGTGAGGGGAGCCTTGAAGACAGCGGCCACCCCCGCCGACGCGCCCACCAGGAGCAGGATCCTCAGGTCCTCCTTGGTCAGGGCCAGCCTGGACAAGAACCTCCGCCACACCCAGGAACCGACGACCGCTCCGGCATTGATGCTAGGTCCTTCGAGGCCGGTGGACCCTCCAAGGCCGATCGTGAAGAACGAGGCGAGGAACTTTACCGCGCCGTCCCTGAGTCCCAATCCCTTTTCTCCATGGTAACGGTTCAACACCTCCTCGGTGCCGCTGAGGTAGGGTTCGGAGGCATACTTGCGGAGAAGCAACCCGGTGATGACCAAACCGGCGAAGGGCAGGAGGAACGCTGCGAGAGGCGATGCCTCGTAGAGCCTTACGGTGTATCCTGTGAACCCGCCCCCGCCAAGACTATTGCCCAAAAGGAGGACGTTGATGCCCTCGTCCAGGACGATGGTGAGCAACCCCGTGATCACGCCGACCGCCACGGCGAGCGGTACCCACTTGCGGACCAGCTCCCCCAACCGGCCTGTGACGCCGGGGAGCATCCTGGATACGAACTTGCCGTAGACGATCTTCAATCCTTCTACTCGGTGGGGAAAGGAGGCGAATTTGAACCCATCGCGTCGGAGGATGGGTGACTGCGACCCGACGAGGCTCCCGCCGGTTTCGTCATGCGTGCCCGTTCGGGAGTCGTCCCTGCCGGGACTGGGCTCGCAAGCCGCTCCCAGGCGTGGATTTGCACAAAGCGGTTGAATCTCACCGGCCCCACCGAGCGTTACGATTCGATCCCGAACCGGGAAAGTAGACCGGGCGATTCCCGTCGAGCCCGCCTCCTCTCCTTGCCATGGATCCGGCAAATCGGCCGAGGCGGGCGCGCGCACCTACGCCATGGGCGTCAGCCGGCGCGTCTCCTGTAGAGCACCAGCAGGACGAAGATGGCGTCCGTGACGACGAGCGAAGCGGGATAGAGGAAGGTCACGAGGTTCACCGTCTGCAGGGCGAAGAGCGAGATGAAATAAGACGTGCAGGTCAGGATGAACATGGTGACGCTTTCCTCCGCAGGCCTCTTGTAGGCCTTCCTGTACGTGGGTATGAAGCCCACCATGTCGACCACGGTCAGCACTATGACGCTCCAGAGAGGGTCGGTGGTTATCACCCAGACCGCTATTCCCAGGAGGGCCGCGAGGAGGCACGCCTTGTCGGAGAGCGTTATCTCCTTCTCGCCTTTGAACAGGGCTATGCCGAAGATTATGAAGTTCAATCCGCCGGAAGCGCCCACGGCCCACGCTCCCGCGCCGGCTCCCTTCGAGGTCGAGGCGAGGAAGACGATCGCGTTCAGGACTCCCCAGATAAGCCAAGAGAATGCGTGGGCCTTCGCACCGCCGAACAGCGCCTCTTTGAAATAACTGAGAAAGCCCACCAGCACCAGGACGGCTGAGATCGTGCCTAGGATGGTCTGGTATTCCAACTGGCCGCGCGTTAGAACCACTTTGATTCTCGCTATAAGTCATAGCGGAGGAGACGTGCGACCCCAGTCGGGTCCGCCCCGTCCGGGTCCGGGTCCTTCGTCGCTCGGACCTTCGGCTCCGGTTTATATCCCGACCCGCCGCTGATTCACCGGCCCGGCTTGAGTGGTCTCGGTCCTGCTGAGTCGCCCAAGGAGAAGACGAGAGAGGGGGAGTGGTACGTCCCCAGATTCGGGCCTCGGAGGTTCAGGCTGTTCGTAGGCATGACGTTCTTCCCCTACACCGCTATGAACGCCAGCTTTGCGGTGATCGGCTCGCTGCTCTCTCCCGCTCCGGTGAACTGGGGCAGGGTCGCGGCGATAGCGGCCGTGTATCTCATGGCCGTCGGCCTCTCCGCGCACGCGCTGGACGCGATGGGTCCCAACAAGCCGTGGGGGCAATTCATGTCGAGGAGGCAGCTCTCTGGCCTCGCCATCTCGTCGCTGGCCGCCGCGGCGGCCATAGGGCTCTACTATGCGATCACGGCGGCGCCCCTGCTCTTCCTCGTCGGCCTGCCCGAGGTATTCTTCCTGTTCGCCTACAACCTGGAGCTCTTCGGCGGCCTCTTCCATTCCAGAGGCTGGTTCTGCTTGAGCTGGGGGCTGCTCCCGGTGATCGCCGGATACGTCATCCAGACGGACGCCGTGGGGCTGCCGGCCGTGGCCGCCGGGATCTTCGGCTTCGGCGCGGCGTACGCCGAGATAACCGTCTCGAGGTCCTACAAGTCGATCAAGCGCGACCCGTCCCCGCCTCGCGCCGAGCTCGCCCGGCGCTACGAGTCTATGCTGAAGGGCATCGTCGGGAGCGTGGTCTGCGTGGCGCTCGCCCTGGTCCTTCTCCGGGGGTTCTGAGAGCCGACCGTCACGAGAAATCCGGGGACCGTTGTTTCAAGATGAGAAAGGACGTGTTCCGGGTGATCCTGAGCATGATTCCGGACGACAAGATGCCCGAGTTCGGCAGGCTGACGGCGCACAACTCGGCCGCGGTGATGATGGCGAGGAGCGGTAACACGACCCTCGAAGCCGTCCTGGACAACCTGCGCGTCTCGTCCCGGTTCGGCTGGTTCTCGGTGTACGAGAGGGGAGGGCAGGGGAAGGGGAGCATCTCCCTGATGCACGACTTTGGGCCGAAGTACTCCGCGAGCCTCGGCGCAGCCGTCCTGTTCCATTTCGGGCTGGCGGGGATCCATCCCAAGGTCACGACCACGGACTCTTCGGTCACGGTCGAGTATCGTTAGCTCGTCGGGCGATTCCTGGTTACCCCTTTGACCTCCGCCTTGTATTCCTCCTTCTCCTGCTCGCTCATGTCCTGGAAGTCGAGCTTCTGGACGTTGGCCCCCATCCACCGCTCGGGGCTGATCGCCTTCAGCCAGTCGGCCGCCGTCGGGATCCGGCCCAAGTCCTCCTTGACGTGCTGCTCGCCAAGCAGCCGGACGGGGACGTCCTTGCCTTCCGAGTTCTTGACGGTCACGCCAAAGAGCCGCTCCGCCAGGAAGATGCCCTCCGAGTGGTGCCGAAGGGCACGGTGGCGGAAGTCAGGGAAGTGGGCCTTGGTCTCGTCGAACCAGTTGTGGACCTCGATGTAGTCAGTCCAGGCGCCGCCGTGCCTCCTCGCCGAGCTCAGGGCGTGGTAGTAGGGGTGGCCCATGCGCTATCGCCTGTTGCTGCGCAGCAGCTCGTCGAGGCCGTAGTCGACGTGGCGGGGGTGGGGCGGTCCCTGGCCTGAGACGTGCCGGAAGTCGTATTCGCCGGTCTGGACGTCGACGACGCAGGTCCCGAAGCCGCCCTCGTTGGTCTCCCAGCCGCCCGGGACCATGGCGAAGACGAAGTCCTCGATGGCATCGACCGCCGGCGACTTGGCCTTCTTCTCGGACGACCACCCCAGGTCCTGCTCGACCCGCGTCCCGTCCGCCTTGACGAAGGTCACCCCCTCGATGCTGCCGTCGTCGGCGTGCCCGTCCCAGTCCACGACTATCTTGACGACCGAGTCCTGCCGCAGCGCCGGGAAGAGCTTCTTCATCTCGGCCTCCTTACGGGTCCGCTCCGCCTCCTTGATCTCCCGGAACCTTCGGGAGACGTCGTCGAACGATGATGGGGGTTCGACCAAGCGGATGCACCTACTGTATCCTGCCGCGGATGTTGAGCCGCCTTCCGGGGTCGAAGTCCACCCAGGCCTCCTTGAGGGGGTCCCACTCAATCCACCGGTCGAAGGCAGAGCCGTCCACCTGGTACGCCTCCTTGGGGTCCTCGCCCCTGTGGAAGCCCGGCGGCGGGTCGAGGAGCCTGACCCAGCGGTGCCTGTGCTTGTTCCAGAGGTAGTAGACGGGCCCGTCCCCGCCGTCGACCTTGGCGAGGTCCCCGTGGGGCGCCTCGTCGGTCAGCACGGCTGGAGCGGGTGGGGGAGGGCGGAGGACGGGCGGGCCGTCGGTCCTCGGGTCTATCCAGGAGCGGCGCTTCCCGTCCCAGTGGATGGTGAGGTGGTAGTCGTCGAGCGAGACCGCCTCGAGGCGCTTGCGCTCCGAGTAGGCGTCCCTGAAGCCCGACGGGATGGGGCCGACCGGGAGCCACTGCTGCTCGTCCTCCCTCCACTCGTAGTAGACGAGGCGGCCGTCTAGGTAGGCGTTGGCGAAGCCGGAAAGGGTGGATGAGAGCTTGGCGCCCGGCGGGGGTGGCTTCGGCGGGTTCCTGACGGGGACCCAGAGGCCCCTGTTCTCGTCCCAGTCGTAGTGGGCGCCCCGGCCGTCCTCGCCGGCGCCGTAGGCGTACAGGTGGGTCGAGGAGAGGCCGCCGCCGCGGTTGGTCCAGGTCCCTGATGGGTGGTCCCAGGCGAGGAAGCTGCCGGAGAGTCTGTTGTCCCCCTTCTGGGCAATCTTGCCGTCCGTCGAGAACAGGCGGTAGCCGTCAGGGGGCGGGGAGACGCCTTCGGGGAGCTGGACGGGTTCGGGGGTCGGGGACGGCAACGGGCGACGGGCGGAGTCCTTGTGGCCCTGCAGGTACTCGAGCTCGGCCAGGGCGCGCATGACCTCGTCCCGGACGGACTGGGCCCTCTTCATGCTCTCCTCCCTCTCCTTGGCCGCGGCCGCCTTCATCTCCGGCGTGATTGGCGCGTCCGGCTCCAGCTGGGGGACCGTGACCCTTGTCGGGCGCGGCTTCGCCGGCGGTGCGCCCGCTTTGAGCCTCTCGTACCACCCCTCGAAGGTCAACCTCACGACGCCGGTGACGTGGTTGGTGGTGCAGCTGGAGCCGCCGGTGTAGCGGAACTCCTGGAGCAGCTCGTCGGGCTGGCCGTCGCCCCCGGTCACCTTCAGCGAGTAGATCGTGCACCCGAGGCCGGCGAGGTCCCCGTAGACCTTCCCCTTGCCCTGGACGAGGCCGACGTCGCTCTCCCAGTCCATCGTCAGCACCAACTTCCTGCCGTCGCCGAGCTCCCTGGTCAGAGGCACTCCGACGCCCACCATGCTTGTCGATTATTGAGGCTGGATTCCTATTTATCCCCCAACCTGTCCGCCGGCCGGGCAGGTTGTCATGGGGGCGCGTCGGATTTATCTCTCACGACGACCTTGGGACGGGTGGGCCAAGTGCGGGTGGACGGTCGCAGGCGGGTCGGAATCGGACGGCTGAAGGTAGCTTCTCTCCTTCTATGTGCGGTGTTCATAGCCGTCGGCGCCCTCTGGGTGTATGAGAGGGTGTCCAGCGTGCCCGCGGCCTTCTCTGCCAGTGGGTTTCAGTTTTCGAATGAAGGGCACATCTCCGTCCAGGCCAACGTCACAAACCTATCATCTCAGGACGAAATCTTCCAGGTGAACGCCAACATCGACGGCGTCGGCATCGGGGAGTGCTCTTCCACCATCTCTTCGGATGGGACGGCGCCGTGCTTGATGGACGGATACCCGACCATTCCAGCGGCGACATCCTGCGCCGAGCTTCCGAGCGAGCCCGACTACACCCTGGTACTCGTGGCCACATTTGCGCCCACCATCGCTACGGTCACGCACACGTACCAGGTTACGGCCGTGTAGTTGGGGTGCGGCTGAGGCCCGCGGAGCGAGGGGATGGGAGACAAAATGGAACCCTGGAAGCAGAAACTCGCCTGGACTGGGCTGCTGCTCGGGGTTGGCGGGCATCGTTGGCGTGTTCTTGTGGGCGCCGCTTTCTCCGACCTGTTCCATCATGGAGAATATACCGGGCACGTGCCTCCCATCTCTCAGCCCCGGATAGAGCCCATGGACCCGGTGGTCTCGGACCCGTGACGAGGTTCAGACGGTCGGGGGCCCGGCCGGGTTCGCTACCGCGTGGGTTCGATCCCCGTACTCCTGGACTGTGGACGCGATTCAGCGAAGGGAGCTCTTCCAGGCAGGCGGGACGCGCGACGTGTACGTCACCGCCTCGGCCCCGAGGAAGCCCGCGAGCTCCTCCATCGTCTCCCCGATCTTTGTGGAGACCTGCCTATCCTGGGGCGCGCCCGGCTCCGCGTGGACAGAGTTGACGAGCAGCTTCCGGTTCTCCCTGTCCATGAGGACGTCGGCCCTGCCTATCAGCCTCTCCCCCGACAGGATGGGGAGCACGAACGTCCCGAACTTCCGCTTCTCCGCAGGGAGGAACTGCTCGTGGGCGTAGTCGAAGCCGAACAGCCTGTTCGTCCGGGCCCTGCCGGAGATGAGGTTGTCGAATGGGGCGATGAGGGTCGTCCGGGGCTGCCAGGCGTCGGAGCCCATCGACTGCAGCAGCTGAACGTCCTGGTCGCTGATGTACCGCACGTCCCTGTCGCCGAGCTCAGCGACCCGGACCCGGCGTATGACGGATTCATCCAGGAGGCGGTCAAGGGCCCTCTTCAGGTTCTGGTAGCGGCCGCGCACGAAGTAGAACGTGATCTCCGAGGGGGAGGCGGTGCCGAGCGCCCTGATGGCCCGCAGGGCCGCCGCGCGCTCGAACTCTTGCTCCGGGAGCGGCGTCCTGTCCGCCCAGCCCGGGAGGGACGCCTCGGTCGCGCCCCAGACGTTCTGGTTCCCCTGGTGGCCCACGACCATCGCCTCGCCGCCCATCTGCAGGTGGTAGAGCATGGTCGAGACGTCACTGCCGGAGGACCAGCCGTCCGGCTTCTTCTTCGTCTTGGCGTGCTCCTTGAACTGGCTGAGCTGCAGCGGGCCGCCGCCCAACTGGGCCAGGATGCTCTTCCGCAGGGCGGCGTGCTCGGCCAGGAACTTCTTCGCCCGGGCCCTCTGCGAGCCCCAGGACTTGGTGAGGGACTCCGGATACCGGGCCATCAGCGACGCATAGAGGGGGTACTCCTCGGTGGGGACTATCATGGCGATGGGCGCCCAGTGCTGCAGGAGCTTCTTCTCGCGCCACAACAATGCGTCCAGGTCGGATGTCCGGAAGCTGCCGAGCCGGCTCCAGAGCGATATAATGTGGGAGGGGGCGATGGCCGGCACCGGGTCCCACTGGACGTACGGCAGGTCGCGCACCACCGAGAGGATGTCCTCGGCAGTCGGGCTCGGAGGCACCTCGCCAGCGAGGTGCTGCTTCGTCACGGCCAGGCGCCTGACCTTCTCCATCGTCGTCGATACGGTCCCTTTGTCCAACTGGCGCGACGGACCTTCGGAGAGGATTCTGAGATGTATAGGTTGCGCCCCGCGTCGACGATGGCGTCCTGCCCTTCCGGGAGGTGAACCTTTGGACGGGCATCGTACAGATAGTAAGCCGGATACGTATTGAGTAACCAAACCCCGTATAACCAGCCCATACGGGACCAGAATCGCAAGAGGGCCTTGGAATTGAGAGCCCGGGATAGGAACATCGTCATCGTCTTGGCCGGAGCGCTGGTGCTGTTCGCCGTCTTGGCCCCGGTCTTCCCTGGGAATGCGCCCTCTCCTCCGCCTCCGACTTGTAACGGCCTATGCCCAATTATGGTCCCGGCTCCTCTTCTTGGGTCGGTGTCGTACCTTCTCTGGGGCGTCGGGGGAACGGCGGTTTCTCCAAGCTGGCACTATTTCTTCTATTCCTGAGCCGACCCGTTCTTGGCCAAGTCCGGTTCGCGACGCTCAGCGTCCGAACGCCCACGCCACCATCAGCGGAAACTCCTCTCTCCAGAACGCGCCGCCGTGCGACCCGACGCGCTCGGTCATGACGACATCCGCGCCTGCGCCGCGCAGCGCCACCGCCCAGTGGGTCGCGTTCGCGAGAAAGAACGGTTCCCGCGTGCCGGCGACGAGGTACGCGCGCGGGAGCGGACTCGGCATCACGGCAGGCGGTCGGTAGCCTCCGCCCGGCGAGGCGCAGAAGACCGCGCCGTAGACGTCGGGATGGCGGAGCCCCATGGCGAGCGCGAGCTCCCCGCCCGCTGAGACGCCGAAGACCGCCGTGCGCTCGGTGGGCAGCGCGACCCCGAAGCGCGACCGCGCCCAATGGCGGACGTCCTCGACGAAGAACCTCTCGTGTGCCGCGAATCGCTCCGGGTCGAAGGCCGGCGAGTATTCGTGGAGGCGCAGCATCTCGTCGTCCAGCCGGTGGGCGCCGACGATCATAGTCGGCGGTACGTCGGCGGTCTGAAGGGCGGCGCTCCACTGCGGGATTGACTGGCCGTCGCCGGCGAACACGACCGCCTCGGGCTGGACCGGCGGGACGTATGCAGTCACCTGCCGACCGCCGTCGTAGTCGAGCGTCTCGGTGACGAGCTTTCCGGTGATGGACGACATGATCACTGGCTCCTCCTCGTTAGTAGCGGACCACCCGCGTTAAACGGCATCTTTCTTTGGAGTAGACCACTGTGGACCTAATACGGTTTACCCGAGGCGACGTCCGAAACGGTGAGTCGAGCGAGTAGCCGGCCGACCACGCGACCCTTTTATTATCGAGCCACCCATAATCGAGCGGAGCGCGGTCGCCCACGAGGAAAGTGCTGATCCTGATGTTCATGACCCTCGACGGCATCGCCGAGTTTCCCGACTACGCCGAGGACGATGGCTCGGACGCTGTCGGCGAGGGACCGCCGATGTGGAACTCCCGGATGGACTCGATAGACACCCTTCTCCTGGGTCGGCGGACGTACGAACTCTGGGCCGCCTACTGGCCTGGCCAGCAGAACGACCCGTCCGCTACTCCGTTTCAAAAGAGGTTCTCGCGATTTGCCGACCGGGCGGAAAAAGTCGTGTTTTCGAAGACGCTCAAGTCGGCCGACTGGCCGAGGTCGAGGATCGTCAGAGGGGACCTCGGCGAGGAGGTCCATCGACTCAAATCCCTGCCGGGGAAGGACATCGTCCTGGGTGGAGGTCCCAAGCTCGCCCAATCCTTCCTGGAACGGGACCTCGCGGACGAGCTCTTCATCGAGATGTTCCCCAGCATCGTGGGCAGGGGGAAGCCGCTCTTCCGCGTGGCGGGCGACCCGGACCACAGCGAAGACGTCGTTCCCCAGGGAGCGCCGGGCAGGCACGATTTCAAGTTGATCGAGGCGCGGCCGCAGGGGGACGGGACGGTCCTCCTTCACTATGCCAGGGCCGGTCTATAGGGGCCTAGACAAGGCGGTTCTCCAGACGGATGGGCACTTTCAGTGGGGTCTCCATGACATCGCGTGGGGATCTTAGCACCAGTTAAGAGCCCGGGACACGACCGCGCCGGCAATGCCCACCAGGCCGGATCACCATCACTACGACGACGGCATCGTTGACCGGGTGCGGAAGGAGAGGTAGGCCGCTGATGGGGAGGACAGTCCCTTCGTACCGCCGCGCGCAGATGGGGGAGGTGGCCCGGTGGCGGAAGTTCAGGGAGTACCTCCCGAAGAGGGAGCGTGAGGACTTCGACAGGATGCTCGACGAGGCGAGGTTCTACAACTCGGCCGCCTTCATGGCCGTGAGGACCGCTCCGCTGGAGGGGATGGCCATGTCGGTGCTCCTGTACCACTTTGGACAGCTCGAGAAGCTCTCGGAGAGGGCGAAGCGCCTGGAGCAGGGGAAGAAGGCGCCCAAGGAAGAGAAGAGGGCGACGCCGTGAAAGAGAGCTTCTCGGCGATCGAGTGTCACCTCCGGTAGAGTTACCAAGACCCCGTAGGCGTTCGGACAAAGGCGTATAACAAAGGAGGCTGCCGATGCAGTGAGACTAGAATGAAGCGGGCAGCAAAGCTGGCTCTCATCATAACCGTATTGGTGGGGCTTCTCGCCTTTCTTCTGCCTCTGATTCCTTCATCCTACCCGACAAGTCAGTACCATCTGGTGTGCCCCAGCCCCAGTTCCATGTGCGTGGCCCTTCAAGAACCAAATGTCTATGGCTCCATTACATACGATGCATTCGGGTATGGAGGGGTTGTTATGCCCAGCCATTCCTACCTGCTCATCACAACCCAGACACAGCCCCCTGTCCGCTATGAGACGGAGTGAAATCGTCCGTCGATGGAGCGCTGTTTTGCAGAATAATGTAGGGACGAACGTGTACGCGCTCACGGAGACGACCGGCAGTAGGAGGACAACAGCGCCGCCGTCCTGTTCCATTTCGGGCTGGCAGGCATCCATCCCAAGGTTACGACCACGGACTCTTCGGTCATGGTCGAGTGCCGTTAGCTCGTCTGGCGGTTGCTGGTCTACCCCTTTGACCTCTGCCCCACATGAGGGGCTTGATTTCAGCGGTTCGCGCTTGTTGCGGATTTGTGTCCTAGACGGCCTTGACGATTCCTCTGCAGGAATCTAGGAACTCGATGAATGCGTCGACGACTATCTTCCAGTCGCCGTCAAGCGGCTTCGTCAGCTCCCAACTCGGCTCGAAGTCAATCGCGTCATTCTTGTAGTACCCTGTCGTGAACTCCCGCTTGATATCGGCCCCCTGGACCACCAGGAATCCGTACTTGAGACCTTTCCGGCCTATCTTCTTGTTGACACCTTCGATGAGCTTGATCCTGCTGAGGTTGGCCTTCAATATGTCGGCCCAGATCCTACACTGCTCTTCGGGGACCGGATGCAGAAAATCCACTTCCTCGCCTGTGAGCTCGGTGAGGACCACTTTGAGGGCGAAGGCATGAGGATACCCTAGGTTCACCACCGCTCCCTTGTTCTCACCTATCAAGTCATAGCCCAAGTGGATGCCTCGGCTCTGCAGAATCCTATCAGAGGAGTGTTCCGTTCTTTGAGATTTGCGTCGATCATTCTTTCTTTTGGTTTTGACTCGAACTCCGTGCAGCTATACCAACGAGCTTCATTAGACCTAAATCTAAATCAGGTTGATTGTAGTCTTTCTTGGGAGACTGTGGTGCACGGACCGCTCCCGAACTATAGGTCCTCGCAACATTTTCAAGGTAGGTGATATAACCGAGGATCGCTCTTGCTTCTTTCTGTTCCATCCTTTCAATAGGTAGCGGAGACCTTTTCTGAGGAAGCAGGTTGGTTAGTGATTCGAGCTCTTTCCGGGCTTCAGAATCCGATGAGTCGTGCGTCATCTAATTCGGGAACTAACACTATAATGACTTAAAAGCTACTTGGAAGTATTCGAGCGCAGTTTGCAGTCCTTCGTCGAAACCGTAATGTGAACCAACTTGGACATTGATGTATAGAAGTCCGTTGAATCTTCCGGATTCCAAAGCATTAAGATAGTCACCCAGTTGTTGTTTGTCAATTGTGTTTTGGTCCAATTCGCCACTCCATGTCCATGGACCCCCAGACTTGACTTCGACTGCTACGTTACGGAGATTCCCAAGTTTTTCCAACACAAAGTCAGCGTATCTTTCGATTGGTCCGTTATCAGAGATGCCTTCGAATTTCACCTCTTCGGCAAAATTCAGGCCGAGATACTCCAAGTAGCCTTTGGCCACTTCTTGGCCGTAGGATCCAATAGCTTCGGGACCTTGGTCTCTCACTGCCTGCTCAAATGCTTCGAAGTCATCTTCCTCCTGCTGAGTGGCCAATGGAATCGAATCGCTCGATGTCGGTCCTATTCCCGTGGCCGCTTCTGGTGCTGCGTTCCCTGCAAACGATGATGCCAATTCCGAAACTGTCGCAGCTTCGCCTGCGTCTGTAAGAGGATCCAAGCCAATCTGAAGAAGATTGGCTATACCCAGTCCAATGGCTACCGTACCAAGAAACACTTGGGTTGGGGTCCAGGTAAGTGGATTCCACCAAGTCATTCCTGTGGGGTCAACGATTGCTAGCGGGTCATCTCTCGCGTAGGTGTAGCCATTCAGGCTCTGCGGATCGGATGCATCTCCGCCGCTCGGGTCCTCCGTCAGGAACCTTCCCGTGGTCGGGTCGTAGAATCTCGCGTTGTCGTAGTACAGGCCGGTGGCCGAGTCGTAGAGCATCCCGACGTACATGTAACTCTGGCTGCCCGACGCCCCGTACTGGACGCCGTAGGGCATGTAGTCGCTGCTGAAGACCGATGCCCCGCCGCTGCCGGATGTCAGCCTGGTGCTCCCCAGCTCGTCCTCGTGGAAGAAGAGTACCGTCGAGGACGTGACGCTCGCCACCTGCATGCCATCGGCGTAGACGTGGTCCGTCGCGACCCCCGTCTGCAGGTTCTTCTCGTAGACGACGTCGAGCCCGGAGTACATGTAGAGCGTCGAGCCGGCGCCGGTGATCTGCTCGATGCGCCTGCCGTCGCCGTCGTAGAGGTTCGTCTGGACCAGCTCGCCGTCGTCGTAGACCTTGACGAGCTGCCCCTGCGTGTCGTACTGGTAGACCCAGATGTTGCCGTTGTCGTTCTTCAGGATGAGGTCGCCGTCGTTGTCGTAGGTGTACGTCGTGAGGGCGCCGTTGCTGCTGACCGACCGGAGGAGCTCGTCCATGCCGTTGTAGGCGTCCTTGACGGTCGTGGTCGAGCTCTTCTCCTGGACCATGTTCCCGGCCGGGTCGTAGGAGTAGGAGGTCGTGCCCCACGGGCCGGTCGAGCCTGCGAGCCGCTCGAGCGGATCGTACGCGTAGGTCTCAGACCCGATGGAGAGGACGTTCCCCGCCCCGTCGTACTTGTAGGTGAGGTCGAGCTGCTGGGTCGAGCCCTCGGAGGTGGCGATGGAGGTGGGCCTGTCCATGCTGTCGTAGGAGTACTTGGTCTGCTGCCCGTTCCCGTAGGTGGTGGTCGCGATGGTGCCGTCGGGGTTGTAGGTGAAGGAGGCGAAGGCCGTCGAAGCATCAGCGACCTTCGTGGTCCGGCCGAGGGCGTCGTACGAGCTGGTCACCTTGGTGCCGTCGGGATAGGTCATCGTCTGCAGGTCGCCGGCGACGTCGTAGGAGTAGGAGAGCCGGTACTGCGTCCCGTTGATGACGTCGGTCTCGGAAAGAAGGTCGCCGAGCGGGTCGTACCGGTACGTGATCTGGTCAACGGCGTTGTCCACGGTCAGCTCGTTGCCGTCGTTGTCGTAGGTGTACGTGGTGGACGAGCCGTCCGGGAAGTGGACCGCTGTGAGCCGGTCGAGGAAGTCGTAGGCGTACGCGGTCGTGCGGCCCATCTGGTCGGTGGAGGTCAAGACATCGCCGACCGCGTCGTAGGTCGCCTTCTGCGTCGTCCCGTCCGGGTAGGCGGTCTGCACGAGGTCGCCGAGGTTGTCGTAGGTGTAGGTGGTGACCTGGCCAGCGTCAGGCCCCGCTGTCTTCACGAGGTTGCCCACCCCGTCGTAGGTATACGTCGTCGCGTTGTAGGTGGTCGCGGACCAGTACTCCCTGACCGCCAGCAGGTTCTGCATAAAGTCGTAGACGTACTGCGTGCGGTGCCCATCCCCGTCCGTGACCGTCTCCGTGTCGGTCGTGTCGTTGTAGGCGGTGAGAATATGGGAGCCGTCGGGGTCGGTGACCTGGACCTGCCGCCCGAGGCTGTCGTAGCTGTATGTCGTCACCGCACCGCTCGGCGCCTGATCTGTGGCCTCCTGCCCCTGCCAGTTGTAGGTGTAGTACTCGCCGGAGTAGGGCGCGCCGGTCGGCGACAAAAAGGTCTGGACCTCCGTCAGCTGCCCTAGCCCGTCGTAGCAGTCCCTGGTGATGTTCCCGGTCGGGTCGGTGACCGTGACGACGTTCGTGGCGTCGTTGTAGCTGTACCTGGTGGTGGCGACGGTGCCGTTGACGGCGGGGAGGCTCTCCGAGGTGAGGCGCCCGAGGGCGTCGTAGGTGTAGGAGGTGGTGTAGCCGTCGGGGTCGGTCTCCGAGGCGACCGAGCCGGTGTAGAAGTCGTAGGTGTAGGCGGTCTCGACGTCGGGAGCGGCGTAGCAGCTGGACGACCCCGACGTCGTCTCGGAGGTGACGTACGCGCCGAGGTAAGTGGAGGAGTAGGCGTAGCAGGTCTGGCGGCCCAGCGGGTCCGTGACCGTCTGGAGGTTCGCCAGCGCGTCGTAGGCGTAGTATGTGGTCAGCCACTCGTCGACGCCGAGGGAGGGGGTGTAGAGCTGCGTCGCCCTCAGGACCTCGCCGTTGTCGTAGAGGTAGAACGTCTCGGCGGGGTTAGCGGAGTTCAGGGCGTCCTGGAACTCGCCCGTGCCCAGAAGGTCGGTGTGGATGTGGCTGTCGATCGTCGAGTTGGTGTAGAAGCGCTGGAAGAGGCCGGTGTTGCCGCTCCCGAACTCGGACTGGTCCTGGGTGTTGGCGTAGGCCGACCAGGTCTCGTGGCCGTCGTAGTCGCGGGTGAAGTTGACGTTGCCCCAGTCGTCGTAGTGGGTGACCGAGTAGGCGAGCACCACCCCCTTCGGCGAGAGGACCGAAGTCGAGTTGGGCCGCCCGTGCTGGTCGAACGTGGTCTGGACCTCGCCGAGGACGTTGCCCGACTGGTCCTTCTGGACCTCGAGCTGGACCGTCTTCGAGCCCACCTGGGAGTAGTCGAAGGTCGTGGAGCCCTGCTGCAGCAGCGTGGAGCCGTCGACGTAGGCGACCTGGGTGGAGAGCATCGAGCCGTCGACCATATCGTAGGAATACGCGTCGTATCGCGTGAGGGTGTTCGTCGCCGCCGAGGAGTACTCGTATTGTCCATAGACCGCGTAGGTGGAGACATATGGCGCCACGAGGGCCACATCGTAGGTGTAGTAGGTGGCCGCGCCGGTCGGGTAGAGGACCTCCGAGACGAGCCACGGGTTGAACGATGCGTAGTAGTAGCGGGTGACCCTGCCGAGCGGGTCCGTCACGGAGGAGAGGTCGGCCCCGTGGTAGGTATAGCGCCAGGTCGAGCCGCCGGCCGAGATCGAGGCGAGGGTGTCGTTCGGGTTGTAGCTGAAGGCGACCGAGCGGCCCTCCGAATCCGTTATCGAGGTGATGTACCCGGGCGAGGCGTTGTAGGAGAAGTCGAGGTAGTCGGATGGGGAGCTGGGGGAGGTGACCGTCGACAGCCTCAGCCCCGCATAGACGTACTTGGTGCCGTCCGCGGTGTAGAGCGTGAAAGTGCCGTTGTTCGCGTTGCGGTAGAGGACGAAGTTGAGGGCGCCGTCGTGGTACTCCATGACGTTGGAGCTGTTGAACGCGATGGGGATCGCGGCCCCGTCGCCGGGGTGGAAGAACGTCGGGTCGGCGGCCGTCCCACCGATCCAGGGGAAGCCGAGCTCCCAGCCGTCCCCCAGATTGGAGAGCGTGTAGGCGTCGTGCGCGTATGGGGTGGAGGGGTAGTCGCTGCCGATGAAGTCAGATGGTTCGCTGTAGACGCGTGTGACCGCGATCGCGGGGGAACGGCCCTGGACGGTTGCATCCGTCTGCGAGAGGCCCAGCAGGCCGTTGCCGGGCGAGACGTACTCGCTCAGCTGCGAGAAGTACGACTCGTAGGGGGAGTAGCCGGAGGCGGCCCACGGGTCCGAGGTCGTGGCGGCCGAGGGGACGACGACCGGGAAGGAGGGGAACCATATCATGTAAGGGGCCTTGGTGCCGCTGACCCAGGCGACGTCCGCCGATGCGGTCGCGCCGCCGCCCGGACCCGAGACGTAGTCGTAGTCGCCCTGCAGCGACCCGCTCGCTATCGCCACCGGGCTCGCGCCGACCTCCTGCGGCTGGCTCCAGGTCTTACCGCCGTCGAGGCTCGTCGTGGACCACGCCGCGGTCGTGTCGTGGTAGGTGGCGGTGATCGAGGAGCCGCCAGAGCGGGCATTGGTCGAGAGGACGACGTTGTCCAGGGTCGTCCCGGAGGGGTCGCTGGCGATGGTCTGCGCGGCCCCTATCGTCGCGCACGGGTAGGTGCAGGACCAGAAGCCCTCACCCGCCGCTGTCGGCGCGGCAAAGTCGATGCTGTTCCCGACGGCCACCGCCGAGGACATGGCGACCCGGGAGGCGGTCGGCGTCGTCTCGGGGGAGAACCAGTTCTCGTTGGAGCCCAGCATGAGCGTGACCGCGCCCGCCGTCGTCGTGGTAGCCGGGCCGTAGATGACGGCGTAGCCGGAGGTGAGGCCGAGCGCGATGCAGGCGTCCATGACCGACCCCGTCGGCTCGAAGACCTTCGAGAGGACCTGTTCCGTGGCCGGGTTCACCGTGTCGACCTCGAGCTGGTCGCCGCTCCCCGTCCTGTTGGTGGCGATGCCCACGATGACCTGCGTAGGCGTGCCATAGACGCACGGGTACGAGTCGCCCGACCACTGCGTGCGGATGAGGGTCGGGGTGCCGCCGTTGACCGCCCCGTTGTCCCCGAGGCGGGCCTGCCCGAGCACGTAGCCGCCGCTGTAGACGTCCGCCAGGGCGTAGTAGAGGGTGTAGGCCCCGTCCGACTCGCCCAGCCACGAGGAGAAGGCCGCGCCGGTGCTCAGCACCGCCGAGGGGGTGTCGGCGAGGAACCCGGAGTGCCAGGTGATGCCCGTGACGGACCAGGCGTAGTCGATGCCCTGGCCGTCGAAGTAAGCGGCCCAGTACTCCGCCGTGCCGTTCGCCTCGGTGGTGTGCCAGAGCTTGCGCTGGTCGCCCCAGTCGATGGTCTGCAGCGTGGAGGCGCCGGCGATTACGGGGTCGATCCTGAAGGTCGGGCCGACGGACCACGAGACGACCCGGGTGAGCCCCTGGTACGCCGTGGGGTTCGCGGGCACCGTGTCGGACCAGTCGAAGACCAGCGCCATGCCATCGTGGCCGCCGAACTTGACCTGGGTCTGGTTGGCCGAGACCTGCTGGCCCTGCAGCGAGAGCCTGAGCTTGCCCGTCCCGGGGGAGGGCCAGTCGCTGACGGAGCCGACGATGGAGACGTCGACCCCGCCCGGCGCGCACGCCGTCGTGGGCCTGAGGACGTAGGAGACGGTGAAGTTGGCAGTGGGGGCCGCGAGGGGGCCGACCGTGTAGAGGAAGACGGCCCCGGTGGAGTTCCCGTAGAGCGTTACGGTGGCCTGCCCTCCCGGGTAGCCGGTCACGGGGGAGAGGGTGAGGACGTTGCCCTGGCCGTCGGAGGCCGAGAAGGTCCCGTTCCGGTAGGCCGTGTACGTGTAGGTGATCTCCGGTCCCGATGCCGTCGTGCCGCCGGCGAGCACCGTCGGGACGCTGGAGGTGAGGGTGAGCGACGGGGCGGTCTCCCTGACGAGCGGGGACTTGCCGGGCGGCTTTACGGAGGGGCAGGCGAGGGCCTGCGTCCGGTTCCAGGTGTTCGTGGAAATGAGCGTCCCCGGCGCAGCCTGCGTGGGGGGAGGGGGGACGCCTGGCGGGAGCGCCGGGGCGGACGGGACGGCCTGCTTCGGGGCGGTCTGGGCGTAAGCCATGCCCACGAAGGGCGAGGAGAGCATCAGCAGGAGGATGGCGATAGCCGCGGCGGCCGTTTTCAAGGGGGAAAGCCGGGTTTTCGCCATCAATTCTGGGTCACGGTCCGTAGAGGACGGAGATGGTGCCGTCCGAGTGGTCGGAGACGTAGATTCCGCCCGTCGAGGCGTCGTAGGCCATCCCCTGCGGGAGGTGGCCGACCGGGACGATGAGGAAGGGCGCGTCGGTGGACTGGCCTATCACCCAGACGGCGCCGTCGCCGCTGCACGAGACGTAGACCGAGCCCGTGAGCGCGTTCACCGCGATGCCGGCGGGGAGGCCGCCCACCCTGATGGTGGCCACGAGGGGATGGCTGGTGGCGGCGGGGTTGATCGCCGAGAGGGTCCCGTCGAGGAGGTTAGCCACGTAGAGCTGCCCGTTGACCGGGTCGAAGGCGACGGCGGAGGGGAGGTCGCCCACGGGGATGGGGAAGGGGCCGGCCAGCGTCATGGAGCCCGGGTTCACGACCGCCAGGGTGTTCGAGCCCTGCTGCGCCACGTAGAGGAGGCCGTTGGAGGAGTCGTAGGCGAGGGCGGCGGGGAAGCTCCCCACCTCGAGCGTGCCCACGACGGCGTTTGCCGGGCCGATAGCCCAGAGGAGCCCGTCCCCGTTGTCCGTCACGTAGACGTCCTGCGTCCAGGCGACGTAGGCGATGCCCTCGGGGTTGAGGCCGACGGGGATGGTCGCCTTCAGGGTGGTGCCGGAGATGGCCTGGACGGCGTCGGTGCCCGGGTTAACCACGTAGACGTAGCCGTTCGCCGGGTCGAAGGCAGCGGCGACTGGATGGCCGCCCACAGCGACGTTGCCGACGAGGGCGACGTTCGAGAAGACCGAGACGGTACCGGATCCGTAGTTAGTAACGTAGACGTAACCGTTGGCGGTGTCGTAGGCCGCGCCGGCGGGCTGGCTGCCCGTGGCGAGGGTGTAGGCGGCGGTGCCCTGGCCGTTGCAGCTCTGGATCGTGAGGACGGCAGACGGGCCGACGGACCCGAAGAGGCAGACGCTGGTGGAATCGCCGACGGTCCTGGCGGGGGCGGCGTCGCCGGCGACGAGGCTGAGGCCCTCCGGGCTCGTGAGCCCCGGCGCAGCGTCGCCAGAAAGGAGGGTCAGCGACTCCGGGCCCTTGGGCCCCGGCCCTGTCTCCCCAAAAAGCAGGGAGAGGCCCTCGACGTTCGTGGACCCGGGCAGGTGGGCGACGGAGCTCGTAAGCGAGAGGGCGTCGGAGACGGCGTTGCCGATAGCGGCCGCTCCGGTCAGGCCGATGTTCTCCAGGCTGATCTGGCTGGGCGCAGAGTCGGATAGCGTGGCGGCCAGGTTCTCGAGGGCGGTCGAGCCGGGAAGGGAGGCGCTGGCCCTCAGGGTGGCCGCGTCGCTGGCGATGGTGCTGGGCAGGCCAGCGAGGGCGGAGAGGTTGAGCGACTCGTTGATGGTGGTCCCGACCCCGTTCGCCGCGATGAGGAAGGAGAGGGCCGCGGCGGCCACCGCGAGGAGGAGCGCGGCGCGGCGCTTGCGGCCGGGGAGGGGAAGGCGCAACCGGCGGCCCCTCAGCTCATCGACATCTCGAAGCTGACGGCGACCGAGGAGTCGGCGGGGACCGAGAGCGGGGACGTGGAGGTGGAGGTGACGGTGGAGGAGGTGATTGTCGTGGTCGTCGTGAAGACGTTGCGGATGAGCAGGAAGGTGTAGGTGGGGCCGCCGAAGGAGGCGAAGTAGCCGGCCTCGGTGTATGCCGCCGCGGCGGGCGAGGGGACGAGGGCGGTGACGGCGACGTAGGGCGAGAGGGCGTAGCTGTTGACCGGCACGTAGGAGAGGACTGGGTTGCAGAGGTTGACAGAAGAGCGGGACTGGGCGAAGCCGCCCCCGGCGCTGTTCCCGGAGCAGACCGAGGCGGACCCGGTCCCGACGCGGATGGTCGAGTCGGCGCCCGTAGTCCCGCCGCCCATGTCAGCCCTCGGGCCGGCGGTGGGGTCGGAGTAGGCGACGGAGGTGCAGCACGCCGGCGGCTGGGACGAGGCGTAGACGACGACCTGCTGCGGCGAGGACCCAGCGGTGGGGGTTAGCTGGACGGACGTCTGGGTCCCGAGCGAGTTCGCAAGGATGGCCGCAAGCAGCAGGCCGAGGTTGTTGTCGTAGGCCGTGGAGCCGAGCTGGACGGTGTACTGGACCGAGATCGTGCCGCCGGCAGGGACCTGCACAGGCGGGAAGGTGTCGTGGAACATCAGGTAGTCGTACCAGTTGGTGTTCAGCGTGAACCAGTTCTCGAAGAAGCCGGCCTCCGAAATCGTGGCGGCTGTGCCCGCGATGATGGCTGCTCCGAAGACGATGTCGCCCGTGGAGGGGTCGTAGGCGGGGGTGTTGACCGGGACGAGGGACTGGTACTGGGCGCCGAGCTTGAAGTCGGAGCGGGTCGGCGGGGTCGCACCCGTACCAACGGCGATGTAGCCGCCGGCGTAGGGGGCGGTGGTGTACTCGCAGGCCCAGGTGCACGTGTAGGCCGCGTTCGGGGCGACCTTGGCGACGAGGGTCTGGGCCGCGCCGGCGACGTTTGTCATGGTGAAGGTCACGGGGGCCGCAGAGGGAGACTGGTAGGAGAGCCAGGACGAGAGGAAGCTCATGAAGTTGTTCATGACCATGTCGTCGTTCTGGGTCTCGGAGGCGACGAGGGCGCCCTTGGGGTCGTAGACCTTGACGGAGAGCTGCGCGGAGAGGGGATAGCCATGGGAAGCGGCGGGGGCG
>JBEKTS010000011.1:0-32753 GCA_049515775.1 Nitrososphaerales archaeon | reverse complement strand
CCAAACCATCCAGGAGCCTCCTATTCGACTCCTCGTCAACCAACAGGGAAACCCGGAGGTCGCTTCCGTGAAGAACGGGATGCCCTGTTTCGAAGACCAGCACCGTCTCCATCTGCCTGAACATCTTCAGGTACTCGGCACCTTCAGTCCCGTCGAGTCCGAACGCATCCCAGGACCCCTCGAGGAGCAGGATCTCGGCTCCCGTCCGCTCGCGATTCAGGACCTTCGTCCTTAGGGACCGTTGGGAGACCGCTGTGAGAGTACGATGGAATTCTTCCAGCTCGCCCGGCTCGACGCGGCAGATAATAGCAAACCCGGTGCTCTTCATCTCGAGAAAGTAGGCGAGGTCTAATCTCTGCAACGCAGACCCAAGGGGCCCGGCTCCGGCGCCCTCGAAGAACGGAATGTCGAAGGTCAGCTCTCGCAACGAGGGGCTCGACTTGCTAGGCATCGCGGTTGATAGGCCACATGTGGTCTATAAGGGATATGATGCTGGCGCGCCGCCCAAGGCCGTGTCCTCGAACTCAAGCCTGACGCTGGATATCGTCGGCGTCATCATCTTCATCATGGTCATCCGTCTGAGGAGGGTGATCAACGGAACCAAGGCAAGCGTCCTCAGCGCGACGTTGTACTCTTCATGGTATGTCGTGTTCGGGGTCGCCCTTGTCCTCGGCTCGTACTATGCCGGAGTGCCTCCCGCGGCTTTCGTGATCTACGCGGCTGTCGCTGGGCTCTCGATGCTCTTCGCCTATCGCCATTCGAGCAGGAGCCTGGTCTTCTGGAGGACCGCTGAGGACGAAATCTACTTCAAGGGGGGACTCGTGATCATGGTGATCTACATCGCCGCATTTGCAATCAGGGTCGCACTGGCGTACTTCTTCCTCGGAATCCAGTACCTCTTCTACTACGGCGGCCCTGGAGGGACGGTCGAACTCAGCGCACCAACGCTACTCGCGATCGTTGCAGGCGACATCCTTGTCATGGTCGGGAGCGGCCTCAGGCTGGGCCGGAACGCGCAGACGCTCCACGTCTTCAGGTTGATCAAGGCGGGTCATGAGGAATACCTCTCTTCGGGCGGAAGATGAGAGGGCGTGTGGAAGTTGACTCCCACACATCGACTGGATGTCGAAGAATACGTAGGGGTTACCGCCACATCTAATCTTCTGCTACCCGTCTCACATACAAGAAGGTTCGATTCCAGTCGGGCCTGCTCGGCTCGAGTTCGAGTCCTAGGATTTGTAAGACCGGAGGACGGGAACGTGGCACAGCTCGAAGTTTCAACATTCTGAAGAACTCTCCAAGTTGGGGCCGGGTGTTAGCATCGGCGCGCCAGAGCAATCACAAGAATGACGTGGCCTGAAAAGATTTGACGGACAAGCCGGGTGAACCCTATCTCGGCTTGCCATCTTCTTGAATTCCACTTCTATTCAGACATCTGGTCAGATATCGAAGTAGAGGTAGAACTCGTAGGGCGTGGGCCGCGCCGACACGGCCCGGTAGTTCGCCATCTCCAGGTCGATCATCATCTCGACCAGGTCGTCCGAGAAGACGCCCTTGAGGAAGGCCGAGTCGGACTTGAGGGACTCGATCGACTCGAGCAGGCTCCCGGGCAGCTCCCTGACGCCCATCTCCTTCCTCTTCTTCGGCGTGAGCTCGTAGATGTCCTCGTTGACCGGGTCTCCCGGGTCGATCTTGTGCTTCACGCCATCGAGGCCGGCCGAGACGATGGCCGCGAAGGCCAGGTACGGGTTGGCCGAGGGGTCCGGGGTCCTGAACTCGGCCCTCTTCCCCTTCATGCCCGACTTGCCCTTGTAGTGGAGCGGGATCCTCACGTTCGCCGACCTGTTCCCCCTGGACCAGGCGACGTAGACCGGGGCCTCGTAGCCCGGGACGAGCCTTCGGTACGAGTTGGTTGTGGGGTTCGTGATCGCGCAGAGCGCCCGGCTGTGGGAGAGGAGCCCCCCGACGTAGTACCGCCCCGTCTGGCTCAGGTTCGCGTACTCGTCGCCCTCGTCGTAGAAGCCGTTCTTGTCGCCCTTCCAGAGGCTGGACGAGACGTGCATCCCCGAGGCGTTGTCCCCGAAGATGGGCTTGGGCATCACCGTCGCTATCAGCCCGCGCCTGGACGCCACGTTCTTGATCACGTACTTGTAGGTGACCATGCTGTCGCCCATCGGGGTCAGGGTGTCGCGGTAGAGGTTGATCTCGCACTGCCCCGCGGTCGCGACCTCGTGGTGGTGCGCGTCGTTGATGATGCCGAACGACTCGTCGAGGTGGTATGCGACCTCGCTCCGGTAGTCCTGGAGGGTGTCGGACGGAGGTGTGGGGTAGTATCCCTCCTTGAACCTGATCGGGTAGTTCGTCCCGCGGGCCTCGTGGGCGGACTCGACCGAGGCGATCTTGTGGCTCGAGCCGAACGGGCTCGCGACGTCCCAGGTGACGCTGTCGAAGACGAAGAACTCCATCTCCGGTCCCCAGTAGGACTCTGTGAAGCCCGCCCCCTTGACGGCCTCCTCGGCCTTCTGGGCGACGTATCGCGGATCCCTTGAGAACCTGCCCTTCTGGTACCCCCAGTGGACGTCGCAGATCATCCTGGCCGTGGGGAACCTCTCGTCCCCCCAGGGGATTATCCCGAACGTGGAGGGGTCGGGGAGGAGCAGCATGTCCGAGTCGAAGATCTCGGCGAACCCCTTGATCGAGGAGCCGTCGAGCTTCGGGATGCCGTCCTTGAAGGCCTCCTCTTCGAGCATGTTGTTCGGGATCGTGACGTGCTGTGTGCGACCGGGGACGTCCGTGAACTGCAGATCGATGAACCTGATGCCCTTGGACGCAACCGTGTCCACGACCTGCTTAGGAGTCCTTACCCTGGGGACGAAACCCTTTGCCGACTTGTCGAAAGGCAACGAAGCGTATGACGAATCTCCAGTTATAAGCCTTGCCCCTCGGTTTTACATTTGTCCATATCTATAGATAATAATGCTTATCAAATGCGTGCCGCGAGGCTGTATCTGTTCACACATGAGACCGGACAACCTGGACAGGTCGCTGCTGAAGCAGCTAGAGGTCGACGGTCGCCAGTCGTTCAGGGAGCTGGCGAAGAAGACGGGGGTCTCGGTCGTCACCGTCGCCCAGCGGGTGCGGAAGATGGAGCAGGACGGGACGATCAAGGGGTACTCGGGGCTCATAAACCAGGAGAAGCTCGGGTACGAGATCACGACGATAACGGAGGTGACCGTCTCGAAGGGGAAGCTGATCGAGGTGCAGGAGAGGATCGCCAAGCTGAACTCGGTCTGCGCCGTCTACGACGTGACCGGCATCGAGGACAGCATAGTCATCGCCAAGTTCAGGAACAGGGACGAGGTGAGCGCGTTCGCGAAGGAGCTGCTCATGGTCCCGCACGTCGAGAGGACCAACACCCACCTGGTCCTGAACACGTACAAGGAGGACTTCCGGTACCCGCTCGTCTCCGAGTGAATGGACAGTTGGACGCAGAGCGGAGACCACCCTTCATATAGCCCGAGCCCCCGCGGCCGCGGAGACGTTCATTGAGACCCGAGAGAAGGAGGCAGGTAGACGGCCTCCCGGCCTACGAGGTCGTGATAGAGGAGGTCAGCGGGGGGGAGATCGCCAACATCCTGCGAGGGTACATCGGCGTCTCCGGCCAGAAGATACGGTTCACGGGCATCGCCTACGGGCGGTACGGAGGACAGAACGTAGCCCCTCGCCTCTCGCGGGCGGCCAAGAAGCAGGCCCGTGAGGCCTTCGGCGACCTCCCGAGGTTCGAGGAGGACCTCCAGATGAAGCTGGTCAGCGGCGAGTTCGAGGTGAGGCCCAAGGGGGAGGGAGCACCTCCCCGCCCCCGGCCGGCCAAAGAGTGAAGAAGGAAGGGAGAGAGGAGACGACGAACCTCATCGTGGGGGGTACCGGGTTCATCGGCGGCCACGTCGCCGAGCAATTCTTCGCTGCGGGGGAGATATCCAAGGGGATCTTCAGGAAGGGCTCCCACCTCAAGATAATGGACCAGTGCGGCATCCAGTGCATCGAGGCGGACCTCACGGACAGGCAGACCCTGCACGAGCCGCTGGAGGGCGTGGACGTGGTCTACAGTCTCGCCTCGCCCCCTCCGGGGAGGGGGCGCGAGGAGTACGCCGGCTTCAACCGCGAGGGCCTGGGCAACCTGCTTGAGGAGGCCCACGAGCACGGGGTGAAGACGTTCGTCCACCTGAGCACCCTGGACGTCTACGGCTTCGGATCGGGGGGGCGGGAGGTCGAGAAGGGGTCCGTCCCTCATCCGACCGACGAGTACCAGAGGTCCAAGCTGGAGGGCGAGAGGGTGGTCTCCGAGTTCGGCGCGGGCCACGAGGGGATGCAGGTCCGCGTCGTGCGGGCCGCCAGGGCCGTCGGGGCCAGGGACCCCTCGATCGTCACACCGCTGCTGAAGATGGTCGAGCGGGGCAGCGTCGTCCTCCCCCAGGGTGGCCGCGCCAGGCTCTCCCTAACCCATCCGAAGGACGTCGCCCAGGCGCTGCTCTCGGCGGCGGCAGGCTCCCCAGGACGAGCCGGCCCCTACCTGATAAAGTCCTTCGACGCGAGCCTGGAGGAGCTCGTCGGGGGGGTGATGCGGGCCGGCGGGAGGACGGCCGGGGTGAAGACGCAGGGGACCTTCACGGGGAGGTCCCTGGTGGCGCGCTACGCGTCCGAGGGGGTCAGGGCGGGCCTTTCTCTCCCGGTCCAGGAACCCCCGGCGGGATACTCGCCGGCGTTCGACCTGGAGAAGGTCGCCGCGGAGGTCGTCGCTTGGTACGGGAAGGAGCCATGGGTGACGAAGGACCAGGGATAGGCCGCATCCTCGGGCGCATCGCCGGGATGGTCTCGTCCAGCGAGGACCGGCGCGCGACGGCCCTGGCAGACCTCAGGGAGGCCGAGGACGGCGACCCGTTCAGGGTGCTCATCGGGACGGTCCTATCCCACAGGACGAGGGACGAGTCGACCAGCAGGGCGACCGAGAGGCTCTTCTCGGTCTACCGTACGCCCCGGGAGCTCGCCGCCGCCGACCCGGAGAGGGTGAAGGAGCTCATCCGTTCGGTCGGGTTCTACAACGTCAAGGCCAGGAACGTGATCCGGGTGGCGAAGCAGGTGGTCTCCGAGTTCGGGGGGAAGGTCCCGGACGACATGGAGAGCCTGCTGACCCTCCACGCCGTCGGGAGGAAGACCGCGAACTGCGTCCTGGTCTACGGCTTCAACAAGCCCGCCATCCCGGTGGACACGCACGTCCACAGGATCGCGAACAGGCTCGGCCTGGTCCAGACCAAGACGCCGGAGGAGACCGAGCTCGCCCTGACCGAGTCGGTTCCGCGGCGGTACTGGCTGGAGCTCAACGAGCTGTTCGTCAGGTTCGGGCAGACGACGTGCAAGCCCATCGGCCCCAGGTGCGACATCTGCACCCTGACCTCGGACTGCAGGTACTACCGCGAGGTCGTCGCTCCCCGGAGGGAGGGGCGAGCGACCGCTTCTGCGGCTACGGTCTCCCCTTCTCGTTCTGGTAGAACCCCGAGTAGAGCGAAGAGGCCGGCTTCTCGTTCCTGAAGAAGACCAGCTGGACCAGGGGCTCGTCCCGGTGGACCATGGCGCGTATGGGCGTGAAGATCACCTGGGTCGGCTCTCCGCGGTATCCGCTGTCGAAGACCGCCGATTCCAGCTTGACTATGCCCAGGCGGTTCACGGAGGAGCGGGGGAAGGCGAGGCCGGTGCAGGTCGCCGGGACGCTCACCTCCGGGAACCGCAGCTCGTAGAGCCCGCCCCGCTCGAAGACGTAGAAGCCCGAGGCGTCGGGCGCCAGTTCCTCCTTCTCGGTGACGACGCTCCCCCCGGGGCCCAGGTACCCCCTCTCCCCGCCGTTCAGGACTATCGTCGAGTCCAACGGGAGCTTGGAGACCTGCTTCGGGGCCAGGTCGACGCCGTTGGGGTTCACCTTCACGTAGGACCTGCAGCACGCGGCGACCTCCTCGCCACTGACTACCGACATCGTTCGACGCCCTCTCCCCGGAACTAAAGAGCTTAGCGGGAAAGGGGTGCCGCCCTAGGGACGGGTGGCCCAGAACCCCGTGGCCGCCCCCCCGGAGAGCCGCCTGGAGCCCAGGTCGCGGAACCCCGCCGAGCCCAGGGCTTCCCGGAAGGTCTCGTCCCAGCGCCGCGTCTGGATCACCGAGGGGAGCGCCTCGTAGGTGAAGGCGCTCCTGGCGTCGACAGCCCGGAGGACGGCGCCGAAGGCCCTGAGCGCCCCGTAGACGTAGAGCGCCAGGAAGGGGGCGTAGAACCCCCGAGGCGACGAGAAGTCGTAGAGGACGAGCCTCCCTCCGGGCCGGAGGACGCGCGCCGCCTCCGAGGCGAGGGTCTCGGGGTCGCAGTACTTCACGACGTAGCAGGACAGAACGACGTCGAAGGACCCGTCCCTGAAGGGGAGCCTCTCCGCGTCGCCCAGGCAGAGCGACCCGAGCGTCGGGATGCCCTTCCTCTGAGCGAGCCTCAGCATCTCCTCGGTGAGGTCGAGGCCGACGACCTGCGGGCCGGACGCCGCGGGCAGCCGCTGCTCGAGCACGCCCGTCCCGCACCCGACGTCGAGGACCCTCTCCCCCGAGCCGACCGCGGCCGTCTTCAGGAGCCACGACTTCCAGTACCTGTCCTGCATGAGAGTGGCGACCTCGAGCACCCTGTCGTAGGAGCCCGAGAGGCCCTCGAAGATCCTCCTGGCGACGGGCTGGAGACCCTGGCTCACGGTCACCGTCGCGACGGGCACAGCTTAATAGTCTGAGGGCCCCCTCGTCCTCGCTGCCCCGGCGGGCGCGCTGCCGAGCCTCCAGCCGCGGCACTCCTTAAACGCCTCCCCGCCCGAGGGAGCAACGTGGAGAGTCTCTTCGAGAGGTCGGTCCGCGACGCGTCCAGGCTCACGGAGCTCACCGAGGACGACCGGTCGCTCCTCGTGAGGGTCGACCGCGCCTGCGACGAGCTCCTGATCCCCGAGTTCGAGAGGTACGTCGAGAGGAGGTTCAACGAGAAGGTCCCTGAGGTCCTGAGGAAGCACCGCCTCATGGGGATCCCGGTCTCCAGGAGGTACGGGGGGGACGGCGCGCGCCCGCTCGTCCACTCGCTGGCCCTCGAGAGGTTCGGGCAGCTGGGGCTCGGGGTCGTGACCTTCGTCGACGTCCACCAGTCCCTGGGCAGCCTGACCCTCCAGGAGTGGGGGACCGAGGAGCAGAAGGAGAGGTACCTCACCGCTGCCGCCGCGGGCGAGATGGTCCTGGCCTACGCTCTCACCGAGCCCGAGGCGGGGAGCGACCCGGCCTCCCTCAAGACCCAGTACAGGCGCGAGGGGGACGACTACCTGCTCACCGGCTCCAAGTACCTGATCTCCAACGGGTCGATCGCCGACAGGCTGATCGTCTTCGCCTACCCGGAGGGGCAGTCCAGGGGGATGACCGCGTTCCTCGTCGACTCGAAGGAGAAGGGGTTCTCCGTCGAGATGAGGCTCGAGGAGAAGATGGGCCTCTTCACCTCGGACACGGCCATGCTCGCCTTCGACGGCCTGAGGGTCCCGAAGGGGGACGTGATCGGGACCGAGGGGAGGGGCCTGGCGGTCGCCTACTCGGCGCTCCTCAACGGGAGGCTGGGCATCGCCTCGGGCTGCCTCGGGGTCATGGAGGACTGCCTGAACCAGGTGCGGGAGAGGGTCTCCTCGAGGACGCAGCACGGCAAGGCGATCGGGAAGCACCAGCTGATACAGAGGCACGTCGCGAGGATAGCCTCGAACCTCGAGTCCTCGAGGTGGCTGGTGTACCAGGCGGCCCTGAAGAAGGAGGAGCACGACGGGGACAGGGCCGACCTCGGGCTGAGGTCGGAGGCGGACAGGGTCTCGGCCCTGGCCAAGTACGTCGCCTCCAGGGCCGCGTTCGAGTCGGCCGACAGCGCCGTCCAGTGCTTCGGGGGGTTCGGGTACTCGATACTCTCGCCCGTCGCGAAGCACCTGCTGGACGGCCGCGTCGCCAGGATCTACGAAGGCACCGACGAGGTGATGGAGCTCAAGATAGCCTCGACGGTACTCGGGAAGGAGTTCGAGGCCTACAGATAGGGCAATCTAAAGGGATAAAGAGCGATATCTGGGAAGCGCCAACGTGCAGCTCCACCTCGAAGGATTCGAGGAGGTCAACCTTCCGAGAGAGAGGGTCTTCCAGCTCGTGACGGACTCTGCCTTCATCGCCAAGTCGCTTCCCGACGCCGAGGAGTCCAGGGTGATCGACGAGAGCAACCTCGAGGCGAAGATGAAGATCAAGGTGACCTTCCTCACGACCAAGATGGCCGTGAAGATGCGGATAGAGGACAGGGTACCCCCGGGCCACGCCAGACTCTACGTGGAGGGCTCCGGGAGCGGGTCCAACATGAAGATCACGAGCGACTTCAACCTACGGGAGGGGGCCACTGCCTCCACGACGAAGATGAACTGGGCCGCCGACGCGGAGATCACGGGCGTGATGTCGGGGATCGGCTCGACTGTGCTCAAGGGTTTCGCCGAGAAGAAGGTGAAGGAGATATTCCAGGGCCTGGAGGCGGCGATGGTGCAGGCCAGCAGCGGCAGCGGCGGCAGCGCCGACGCGGGCCAGAAGTGAGAAGGAAGCGGCCGGTTCACATGTAGTCCAGCAGCGTCGACGTCTTCTTCGCAGCCATCGTCGCCCCTCCTGCCGTCCTCTTGCCCACCTGCCCGGTCGAGACCATGCTCTTCATGAACCTCTCCCGGCTGATGCTGCTGTAGTAGTAGGCCTCGTCGACCGTCCCCTCGGCTATGAGGATTACCACGCGGCCCGGCCGCGTCCTCCCGGTCCGACCCTTCCTCTGGATCGACCTGATCTCCGAGGGCACCGCCTCGTAGAAGACGACCAGGTCGACGTCGGGGACGTGCAGGCCCTCCTCCCCGATGCTGCTCGAGACGAGCACGCTGAACCCTCCCGCGCGGAACCGCTCGAGCGCCTCGGTCTGCTCGCTCTGGTCCATCCCCTCGCTGTCCAGCTTGTCGGCCTGCCCGACGAAGCGCATCGAGCTGACGCCGATCGCCCCCAGCCGCTCGACTATGGTCTCGATGGTGTCCCTGTACTGCGTGAAGACGATGACCCGGGAGTCGGCCTTGGCCGCGAGCTGGGACGAGACTATCTCCGCGAGCTTCTCGAGCTTGGGGTTCGCGACCCCCCTCAGCTTCCGGGCCTCCTCCTCGATGAGGAGCCAGCGCGGGTCCCTCAGCAGCGCCTGCGCCGACCTGCCCTGGTCGGGCTTCTCCCTGAACCTGACGAGGTACCTCTCCAGGACGGCCGGCCCCTGGGTCTCGAGGAGCTCGAGGGCGTGGAGCACCATGACGCCCTGCGCCTGGTTGACCAGCGAGCCGAAGAGGTACCCCTTGGACCCTCCGGACGCGTCGGCGTCCTTCAGCCGGTTCGTGATCGTCGTCCTAGCCCCCAGCAGCATCGTCTTGGTCAGGCGCGCCTTCGGGAGGAACCCGGCCTCGACGAGCCTGGTGACCTTCTCGTTGTAGACCACCCTGAGGGCCTGGAGGAGCGTCGAGTACTCGGGCGGGAGCGAGACGCGGATCCCCTCGATCTGGGTCTTCTCCACGTACGGCCTGACGTCCTCGTCGTCCTCGGACCGGACCTCTACCTTCTCGATGTAGAGGTTGCGCATTATCTCCTCGACCTTGGCCCTGTTACCGCCCGGGGAGGCGGTCAGCCCCATTATCAGCGGGTTCCAGGCCTGCTCCTTGTAGAGCTGGGCCAGCTGCGTGTAGGAGTAGTCCTTCACGGAGCGGTGGGCCTCGTCGAATACCAGGAGGACGGTCTCGTTCAGCTCGACCCTGCCGCCCCTCAGGTCGTTCCTGACGGTCTGCGGCGTCGCGAAGACGTACCTCGAGCGCCGCCAGAGGTAGCTGCGCTCGACGGGGTCGGTCTCGCCGGTCATGACCGCGGCCTCGCCCTCCTCCAGCGTCATCATCCGCCTGAAGGTCTCGTAGTGCTGGAGCACCAGCGGCTTGGTCGGAGCGAGCATCACGACCTTCCCCTTCGGGAACCTCTCCAGCCTCGCCTTCGCCACGAGCATCGCGACCATGGTCTTCCCGAGCCCGGTCGGGAGGACGACCAGCGTGTTCGTCTTGGAGGCGGCCTCGGCAATGTTCTGCTGGTACGCCCTCGGTTGGAGCTCGTTCTCGGGGTGCAAGGGCGGTTCGGGCCGGCGAGGTCCGCGAGCGCTAAAAGAGTTTGTCCCCCACGGCCGCTGGCCCGTTCCAATAATCATATAGCCGGTCGCCCAACGAGCGGCGCGAGGGATTTGAAGAAGGTCACAGTCGAGGCGCCGGCGTCGTCGGCGAACCTCGGACCGGGTTTCGACGCGTTCGCCCTGGCGCTGGACAGGCCCAGGGACAGGGTCGCTCTCAGCTCCGAGCCCGCGCGGAGGCTCTCGGTCGAGGTGGAGAACGCCGGAGAGCTCAGGACGCCCACCTCGGCGGCGAGGAACGCCGCGGGGGCGGTCTGCCTGGCGATGGCCCGGGACTTCAGGATCACCGGCACGAGGATAGGGCTCGAGATCGCCAAGGGGGTCCCCATCGGGGTCGGGATGGGCAGCAGCGGCGCGTCCGCGGCCGCGGCCGCGTTCGCCATGAACGAGCACTTCGGGCTGCGCCTGGGCGGCGACGACATGATATTCTACGCCGGGGTCGGCGAGCGGACGACCTCGGGCGCCGCGCACTACGACAACGTCGCGGCCTCGGTCCTCGGCGGGTTCGTGGTCGTCTCGGTCTCCGAGCGGCCCTGCGCGATAAGCTACGGCCCTCCTCCGGGCCTGGCCCTGGTCCTGGTCACTCCCGTCCTCGACCTGCCCGAGCGGAAGACCGAATATACCAGGTCGGTCCTCCCGCGGACGGTGGAGCTCAAGATGATGGTCTCGAACGTGGCGAGCGCGTCGATGGTCGTCTCGGGTTTCGCGAGGGGCGACATTGCGATGATAGGGAGGGGGATGATGGGGGACGTGGTCGTGGAGGAGGCGCGCAAGCGCCTGATACCGGGGTACGAGTCGGTGAGGAGGCACGCCGTCGACGCGGGGGCGGCCGGGGTCTGCATAAGCGGCGCCGGGCCCTCGATGCTCGCCCTGCTCGACGGGTCGAGGCAGGACCCCCGCGCCGTGATGGACAACATGGTCGCGGGGTTCGGCGAGGAGGGGGTCGAGTCGGACGGGTTCGTGACCGAGGTGGGGGCGGGGGCGTCGAGGGTATGACCAGGGTCGCGCCCGGATGGGCGCTGCGCTGCATAGACTGCGACACGAGGTTCGAGACCGACCCCCCGGGATACTCCTGCTCCCGCTGCGGCGGGCTCCTGGAGGCGGTCAGGGAGCCCGGCGGTCCGGTCTCCCGGACGGAGCTGTTCGGCAGGCCGGCGGAGGGCGTCTGGAGGTTCCGCGCCCTGCTCCCCTTCGAGGCGGACGTCCGGCCTGTCTCGCTCCGCGAGGGAGGGACCCCCCTGGTCAGGACCGTCAACCTCCCCAGGGAGCTGGGCCTGAGGAACGTCCACGTGAAGAACGAGGGCCAGAACCCGACCGGCTCCTTCAAGGACCGGGGGATGACGGTCTCGGTGACCCGAGCGGTCCAGTCCGGCGTCCGAGTCCTCATCTGCGCCTCGACGGGCAACACCTCGGCCTCCATGTCGGCCTACGCGGCCAGGGCCGGGGTCACGGCGGCGATAATCGTCCCCGCCGGCAAGGTCGCCTCGGGGAAGATGGTCCAGGCGACCGTCTACGGCGCGACGATAATCAGGGTCGATGGGACATTCGACGACGCCCTCTCGATGCTGCTGCAGACGATCTCGAGCCTCCCGGGGTTCTCCGGGATGAACTCCGTCAACCCCTACAGGCTCGAGGGGCAGAAGACCGCGGCCTTTGAGATCTACGAGCAGCTGGGGTTCTCGGTACCCGACTACGTCGTCCTCCCCGTTGGGAACGCCGGGAACATCAGCGCCATCTGGAAGGGGTTCAAGGAGCTCAGGGCCTGCGGGCTGACCGAGGACCTGCCTCGGATGGTCGGGGTCCAGGCCGAGGGGGCGTCCCCGATCGCCAGGGCGTTCTGGAAGGGATCCGACTCGATCGTCCCGGTCCAGTCCCCCAGCACGGTCGCCTCGGCCATCAGGATCGGCAACCCCGCCTCGGGGAAGAAGGCGCTGGCCGCGCTGAAGGAGTCGGACGGCATGGTCCTCACGGTCTCCGACGACGAGATAATCGCGGCCCGGGGGCTGCTAGCCTCCAGGGAGGGGATCTTCGTGGAGCCGGCGAGCGCCGCCCCCATCGCCGCGCTCAGGGAGATCGGCGCGAGGCTGGAGAAGGACGCGACCGTCGTCTGCGTCGCGACCGGGAACGGCCTGAAGGACCCGGAGACCATCAAGGTCGAGATCGATGGGTCGCCCCTGGTCGCGGACCGGTCCGGGCTGATGGCCCTGCTGGAGCGGGTGGCTAGCCAGAAGCTCGTGACAGCCTGACCACCCGCGTGGTGCTGGCGGACGGGCGCACGTCGATGACGTCCCCGGTCCTGACCCTGATGCCGCGCCTCGACCGGACGATCCCGTAGAGCCTCGCGTCCGCGTCGCGCGTGAGCCGGAGCCGGAACGAGGCCCCCCATGGGACGGTGTAGCGCAGCGGCGCCAGGTCGGTCCCCCCCGACCGGGCCGTCAGGACGGGGGCTATGTGGCAGACCCCGACCTCCTCCGGGCCGAACCGGGTGAAGTGGCTGGGCTCCAGCCTGTCACCGTCGTGCACCCTGTCGACGTAGGAGTAGTAGCCGGTCGACCCCGCGCTCGTGGAGATCACGACGCCGTTCGCTATGGCCGAGTCGGTGAAGGGGCGGCCCTCCCTGGGCCTCACGTCCAGGTGGTACCTGAGGCAGTTGCTGTCCGCGCCCTTCTCCAGATAGACGTCGGTGAAGACCTCGCCCCTCTCGACCCCGTTCAGCGCGACGCGGAGCCGCCTGTACTCGACGACCTCGAACCGCCCCTCCTTGAGGTCCCTCAGCGCCTCCGGGAGGCGGTCGACGTGGACCTGCGCCAGGTACCCTCGCGACGCGGTGGTCTCGGCCGACCGGACCCCCACGAAGAGCAGCGGGGTCGTCGAGATCCTCCTGCCGTAGTCGCTGAATATCCCGTCGCCACCGACGACGACGCCGACGTCCGGCCGGCTCCTGGCTACCTGGATCCCGGCGGCGGCCAGTATCCTGAGGACCTCCTCCCTCTTCACCTTCGGCCTCTCGGGGTCTATCAGGATCGAGGCCCTCAGGGTCCGCCCACCATCATCGTCGTCGTCGTCCCTCACGTCGGCCATCCCCTCCTCGATCCCCTAGGCGCCGAGCTGGGCCCTCAGAGCCTCGACCCCGGTGACCGGGCTCTTGCACGCGAAGCCCTCGCAGACGTAGGCTGTCGGTCGCCCCCCGATCTCCGCCTTGCCGTCCGTCAGCTGGGAGATCTCGGGGAAGGCGCGTCCGGCGAGCGCGAGGACCTTGTTTGGCAGGAACCGGGTCTGGACCTCCCTCACCATCTCCTGCGTCCCCCTCTCTCCTAGTGGGCCCGCGACCACCACCTCCTTGGTCGGGCCGAGCCAAAAGTCGAGGGCGCATAGCATGTAGGTGTGCGAGAAGGGGGACGACTCCATCGACTCCCCGAAGGCCTTCATCGTCGCCTCGGCCTTCTCGCGCATGTCCCGTCGCCCGGTGAACTCGGACAGCCGCAGCAGGGTCAGCGCGGCGACCGCGTTGCCCGACGGGGTGGGGCCGTCATAACCCTCCTTGGCCCTGACGAGCAGGTCGGGCGCGGAGCTCAGGAAGAACGCCCCCCCTCCCTCGGCCCCGTCCCAGAAGACCTCGATCATCCTCTCGGCGAGCTTGATGGCGCCGCTGAGGTAGGAGGCGTCGAACCCCGCTTCGTAGAGGTCCACGAGCCCCGCCGCCACGAAGGCGTAGTCCTCGAGCGTGCCTTCCATCGTCGCGACCGCGCCGTCCCTGTACCTCCTGAGGAGCCTGCCCGAGACGACCAGCCTGGCGAGCAGGAAGTCCGCTGCCCCCGCCGAGGCGTCCAGGAACCGTTTCTCGCCCGTGACCTGGTATGCGTTGGCGAACGCCGAGATGGCGAGCCCGTTCCAGGACGAGAGGACCTTGTCGTCGGTGGCGGGGCGGGTCCTCCCCCGCGTCCGGGCCTCGAGGAGCTTGCGCTTCGACTCCCTCAGGACGGCCGCGGCCCTCTCCGGGTCGACCCCGAGCTTGGAGGCGACGGACTCGACGGGGTGGGCGACGTGGAGGATCGACCTCCCTCCCTCGAAGTTCCCCTCGGGGACGACGCCGAAGAGCTCGTCGATGAAGACCGAATCGGTCCTGCCCAGGACCGCCTCGACCTCCCTGGGGGTCCAGGTGTAGTAGTGGCCCTCGCCCTCGGGGGTGTCGGCGTCCTGGGCCGAGTAGAACCCCCCCTCCGGGCCTCTCATCTCCCTCAGCATCCAGTCGAGCGTGTCGACCGCCGTCTCGAGCAGGGCCGGGTCGCCGGTCACCTGGTGCGCCTCGAGGTAGACGCGGGCGAGCAGGGCGTTGTCGTAGAGCATCTTCTCGAAGTGCGGCACCAGCCAGTACCTGTCGGTCGAGTAGCGATGGAACCCCCCGCCTATCTGGTCGTGGATCCCGCCGTCGGCCATCGACCGCAGGGTCTTCTTCACGGCGCGGAGCGCGGGCTCCTTCTTCGTCCTCAGGTAGTACCGCAGGAGGAACTCGTGGTAGTTGGGGAGCGGGAACTTGGGCGCGTTGCTGAACCCGCCCGACTGCTCGTCCAGGCTGGAGACGAGCTCGGCGTAGGCGCCGTCGAGCAGCGAAGCGGAGAGCTCCTCCCTGGGGTGCAGATCATAGCCGTGGGCCAGGTGTTTCATCACCTCCTCGGAGTTGGCGACCAGCTCCGCCCTCTTGTTCTTCCACAGATCGGAGATGAAGTCGAGGAGCTGTCGGAAGCTCGGCATGCCGCGGGAGGGCATCGGCGGATAGTAGGTCCCCCCGTAGAACGGCTTCAGGCCCGGGGTCAGGAAGACCGAGAGCGGCCAGCCCCCCTGCCCGTTCAGCGCCATCACCGACTTCATGTAGACCTCGTCGACGTCGGGCCTCTCCTCCCTGTCGACCTTTATCGGGACGAACCGCTCGTTCAGGACCGCGGCGATCGTCTCGTCTTCGAAGGACTCGTTGTGCATCACTGTGCACCAGTGGCAAGACGAGTATCCGATGCTCAGGAAAATCGGTTTGTCCTCCGACCTTGCCTTCGAGAAGGCCTCGTCGCCCCACGGAAACCAGTCCACGGGATTGTGCGCGTGCTTGAGGAGGTAGGGGCTCTTCTCGTTGATCAACCGGTTCGGCTTTTGCTCTCCTGGCATCTTCTACTCGGTCGCCCTTGGGGCGCAATTTAAGCCTAGGGACCGGGGAGCCGGGTTCCTCCGGACCGATCTCCTCCTCGTCCGACGGGCCTACAGGGAGGTTATCCGGTCCAGCTCGCGCTCCCTCTGGCGGTAGTCTGGGCAGAGAGCGGCCAGCCTCCCCTTGAACGCCCGCGAGTGGTTGAACTCGGAGAGGTGCGCGAGCTCGTGCATTATAACGTACTCCCGGAGGCGCTCGGGGAGCGCGATGAGCTGCCAGTTGAAGGAGAGCCTCCCGTCCCTGGTGCAGTACCCCCAGTTCTTCATCTGCCTCACGTCCGCCCGCTGGTACTTCACCTCCAGGACCCGGGAGAGCTCCTCCAGCTTACCGACGACGTACCGGGAGGTCTCTCGCAGGAACCACCGCCTCACGAGCTCCCTGACCCTTGACCTGTCGCTCGACCTGATGAACACCTCTCTCCGGGAAGGGTCGTGGACCAGCTCCTCCCTCTCCTCGCTCTCCTCGAAGACCAGCCTCAGGCGCTCGCCGTCGAACATGACGTGGTCCTCGTCGAGGATCCTGCTGCTCTGGGAGACCTCCTGGAAGTGCTTCACTATCCAGTCCTGCCTGCTCCTTATGGTCGACGCGAGGTCCACCCTCCTCCCTCTGGGCACGACGATCTCGAGCGTCCTGTCGGCCCGGAACCTGAAGTAGGTGTATCGGCGGCTCGTCCCGACCGTCACCGCGTACTCGATGCGGTGCGGGCCGATCTGGAGGAATGGCACCGCCGGTCGCACGTCGACCCGATTAACTAGGTTTCGGTGGCGCGACGGCCGGGAGCGACGGAGGACCGTCCGGGAGGGGAACGTTTTTGGGGGCGGTCGCTCTCTCTCGTCCATGCTCAATGACGACGTGCGCGCCGAGCTGGTGCGCGCGGCGCTCGAGCGCCGGACGGTGACCTACGGCCATCTCATGGCGAGGTTCGGGCTGGCGCGGGGCGACGAGGCGGGGAAGACGGTCGTGGGCGTCCTCGGCGAGATCGACAGGGCCGAGTACGTCTCGGGCGCTCCGGGGTTCGCGCCGATAGTCGTGCGGAAGGACACGGGGTATCCGGGAGGCGGATTCTTCTGCTGGGAAGACATCCCCGCCGACCTCAGGAGACCGAAGGAGAGGGGGAACGACCCGAAGCTGTCCCAGGCCGAGAAGGAGTTCGTGCGGGGGCAGCAGGAGAGGGTCTGGTCGTACTACCGTGACCGCGAGGGAGGAGGGGGACGGCTGGACGCCTGATCACGCGCGCAGGAGGCGCCTCTCGAGCCCGCGCCAGGCGCGCTCCATAGCCTCCACCAGCCTCCGGTTCTCGTAGGCGGCCTCCATCTGCGTCGTGTACATCCAGGTCAAGTGCCTGACGACGCTCTGGTCGGTCACGGGGAGGACCACGCGCTCGTCGGCGAAGCGCCTCCTGAACCAGCCGCGGCACCGGTAGCAGTAGTAGTAGTTCCACTCCATGCCCATGTACAGCAGCTCGGCGGTCTTCCGCTCGACGACCCGGCCGCACCGGAAGCACTCCGAGTCGGTGTCGGCCCCAAAATACCCTCGAGCCAGGAGGCCCTCGTCTCCTCCCGTGCGGTCGTCCGGCGAGTCCAAGAGGTGGTCTGGGATGTGCGGTCCGGGAGATATATGAAGCTGCCAGGTCGGCCGTCGCCCGAATCTTCAAGTGACGAAGTCGTCCCGGGGCTCCGCCGGCGGGTCGCCCGAGACGCTAACGATTTAACTGCCCGACACGGGCGTTCGCGACGTTGGCAAAGAGCACCGGCGCCGCGCAACATGACGGGGATGAGGTCAAGAAGCTCCATAAATCCCTGGCTTCCATCGGCGTCGACAAGGACACCGCCCAGAAGCTCGTGGCGAGCAAGTCTCGCCAGAGGATAGTCGTCCCGATCTACTGGAAGGAGGGCCTGGAGTCTAGGTCGAACGCTCTCTGGTTGACCAAGCTGCCGGAGTTCCTGAGGAGTTTCACGAAGGAGTTCCCGGACGGCGAGGTCCGGTGGGACCCGGACTACGAGAGCTCCGACCCCGCCGAGGACGTCGCGATACGGGTCCGATTCAACGTGCAGGAGGACGACCAGGGAAACCGCTTCCATCCCAAGCCGACGCTGCTGGAGGAGGAGGCCTACCAGAGGATGCTGGAGAGGTCGTCGTTCAAGGGGACGAAGCCGGTACCCGCCCACCTCGTAGCCCACGGGGAGTAGGCGGACGACCGACGGACGGACGGACGGCTGGATGTCAGCTCTTCTTCCGCATGGTCCTTCTTATGACGGTCGCTCTTACTCGGTAGGTCGAAGCGACCCCGAACCCACCCACCGCGATCCCGATCGCGAGGACGACGAAGACGAAGACGTACTTTACCCAGGTCGAGAGCCACACCTGGACGGAGACGCCGGAGAGAGGGGAGAAGACGAAGGAGATTGGGGAGATGAGGACGACCAGCGCGGCCGTGAGGAGCTCGAGCGCGAGCGCGTTCCGTTCAAGACTCGAGGCCAGCGGGGCGGCGTCTCCCGTCGCGTCCCCGGCCCTGTCAACTCCGCCCTCCTCTGCCAACCCGGCCAGGGCGCGGGAATCGCGGATAATTAATCGATCGCGGTCGGCCCTTGTGGGCCCTCACAGGCTCGCCCGCTGATCGGGAGGCCGATCAGTACTTCCTCGATGCGAGGTAGTCGGAGAGCTCGAGGAGCTTCTGCCTGCTCGCGCCCGCCACCGTCGTGTCCAGCAGCATGCGCGCGTTCTCGGCGTAGGAGGCCGCCATCCCCTGCGCGTACCCGACCGACCCGCTCCGCTCCAGGAGGTCCCGGACCCTCCGGACCTCCGATTCATCGAACCCGCTCCCCTCCTCCCCCTCCTTCGCCTTCCCGTTCCCGGCCCCCCTCCTGCCCAGGAGGCCCAGGAGGAAGGCCCGGTCGTCCTGCGACGACCTCTCCAGCGCGTGGATCAGGACTATGTTCTTCTTGCCGCCCCTGATGTCGGCGAAGACGGGCTTGCCCAGCGTCTCCTCGTCCCCGACTATGTCGAGGAGGTCGTCGTGGACCTGGTAGGCCATCCCCAGCCACTCCCCGAAGCCGTAGGCGGCCCTGACCGTCGCCTCCATCCCGAGCCCGCCGCCCACGACGACGCCGCTCGCGGAGGATGCCGCCACGAGAGCGCCCGTCTTCATCTTGATCATGTACTCGTAGTCATCCCGGCCCACCGTCTCCCTCTCCGCCATCTCCAGGTCGAGGAACTCCCCGAGCACGGCGGCCCCGAACGACTCGCCCAGCAGGTCGAAGAGCCTCCTGAGGGTCTCGCCCCCCGCGTCGCTGGAGCCGTAGCCCGCTATCTCCCGCGGGACCTGGGCCAGCAGCAGGTTGGAAGCCAGGATGGCCGACTGCAGCCCGTGCCTCCCGACTATCGACCGCTCGCCCCTCCTGAACCCCGAGTCGTCCAGGATGTCGTCCTGCACCAGAGCGGCCGCGTGGGCCAGCTCGTAGGCCACCGCCACGGGGACGGCCTTCTCGTAACCGCCCGCGACCGCCTCGCACCAGAGGAGGGCCAGGACCGCCCTGATCCTCTTCCCGCCCTGGAGGGCCCCCCTGACGGCCGTCTCGAGGGAGGAGCTCCCCGAGCCGAACAGGCTCGAGACCCGGGCGTCTATGACCCCGACGTACTCGGCGAGCCAGGGCGGGCTGGCAGGCGACGAAGGGTTGGTGGCGGTCGGGGTGGACAGGGGGTGGTCGGGCACGCCGGTTTCCTGCCTGCTCGCGCCCCATGGGTGGTAAATAGTTTGGGTTTCTCTCCTTCCTTCCTCCTTCCTTCCGTCACCCTTCCGCCGGGCGCCGTCCTCCGGTCAGTGCTCGACGACCTTGTGGATCGCCTTCATCACTCGGGGCACGGTGGGCATGTACAGGTTCTCGTGGACGTAGGGGAACGGTATCCCGAACCCTCCCACGCGGACGATTGGCGCCTTTAGGTAGTCGAGCGCCTCCTCCGCCAGGAGCGCCGATATCTCGGCCCCGTATCCCATGATCTTCGGGGCCTCGTTGACCACGACCACCCTCCCGGTCTTCTTGGCGGAGCCTATGACCGCGTCGACGTCGAGCGGGGTGAGCGTCCTCAGGTCGACGACCTCGACGTCGATCCCCTCCTCGGAGGCCTTCGTCGCGGCCTCCAGCACCGTGGGGACCGTCGACCCGTAGGTGAAGACCGAGACGTCCCGCCCCTCCCTGGCGACCCGAGCCATCCCGATCGGGACCGTGTACTCCTCGTCGGGGACCTCGTCGCGGAAGGAGCGGTAGAGCCGCTTCGGCTCCAGGAAGATGATGGGGTCCTCGTCGCGCATCGCCGAAGTCAGGAGGCCCTTGGCGTCGTAGGGGGTCGACGGGACGACGACCTTGAGGCCGGGCACGTGCGCGAAGAAGGCCTCGGCGCTCTGGGAGTGGTACGGCCCTCCCTTGATCCCGCCCCCGTAGGGGGCCCTGACGACCACGGGCGCCGTGTACTCGCCGCCGGACCGGTACCTCATCTTGGCGAGCTCGGAGACTATCTGGTCGAAGGCGGGATAGACGAAGTCGAGGAACTCTATCTCGGCCACCGGCCTCATCCCGTAGAGCGCCAGCCCGATCGAGACCCCTATCACCCCGCTCTCGTTGAGGGGCGTGTCCATCACCCTGGTCGGCCCGAACTGGGAGTAGAGGCCCTCGGTGGCCCGGAAGACCCCGCCGCTCCTTCCGATGTCCTCGCCCAGGACCACGACCTCCTCCCTCCTCTCCATCTCGTCCCTGAGGGCGGAGTTTATCGCCTGGACGATCGTCCTCTGCGTCGTCCTCAGCTCCCCCCGGTCTCCAGGGAGAGCTCGTCCGCCTCGGCCGCGAGGTCCCGGGTCTTCTCGGAGTAGACGTCCTCGAAGAGGCTCCTGACGTCCGGGTGCGGGACCTTCTCCGCCCGGCCTATCGCCTCCTTCACCTGGTCGTGGGCCGTCCGCCTTGCGTCCGCCTCGTCCTCGTCGCTCCAGACCCCCAGCCCCCGCAGGTGCTGCTCGAACCTCTTGATCGGGTCCTTCGACCTCATCAGCTCGACCTCCCGCGGGTCCCTGTAGCGCGACGGGTCGTCCGAGGTCGAGTGGGCTCCCATCCTGTAGGTGACCGCCTCTATCAGCGTCGGACCCCCTCCGCTCCTGGCCTTCTCCAGGGCCATCTTCGTCACAGCGTGGACGGCGAGGATGTCGTTGCCGTCGACCCTGACGCCCTCGATGTTGTAGGCGTCGGCCTTTATCGCGAGCGACTCGGTCGCGGTCTGCTGCGAGACGGGGAGCGAGATGGCGTAGCCGTTGTTCCTGCAGAAGAAGACGGTGGGCGTCTTGAAGACGGCTGCGAAGTTGAGCGCGCTGTGGAAGTCGTTGCTCGACGTCCCTCCGTCGCCGAAGTAGGCGATCGAGCAGACGTCGTCGCCCCTGATCTTCGCGGCCAGCCCGACCCCCACGGCGTGCGGGAGCTGGGTGCAGAGCGGGGACGATGGAGGGACGGCGTTGAGGGCGCGGCTCCCCCAGTGGGAGGGCATCGACCGGCCCCTGGAGTGGTCCTGGGAGTTGGCCATGAGCTGGGCGAGCAGCTCGTCCAGGGTCATCCCCCTCGCTATCATTATCCCGGAAGCCCGGTAGTCCGGGAACATCCAGTCGGTGGGCCTGAGCGCGAGCGCGCTCCCGACCTCGGACGCCTCCTCCCCCTCGCAGGTCACGTAGAACCCGATCCTCCCCTGCCTCTGGAGGTTCACCGCCTGGACGTCGAAGGTCCTGGTCAGCAGCATGAGCTCGTAGAACCGTCGCAGCTGGGACGTCGAGAGCTCCTTGCTTCGGGCGTCGACCGCGATGTTGGCCATCTGGGTCAAGCGGGTCCGCAGGGCGTAAAAGACTTGTGACACAGATAGGATAAATACGTCGCCTTTGGCACAAACATGACTATTTTGCCACAGACCACGAGCGTCGTCGGGAGGATAATCGAGAGCGACGGGGCCATCAGGAAGGACCTGGGCAGGGGCCTCCTCAACGTCCGGGCGCTGGCCCGCTATGTCCAGAGGGAGGCCGCGCTCGAGGGCGAGGACATCTCGATCGAGGCGGTGATCGGCGCGATCAGGCGCTACGACGTGAGGGAGAGGCTCTCGGTCCACGAGAGCACGGGGCGCCTCTTCAAGAAGCTCACGATGAGGAACAAGATAGTCGACCTCTCGATACTCAACGACCCCGAGATCACCGCGGCGCTCGGGAGGTTTGCCTCGACGGTCGACTACAGCCTGGGGGAGACCTTCAGGCTCGTCTCGGGCGTCGAGTCTATCCGCGTCGTCATCGACGAGAAGAACCTTGAGAAGATGAGGAGCATCATCCCCAAGAAGAACATCCCGAGGGTCGTCACGGGGCTCGCGGAGATCATCGTTTCGATGTCGGAGGTCGCCAACACGACCCCGGGCGTCGTCTCGACGGTCACGACCGAGCTCGCTATGAACGGCATAAACATGATCGAGTTCATGAGCTGCGTCCCGGAGCTGATAATAGTGGTCGACGAGAAGGACGCTCTCAGGTCCTACGACGCCATCGAGAAGCTGAGCCGGGTCCCCACGGAGCCTCACCCGAAGACTTAACACAGAGTGAAAAGCCATCGCCTGACGACAGAGCATGTTCAGGTCGTCGAACCTCACAGATACCGTCCGCACCATCCTGCTGGTGGTCGTGGTCTTCTTCATCTCCGTGATAATCGACGTCACGATATTCGGGGTCGCTGTCACCGTAGCGTTCTTCTGCGCGTTCTGGTACTACTACAGAAAGTCCAAGGTGCTCCAGAGGCAGATGGCCGACGCCAGGATCCCGTCGGCCGCGAGGAGCGACACCCCAACGTCCGGGTCGCTCCCGGGGAACGTCCCCCCGCCCCCCTCCACGGACGCGTGAGTGAGCGAGCGAGCTAGCGCCGCTCAGCGGGCGGCCTGAGGGTCAGGGTCATGACGAGCGCGTCCTCGCCGTCCGGATAGTAGCGCTTCACCCTCCCGCGCTCCACGAACGACAGGTTCCGGTAGAGGCGGATCGCATCGGCGTTGCCGACCCTGACCTGCAGGGAGACGGTCTCGGTCCGCCCACGAAGGTACGAGAGGGCCGCTTCCATCAGCGTCCGGCCCACCCCCGCCCTCCGATGGCCGGTCGCGACGGCCAGCGAGATTATCATCCCGTACCTCGAGGAGGAGGCCACGTATCCCACCACGACGCCGCCCTCGCCCTCCGCCACGATGAACCCCCCTGGCTCGGAGCGGAGGAGCTTCGAGAAGACCTCCCGGTCGTAGGGGTCCGAGAACGACTCCTCCTCTATCTCGAGGACCGCGTCCAGGTCCGAATCTCCGCACCTTCTCGTCAGGTGCGGAGAAGGAGGAGGAGGTTGGCCTGCGTGCGTCAAGGTCTCGCCGGGTCGCGCAGCGGCGCCGCGTCCTGGTGGTTGATTAAGGCTCTCGCCCGCGCGGAGCTGTCCGAGGACGACGCGACGGACGAGAGGAGGCGGTGGTCCCGGTCAACCTGGCCTTCCCCCCGCCGCTGATCTGGATCGGACTGGGGCTGCTGAACTCCGAGGAGGTCATCCTGAGGTCCGGCTGACCGGCCGTCCCGCGGGCTCGGCGAACTCGGCGATGGTGGCACCCAGGAGCCTCTTCAGGTCCCCGCTCCGAATCCGTGCGCTCCTGGTCAGGAGCCCGATGTTGAAGTCGACGAACTCGTTCTCCAGGACCGAGGGGTCGAGGTAGGTCGGCACCCCGAAGAGCGACCCGAAGGGGTGGACGGAGCCTGGCTCGCACCCCGTCACCGAGATCACCTCCTCTCTGGAGGCCAGCCGCAGCCTCCCCCCGGCGCCGGCGAGGGCCCGCAGCCTGGAGAGGTCCGCCCGGCGGTCGGCGGCGAGGTCGGCCAGCAGGTATCGCCCGTCGCCGGACTTGAGCAGCAGGGCCTTCACCCCGGACCTCAGCTCCACCCCGCGCACCCTTGCGGCCTCCTCGGAGGTGCGCACGGGCCCGTGCTCGTAGAGCCTGAACTCGACCCCCTCCCTCTCGAAGAGGCCCAGGAGCGCCTGCATCTCCTCCTCCATGGCTCGCTTCCTCCCTCCCTTCTTTCACCCCCGGCGTCCTAGCGTCCCGGCGTCCGGCGGAACCCGGCGTAGTCCGACCGGTCCACGACGCGCTCCGGCGGCAGCCCGTCGAGATAGCGGATGACGTTGGAGAAGGCGTGCTCCCGGCCCATCGCGAGTGCCTCCGGGACGGCGTCGGCCGCGTGCGGCGAGGCCAGGAAGTTGGGCAGCTCGAAGAACGGAAGGTCGAGCGCGAACCGCTCCCCCTTCCTGGGATACTTCCACCAGACGTCGACCCCCGCCCTGAACGTCGGGTGCGCCTTCAGGTGCGAGTACAGGGCGTCCTGGGCGATGATGTCGCCGCGGGCGACGTTGACCAGGATGCAGTCCTCCTTCATGAGCGCCAGCCTCCTTGCGTCGATGAGGTGCCTCGTGCGGTTGTTCAGGGGGAGGGAGACGACGACGACGTCGGACCGCCCCAGGAGCTCGTCGAGGCGGTCCATCTTCCAGACCTCGTCGAACCCCTCGACGGGACGGCCGGTCGTGCTTATCCCTATGGTCCGCATCTCGAACCCCCTCGCGGCCCTGGCGACGGCCCTCCCGATGCCGCCGGCGCCGATGGCGCCCAGGGTCTTCCCTCCCAGGGAGGTCGACTCGGGATAACCCTCGAAGAGGCCGTCCCGCAGTCGCTCGTGGTTGATCGAGAGGTTCTTCGCCAGGTGGAGCGCCATCCCGAAGACGTGCTCCGCTATGGGCTTCCCGAACGCTCCGCCGTTGGAGCAGAGCGTGACCGCCGGGGGTATCACCGAGGTGTCGATGAAGTCGACCCCGGCCGACATCGACTGGAGGAGCCTGATCCGGGGCATCTCCCGGAAGAGCGCGTCCTTGACCCTCCCGCTGTCCAGGAGGACGACCACCTCGACGCCCTCCCTCTTCTCGGATCCGTCCAGCTCGTCGATGGCTCTTACGACCCAGCCGCCTCCTCCGGCCGCGGCGACACGACTGGCCAGGGACTCGGTCATCGGCAGGTCCGTGGCCACGATCCTCTTCTTGCTCTCGGGCACGACCGGACCCCGGCTCCGTTCTATTTATCCGTGGCCGGCCCAGTGCTCCCTCGAGGGCCGCTCACCGCCTCCTCCGGGAGCCGGGAGCTGCCGAAGAAGAGCGGCAGCGCGCACGAGCCGGCGACGTAGGCCAGCACCCCGATCACGAAGGGGAGGGAGAGTAGGCCCGCGCCCAGCAGCTCCCCGCCGACGAGGGTCCCCACCGTCGCCCCGACGCCCCACGCGGTGAAGGCGATGCCCGTCGTGGTCGCCCGCTCCGCGTCGGTGACGACCCCCATCGTGTACGAGAGCAGCATCGCCCAGCCCATGGCCTCGAGCACGCTGCGGGCCACGAAGAGGCTCGCGGCCCCCTCGAAGGTGCCCGCGAACGGCATCGCGGCCAGGAAGGCGGTCGCCCCGACGCCCGCGATGGCGCTCGAGGCCAACGTCCCCCGCCACCTGGCGAGCCGCGGGATCATCGGGATGGCGACTATCGAGACCGCGTTCGCGAGCCCGATCCAGAGCCCGACGGCGTCCTCCGAGACCCCGAACCTGAGCGCGAACCAGGTCGGGAGCAGCTGCACCAGGACTCCGAGGCCCACCCCCGTCAGCGCGTAGACGACCGAGAACCGGAGTATCCTCCCCCAGGACGTCACCGGGAGCCTGATCCGAACCCGGTCGAGGCGCCTCTTGGTCACGTATGGGAGGAGATCGTCGGCCCGGGAGGCCGCCACCACCGTCGTCGCGGTCGCCCTCGTCTCCCTGTAGGCCAGCAGCGGGACGACCGAGACGACCATGAGCCCGGCCATGAGGAAGTACGACTCCGAGTGGGAGACCGACGTGCCCTGGTGGAGGAGGTACCCGAGGGCTCCGGGGACGACGCTCAGCACCGCCCCTATGCTGAGCGCGAGCGTCCACGTGCCCTGCGCCACGCCGAAGAAGGCCGTCCTCCTGCGGGGGGACGAGGAGTTGGCGATCAGGGGGATGAGGGCGGGGTTGATGATCGCGAACGCGAACCCGCCGGCGAACCCGACCCCGCCCAGGGCGCCGGCGAAGACCAGCCACGCTGGATTGAGCGTCAGCCCGAAGATCGCGAACGAGACGGACGGGATCAGGCTCCCGACCAGGACGAACCACTTCCTCGCGTACCTGTCAGCGAGGAATCCGAAGGGGATCAGCGCCACGGTGTTGGCGAGCGCGCTCGCCCCGTAGATGGCGCCGATCACGGAGGGGTCGTAGCCGATCTCCGCCAGGTAGACCAGCGGGACGACGTTCATGTAGCCGACGGGGATCGAGTTGAGGAGGATGTACGAGACGAGCAGCCTTCCGTCCCGGTTGAGCAGCCTGTCCTCCACGCGCCCACCATGGGCGGCTGCCGATATGAGCTTGGTCCCGCGGCCGGGACGCGCCCGCCCCCGCGCGCCGCGCGGGGGCTGCTCAGTCCATCTTCAGCGCCTTCCTCGTCAGCCCGCCGTAGGCCCTCATCCAGTCGAGCAGGATCGAGACGTCGAACCCGATGCAGTAGTCGGTTACGCCTAGGTCTGAGTATCTCTTGAGGGTCTTCTCGAACCCGGCCTGCCCCGTGGTGTAGTTCGAGCCCAGCTCGGCGCGGGGGTGCTTGTCGTACTTGAGCGAGAGCTTGATCGTGCGCTCCTCGGCCTCTCGCACCTTGGGGTGGGAGAACTCCCCTGCGAGGCCGATCGACATGGCGTAGTCGCAGGGCCCGAACTGTATCATGTCGACGTCCGCCATGTTCAGGACGTCCTCGAGCCTGTCGTAGAGCGGCTTCTTCTCTATCATCACGGCGATCACCACGTCCTTGGCGTAGCGGACGAAGCCCTTGCTCCCGTTCTCGATGGAGTAGCCCTCGATCCTGTGCATCCAGCATCCGTTCATCCCGTCTGGCTCGGGCCGCACGGCCTTGAGGGCGCCCTCGACCTCCTCGGTCGTGCGAAAGTCGGAGAAGAGGACGTTCTGGAAGCCGGCGCCCAGCGCCCTCTGGGCCAGGAAGTAGCTGGGGACCGGGTCGATCTTTATCATCGTGGACATGTCGTAGAGCTCCGAGGCCCTGGCGAGGTTCTCGAGCGCGTAGAGGTCAAAGGGGGCGTAGACGGAGCTGAACTCGACGTAGTCCATCGTCTCCGAGTTCCCGACCACCTCCATCACCCCCGGCCAGGAGCTGTGGATGTGCGTCCCCAGCGTCGGCTTGCCCTGCCGCAGGAGCTCCCGGAGCTTGTTCCGTCTCAGGATGGGTGGTGCCATGGGTCTGCGGGAGGAGGCGGGTTTGCGTTATAAGCCTTGGAGCGCTCCCGCGCTTATTAGCCGCGGCGCCCCGACCTTGGCAGATGGACCTGCGAAGATTCGAGGGTAAGACGGTGCTGGTCACCGGCGCCGGGTACGGCATCGGGCGCGCCATAGCACTCAGGTTCGCCAGAGAGGGTGCGAAGGTCGGCGTCCTCGACCTCGACGGCGCCAACGCCCGGGAGACCGTCCGGATGGCGACCGAGGCCGGCGGCGAGGAGGGCCACGCCGTCAGCGCCGACGTCTCGAACTCCGAGGACGTGAGGGGGGCGGTCGCGGAGGTGGTCTCGAGGCTCGGGCCGATAGACGTCCTGGTGAACAACGCCGGGATCAGGTACGTCAGGAAGGTCCTCGAGACGACCGACGAGGAGTGGCAGAGGACGATAGCGGTCAACCTGAGCGGGATGTTCTACCTCGCCAGGGCCGTCGCGCCGCAGATGCTCGAGCGGGGCGGGGGGAAGGTGGTCAACGTCGGCTCGATGAGCGGGTTCATCGGGCAGCTCGGCCGCGCCGCCTACGGCGCCTCCAAGGGAGGGGTCCTGCAGCTGACCCGCTCGCTGGCCGTCGAGCTGGGCCCCACCATAAACGTGAACGCGGTCGCGCCCGGCTACATAGCCGGGACGGGGATGATGAAGGTGGTAGACAGCGACCTCAAGGGCGTGGCCTGGACGGTCGAGAACACGCTGGTGCGCAGGGCCGGGAAGCCCGACGACGTAGCCGGGGCCGTCGCGTTCCTGGCGTCCGACGACGCCTCGTTCATAACCGGCGCGACGCTCCTCGTCGATGGTGGGTTCAGCATCGCCAAGTTCATGCCGCCGGACCGATGACGGCAGCCGGCGTCGCTCCGCCGGTCGGCCGACAGAGACCGGTCACTGGGGGCTCAGCGCCCTCCGCGCCACCAGGTAGCCGATCAGCCCCAGGACGACCACGAACCCGACCAGGTAGAGCAGGTCCCCCACGAAAGTGGAGAGCTGGCTGCTCGAGAGGCTGCCGTTGACGATGAGCAGCCTCGCCGCTTCGTTGGTCTTGGAGATCGGGTTCACGTCGGCGATGTCCTTCAGCCACTGCGGGAACGAGCCGGACGGGAAGAGCGAGTTGCTCATGAATATCAGTGGCAGCGTCAGGAAGTTCACGATGGCCACGAGGGAGTCGATGCTCTTGACGGACAGGGCGATCGCCGTGAAGGCCGAGGAGAGGCCGAGGCCGAGGAGCCCGAAGGTCAGGAAGACCCCGAGGAAGTCGACGACCCCGAAGCTCGAGGGGAGCTCCAGGCCGTTCGGTATCGCCAGGGCTATCGCGAAGGTCAGTACCGCCAGGAGGAGCGCCTTCGCCAGGTTCTGCAGCACGCCCGAGAGGAATATCGCCGACCTCGGTATCGGGGAGGTCAGGAGGGTGCTGAGGAACCCCAGCTGCCTGTCCAGTACCAGGTCTATCCCGCCGAAGGCCATGTTGAAGACAAGGATCAGGCAGATCACCCCGGCGGCCAGGTACGAGATGTACGTCGGCGCCCCTCCGAAGGCCTGCTGGACCCCCGACGCCCCGGCTCCGCCGGAGACGAGGTTGGTCGGGTTGACCGAGTTCCCGAAGAGCACGATGTAGAAGATGGCGGTGACGAGCCCCGGGACGACCGCGGCCGGGTTCCTGATCCACTTCTTGAGCGCCCTTGACGTCAGCACCAGCGTCTCGTCTATCATCCCGATTCACCTGGCCTTCTCCATCATGAAGTTCTGCGTCGCCGAATCCGACTCGGTGACATCCTCGTCGCGCATTGACTTGCCTGTGACCTCAAGGAAGACCTGGTCGAGCGTGGGCTTCGTGAAGGATATCGACCTGATCTGCACGCCCTTCCTTACGACCCCCTCGACGATTACCGGGAGGGCCGCCTCGGTCTTCGGCAGCTTGATCCTGTAGACCTGCCCGGTCCGGGTCACCTCCGAGACGTCCGGGACTGACCTGAAGAAATCGGAGAGGTCCGCGGCGTCCGTGCTGAGCTCCAGCGTGAGTATGTCGCCTCCGACCTTCTCCTTCAGCTCGGCCGGGGTCCCCGAGATCCTTATGGCGCCCTTGTCCATGATCGCGACCCTGTGGCACAGGGAGTCCGCCTCCTCCAGGTAGTGCGTCGTCATGAAGACCGTGAGCCCGCTCTCCCGGTTGAGCCGTCCGATGTAGTCCCACATCTTCGCCCTCGTCTGGATGTCCAGCCCGAGGGTGGGCTCGTCGAGGAAGAGCACCTTGGGCATGTGGACGAGCCCCATCGCCAGCTGGAGGCGCCTCCGCATCCCTCCCGAGTACGTCCTGACCTTCCTATTGGCGGCCTGCTCGAGGTCGACCAGCTTGAGCAGCTCTGCGGTCCTCCTGTGCGCGTCGTCCCTGCCCACGTGGTGGAGCCTGGCGGCGAGCATGAGGTTCTCCTCCCCGTTGAGCTCGTCGTCCGCGGTCAGCTCCTGGGGCACGACGCCTATGGCGTCCCGGACCGCCCCCGGGTCCCTGCTGACGTCGTGGCCGGCCACGGTCGCCCTCCCCGCGGTTATGGTGGCGAGGGTGTTCAGCATCTTGATGGTCGTCGTCTTCCCGGCGCCGTTGGGGCCGAGGAACCCGAAGATCTCCCCCTCCTCGACCGAGAACGAGATGCCGTCCACCGCCTTCACCCTCCCCTTGTAGACCTTCGTCAGGTTCTCCGCCTCGATGATCTTGGCCATCTGGGATGGCAGGGTGAGGCGCCACGGGGCATAAAAGTGCGGCTCACGCCGGGTAATCACCCGACGTTAGCTGGCTGCTCGGTTAATTAGTGGACCGCCGGTGGTGCGGTCGTCTCGGGCTTGAAGACGTCCCACTCGATCCTCTACGGCGACGCCGCAGAGAGGCTGGCCGGGATGGCCTCCTCGAGCGTCGACCTCCTGGTCACCTCGCCGCCGTATCCGATGATCGAGATGTGGGACGAGACCTTCGCCGGGCGGGACCCGCGAATCGGCGAGCGCCTGTCGAGGGGCGACGGGGACGGGGCGTTCGAGCTGATGCACCGGTCGCTCGACCCGGTCTGGAGGGAGGCCCACCGCCTGCTCCGGCCGGGAGGGATCGCGTGCATCAACGTCGGGGACGCGACGAGGAGGGTGGGCGACTCGTTCAGGGTCTTCCCCAACCACGCGAGGATCCTGACGGCCTGCCTCGGCCAGGGATACGAGGTGCTCCCGGAGATCCTCTGGAGGAAAGAGTCGAACAAGCCCACGAAGTTCATGGGGTCTGGGATGCTCCCGGGCGCCGCCTACGTGACCCAGGAGCACGAGTACATCCTCATCCTGAGGAAGGCCGGGAAGCGGGGCGCGCCGACGCCCGCGCGGCGGCTCGCGCGGCAGAAGTCCGCGTTCTTCTGGGAGGAGAGGAACCTGTGGTTCTCGGACATATGGGAGGGCCTCCACGGGGAGAGGCAGCGCATCGGGAGGGAGAGCGTCAGGGGGAGGTCCGCCTCCTTCCCATTCGAGCTGCCCTACAGGCTGATCTCCATGTTCTCGGCCCAGAGGGACCTGGTGCTCGACCCGTTCCTGGGGACCGGGACGACGACGGTCGCGGCCGTGGCCGCGGGGAGGAGGAGCGTCGGAGTGGAGCTGGATTCCCGCTTCAAGGGCATACTCGACAAGAGGGTGATGGCCGCGGCGGCCGCTTCGAACGCGTTCAACGATCGACGGATCTCCAACCACCTGGCGTTCGTCCAGAAGGTGCGGGAGGACGGCAGGGAGCTCAAGCACACGAACCTGCATTACGGGTTCCCGGTCATGACGGGGCAGGAGGCCCGCCTGCGAATCCCAACCCTGGAGAGCGTGGAGAGGAAGGGCGACGGCCACTTCGAGGTCCGCTACCGGTGAGGCCGCCGTCGGAGACCGCGAACGCCCGGGCTACAGATCCTCCCTCTTCCTAATCGAATCGCCTGCGGCGTTCAGCAGCACCGTCAGGATCGCGTACGCGTAGGCGACGGAGACCGCGACCATGACGACCGCGAGCGCGGCGACGGGTAGGTCGAGCAGACCCAGCCAGAACCCGGCGCTCACGACCAGGCCCATGATCGGCGCGACCAGGGCGAGGTTGATCACCGTCTGGTAGAGGAAGCGCCTGATGTCGGTCAGGTCCTGCCCCTGAGAGGCGAGTATCTCGTCGGTGGTGCTCTGCCCGTACCTCGCCGCGAAGTACATCCCTCCGCCCATGGTTATCGCGGCGACCTCGAGCGCGCCGGGGAGGGCGAGGAGTATCCCAATCAGCGAGCTATCCCTCCCGGCCTCGCTGATGATGAGCGGGACACCGACGGCGACCGTCACGGGCGTCAGGACGAGCAGCAGTGGAGCGACCCTGGCCCTGTAGATCTGCCTGACGTACCGGCGCAGGTCCAGGTCGGAGGTCTTTATGATCCAGAGCCTCTCCTTCTCGAGCCACCTCGTGGCGGTGCCGCCCCCGAACGAGCCGATTATGAAGAGTATGAAGAGGAAGGATGTGGGAGACGACTGGAAGACGCCCGATAGCGAGTATATCACCACGAAGCCCGAGAGGAAGAGCGCGTTGATCAGCAGGGCCCTCCTCTCCTTCGTCCTGACCATCACCAGCCCCTCCTTCTGCCGCACAACGGACCAGACCGACCTACCCGCCGTGTCGAGCCGGGTGGTCACCCTGCCCAGCTCGTCCCTCGCCCTCTCGGAGTCCGTCACCTGCAGCACCTCGTAGAAGTGGTTCTTCGACATCCGGAAGCCCACGAGGAGGAAGGCGGCGAACCAGGCGAGGAGGAGCAGCAGGTCGAAAGCCTGTGTCGCTCCGAAGGCCGACCCGTTCACCAGCCCCACGCTGAGACCCGCCGCGAGCCCGCTCGGGAGGACCTGGGTCAGGACGCCGATGGAGGGTGGGGCGCCAGGGATGAGGAGCGTTATGGGGACCAGGCTCAGCGCGACTACGAGGGTCACCAGTACGTTCCTGATGATCCTGACGCTCGGGGCGATGCTGGACGCGAGCGAGAGGGTGATGTCTGCGCTGAGGAGGAGCCCCATCACCAGGAAGACCAGCGTCACCGCGCCTGCCAGGACGGCGTCGAGGAGCGGCGTGCCGTACGTGAGCGAGAACCGGAAGTAGAGGGCCAGCACCGGCGGGAACGAGAGAAGCACCGTCGTGAACGAGTTCATCAGCACCTTCGCGGCGAAGACCTCCCTGGGCCGCACGGGAGAGGTGAAGACGTAGTCCACGTCCGCCGTCCTGACGGGCAGGCCGCTCCCGTTGAACCCGCTCTGTATCAGGCCGACGAGGAAGAGCGCGAGCAGGAGGCTCAGACCGACGTCGGAGAGCCCTTCGCCCAGGCCGAAACGGTTGGAGAACGAGAGGAACGTCGACCCCACGAAGAGCACGGCTACCACGGAGAAGCCTTCCCCCAGCAGGATGGCCAGCGCGGCCGCCCTGGTGAACCTGCCCTTGATCCAGTACTGGACGAGGAGCGCTATCGTCTTCCATGGATTGAGGATTCCCACGCCAGCTCCTACCCGGTCAGGCGGACTCCTCTGTGAGCTTCAGGAAGACCTCGTCCAATCTGGCATCCTTGCCCGCGTCCGCCATCTTCCTCAGCGCTTGGAGGTCCCCGACAGCTATTATGGAGCCCCTGTCGATTATGGCGATCTTAGTCGCGTAGTCCTGGACCACCTCGAGGTTGTGCGTCGAGAGGAGGACGGTCTTTCCCGACTTGCCCTGGGAGAGGATCCAGCCGTTCACGAAGATCTGGGTCTTCGGGTCGAGCGCCGTGAGCGGCTCGTCCAGGACCATCACCTGGGGGTCGTGTATGGCCGCCGCTATGAGCGCGACCTTCTGCTTCATCCCCTTCGAGAGGCT
>JBEKTS010000010.1:0-54095 GCA_049515775.1 Nitrososphaerales archaeon | reverse complement strand
CTCAGGCAGAGGCCGAACTACATCGTGGTCGGGGAGATCAGGGGCAAGGAGGGGCTGATCGCCTTCCAGGCGATGCAGACGGGCCACGGCGTCATGGCGACCTTCCACGCCTCGTCGGTGATGAAGCTCGTCCAGAGGCTCACCGGATACCCCATCGAGGTCCCGAAGACGTACGTGGACCTGCTCAACAGCGTCGTCTTCCAGAACCTCGTACGCGTCCCCAAGACGGGCAAGAACGAGAGGCGCGTGACGAGCATCAACGAGATCATCGGCTTCGACCCGACCGAGCAGGCCTACAACTTCATCGAGCTCTTCGCCTGGGACCCCATCACCGACACCCACGAGTTCCGGGGGATGGGGTCGAGCTACGTCCTCGAGGAGAAGATCGCGCCTCTGCGGGGCATACAGAGGAAGAGGATCAAGGACATCTACCTTGAGGTCGAGAACAGGGCCGAGATCCTGAGGCTGCTGGCCCAGAAGAAGGTCTTCGACTACTATGACGTCTGGGGCTACATGAACAAGATCAACAGCATGGGGACCGAGGCCATGCTGAAGAAATTGAAGCAGTGATATGGAGATGGCCCCCTCGATCCGCGTTGAGCTGTCTCCGGGTACCCGGGTGGATCTCGCATGACGCAGCAGGTCCCCGCCGAGCAGCAGAAGGCCGCCCCGCGACAGGCCGAGGAGAAGCAGCCCCGGGAGGCGCAGTCGAAGGGGAAGGAGAAGGAGGAGGACGAGTTCGCCATCAAGCCGATCCGTCTTAGCAAGAGCCCCGAGCTCGAGTTCAACGCGTTCATGCTCCTGCTCAACTGCGTGAAGGACGTTGACCTGACCGCCTCGGACTTTGTGAAGGGGATCTCGCTGATGAGCCAGCGGGGCTACATCTACCAGGTCTACCTGAGGATGCGGACGCTGGTGCTCCAGTGGAACTACAAGGTGGAGGACGCGACGACCATCATGTCGAAGGGGCTCGTCAAGTCCGAGTTCAAGCAGTTCCTGGAGAAGCTCGCCCAGGCCATCTCCGCCGGGGTGAGGCTCAGAGAGTTCAACCGGGTCCAGGCGACCAGGTACATGATCCAGTTCGAGGCGAACTACAACCGGATCATCGAAAGGCTCAGGATGGTCTCGGAGATGTTCTCCGCCCTCGTCTCGTCCATCTCTTTCATGGCCGTCTCGATGCTGATATCCAGCATGACCGTCGGGCTGGGCAACCCGACCACGGTGCTCATCACCACCGCATCGTCAGTGGCGGCGATCGTCTGCACGATGGTCATCCTGATCCGGATGTTCACTCCGCGGGAGCGCGTGCTGATCAAGAGCGAGTACATGCCGTTCAACCTCCACAGGTTCCACGCTCTCAACAAGCCCTTGTTGATAGTCTGCGGCTGCATGGGGTTCGGGCTCCCGGCGGTCCTCCTCCATACGCCCGTGAGCGCGAACCTTGCGGTTGCGATAGGCGTCCCGATGGCCGTGGCCGGCGTCCCGCTCCTGCTGGTGGGGAGGGCCGCGAAGAGGAGGGTGGCGCAGGTGGCTCGCAGCGAGGAGCAGTACTCGGCCTTCATCAAGAACTTCGGCGAGGCTTACGCCGTAACGGCCTCGGCGAAGGAGTCGATCAAGATACTCACGCACGGAGACTACGGGGCCCTGGACGAGAACATCTACAACATGCTGGCCAGGCTCGAGGGCGGGATGACCTCGGACACGGCCTGGAAGTGCTTCTCCGAGGAGTGCGGGAGCTACCTCATCCAGTATCACACGGAGGCGCTCCGGGACTCGTTGGCCCTGGGCGCGAGCGCGGCGCGCTCGTCGGAGGAGATATTCTCGTCGTTCAATGCCGCCCAGAGCCGCAGGGCGAAGAGGGACCAGGTCAGCGGGTTCCTCAAGGCCATGATCATACCGCTCCAGCTCTGCTTCGCCGCCGTGCTCATGTTCGTCCAGGCGATCGTGGTGATATTCAGCCTGATAGCCCAGCAGGCGGCCCAGTACATCGTCCTCCTCAGGCCAATCGACCCGGTCCTGGTCTCCTACTACTCTCTCGCGATAATCGCCTCCTGCATCGCCGGGTCCGCGGTCGGCATCTCCATCGTAGAGGGGCAGTCCGAGTTCGACTTTCCGTACAACCTCGGCCTTCTCCTGGTGGCCACGGGGGTCATCGTCGCCCTCACGTCGTTTGGAGCCGACGCCCTGCTTGCTCAGTTCTCCAACATGCACCTCGGGAGCACGACGATAACATGACCGCCGAGCGCAGCAGGAGGAAGAGGGTGATGCCCCGGGCAAATCACGCTTTTCAAGGCCTGTTTGGTCCCCGGTTGGGGCGCGACATGACACCGGTGGAGGAGTGGGCCTAGATGCGTCTTCCGCACCTGCCGCATATGCCGCATCGTATACCGATCAATCTCGACCTGATTGCGACGGTCGGCGCGGTCGCGGCCATGGGACTGGCGGTGCTGATCATCGGGTCGGCAGCCCCCGGGGTCAACCACTACCTCCTTCCCGTCATCTTCGCCGTGATGGTCGTCCCGGTCATAGTCTACGTGAGGTCCGGGAGGACGGCTCAGGTGGCGGTCGGCGAGAACTCGCCGAACGTGCCCAAAGTCGGAGCGCCTCCGACGCCGATCGCCGCGCCCGAGCCGGCGCCCCAAGTCGCTCCTCTCCCTGCTCCTACTCCTGTCGTGGCTGTCGCACCCGTCGTCCCCCCCGCACCGGAGCCCACAGCGGTAGCCGCGCCGCCGGTCCCGGCCGCAGCACCGGCGAACCGGACGGAAGTCGAGGAGATAGTCGAGCTGAAGGAGTCGCTCACGAAGATCGAGACCCAGCTGCGCTCCATCCAGGCGGTCCAGCTCTCGATGCTGGAGAACATCAACCACTCGATGAGCGCCCCCATCGCTGCTCGAGCTGCTACCGCTCCCTCTACCACCCCCGCGCCGCAGGCGCAGTCGCCAGCCGTCTCCAAGAAGAAGGAGGAGGACGAGCCCTTGGCGCCGATCGGGTTGCCGCTACCCCCCGAAGCAAAGCCAAGGGGCGTCATCAAGGTGAAGGACCTGGAGACAAAGCAGGGCGAAGAAAGAGGGGTGCAGGGCGAGCAGGAGGCGGCCGCCGAGAAGATGACCGAGGAGACCGCGAGCATCACTCCCAAGAAGACGGCCCGCAGCCTGAAGACCGAGGAGGCGGAGGAAGCCGTGGAGGACGATGGCGGCGTCAAGGCCAAACGGGTCGGGAAAGGCTCGGCCGGGGCGGGTAAGCCAGGGGCCGCTGAAAAGGAAGCCAAGGCGGAACCGCTCACTCGCATGGAAGAGCTGAACCTCCTGCGAGAGGAGTTGGTCAAGCTCAGGTTGAAGCTGGACGTCGAACCCAGGCCGAAGTAACCAGCGAGCCGATCCGATATCCCCACACGGTCAGTGCTTCTCCCTGCTCGGGGGGCCTTCCCCTCGCTCTGCTCTTGCCGCCGGTTCACCGCCTGCAAACGGTCGCGCTTACATCCGGTTTCATATCTCCCCTCCTCGCCCGAAGAGGGAGTCAGGCAGAGGGGGAGGCGTTGACTTGGAAATAGAGGAAGACGGTGCCGCCCCATTCGTCGGCCGCGACGACGGTATACGACCCGGGGGCCAGGGGCGTCGATTGCCCGGAGGCGAGCGGAGAAGAGACGATGGCGGTGCTGGTCCCATTCACCAGGTCTATGGTCGCGACCATCTGTGTCGATCCCGAGCCGGGCAGGATGGTCGCCAGGTCGCTATCGGGCTGGAAGAGGTACCCGGAGACGTACCTCATGAACATCGGGCACACGGTCGAAGGGAAGACCTGCAGCTGAGTGCCCTGTGACACGTTCTCGGCGGTGTAGTGACCTTTGTAGAGGGCGATTCCGAAGGGCTGTGCGTTCGTGTTCGGGCAGGAGCTGAGCGCGGCCTGCACCTTCCAGTCGCTCGATCCTGTGACGTTGTTCACATGGCCGAGGGTGTTGAACTCGCTGACGTTCACCTGTACGGTCGCACCCGCGTTGACCTGGTCCGCGTCGATTGAGAGAAGCAGTTGGAGGCCGTTCGGGTCGGGGGTCGAGGTTGCGCTCGTGGTCCCTGAGGGGCAATTGGTCTGGAACTCGGCAATCGTGACGCTGGTCTTCCCGGAGGGGATGAGGAGCGTCGCGCAGGTCACGGAGAGCGGCCTGAGATTTGCAGTGAAGTTGTAGCTCTGGTCTGAGTATCTGACGACGAACGAGTAGCCCTCGTCGTTCCCGCTGGGCAGCGAGTACCATTCCGTGTTGTTGGTCGTGAATACCAATGAGGTTTGATCGGTCCCCGGCGACGACCCGAAGTCGTTCCCGCAGTATGCCGGCTGGTTTGTGGCGGTGACCTGCGCTCCCGTGATGGGCGCCTGATCAGAGTCGGAGACTATCCTGAGGAAGAACGGTCCCGGCTGGCCCGTGATTACGCACTGCGTCGACTGTTGGCTCGTGGAGGTGGAAGAGGTGGAGGAGGTGGAGGAGGTGGAGGTGGAAGAGGTGGAGGTGGAAGAGGTGGAAGAGAGGGTGGTCTTTTGTGTGGTAGAAGACGAAGTTGTAGACGAGGAAGTTATGGTGGTAGTCGCCTGATTGGATGAAGAGCCTATCATCGCCACGCCAATCGTGCCAACGGCCAGAAGGGTGACCACGGCCACGAATAGCGGAATCGCCCCGATTCCCTGGCGACGACCGATCATAGCTGTTCGTCTCCCTTGACGGACCGATTTCTGATTAATAGTTTTGTCCGAATGGATGCCAGACCCTCGTTCCAGCCTGGCGCCGGTCCTTAGTCGGCGCGACGGCGAACCATCGTCGCGCCGCTCCCTGGTGTCGAGCTGCTTCAGGGCTTCGCGGATGTCACTTCGTCCTCTATGAGCGGTGTCGTGATGCGGCTTGCTCGGACGACGAAGATTTGGCACGTAGGGAGGCGGGCAACATGTTTAACCTCTCGAACGATGAGAGCGGCCAGCGGGCGAGCGTGACGCAGCCGACCGGCGAACCGGAGCAGGCCTCTTCTTCTTCCTTCTACTTCGTCGTCATCGGACTCTTCGCTTTCGCCTTCTCAGTCCTCGCCAACCTGTTCGAGTTCGAGTTCGGCGTGCAGGTGGTCCAGCGACTGGCCAACGTTGTCAACCCCAACTCCCTGATCGTGCTCGGCGAGATAGAGAGCTTCTCGGGCTTCCTCATCCGTCCCTGCCTCTTCTTCCTCGTGCTGTACTGGTACGGGAGGCAGACGGGTCGCCTCTTCCGCAGGGGCTACCTCGGCCCGGTCCCGTTCCTCATCTTCGGTTCGGCCCTCGGCTACCTCGCCTACGTCTTCTCGACGCCCCTCCTCGGGTCGTCCATCGGCTCCCTCGACGGCGTCTTCTGGCTCGGGATTGCGTTCGGCATGCTATCAGAGGCCGTGACGAGCTCCCTCATCGGCATGGCCGCGCTGGCGCTGTCATATGTGAGGAACCCGCCGCTCCCGCTCGAGGTAGAGGACACCGGACCTGTGGCGCGGGCCTAGAGCCTCCTCCGACGGGCGGCGGCGACCGCTCCGCTCACCATTCGCGGGCGAGAGACGGGCTCGGGAGGGCAAGTTCCTCGGACCTAATCTCCAGCTCGACGTTCCCCGAGTCTAGCCGGACGGTGAAGCTGAAGAATCGCGCCCTGTAGACCGCGTGCTTCTTCCCGGCGCGCGTGAAGCGGAAGGTCTCGCGGAAGAGCAGGCGCTTGCCCACCAGTTGCTGGACCCTCTTGTAGCACGAGCTCCTGGGTATGCCGGTCTCGGCGGCAATCTCGTCGACGGTCTTCCCCTCGGTCATGACCGAACCGAGTATGTCCCGAGAGTATGCGTCGCCTAGTGCGAGCAGGATCGAGCGCATCAGTCTGGAGTCAGCCGGGACGGCGTCGTTTCGAGCGCGTGCTGTGACCCTTTCGGTATACCTCGAGATCGGCAAGTCGGACCGCCATCCTCGTGCCCGGGGGTTCGATGCTCGAAGATAATCGTATTGAATTATTGTTCTGATAGATTCCTCTATGCCGGCGCAGGATGCGATCGTGGGTATGGAATTGCCTATGTATCCGTCCGCCGGTCGTGCGGCATCATCCGTCTTGCTTGCCGAGGTCCTTCCTCATCTCCTCGGCGAGCAGCTTCCACGCCCCCGAGTCGACGATGACGAGCCGGTCCGCCATCTTGGCGAGCTTCTCGGGTGAAGGAGGCGCGCCCCCGTGATAGACCTGGAGCCCGGTGAACTCCAGCCGGGACCCTTGCCTTTTCTTCCCCCGGCCCTCCCCTTCGACTATCTGGTACCAGAACTGCGAGTGCTTGTTCGGGCCCGCCAGGTGGGTGTTCGTCCAGGCCAAGCGCTCGGGGTTGAGCCGGACCAGCCGCTCCTTGGTGACCGGGCCGTCCTTCCCGGCGGTGACGGTGTCGGTGAGTATCAGCGTGTCCTCGTTTATGTGCTCGATCTTGCGGGTCCCCTCCTCCCCCATCAGGGCCCAGTCGTCGGGCTGGTAGTCCGTGCACCACCGGTAAGCGGCGACGGCCGGGAAGTCGAAGGGCTGGCTGAATCTGTACCGAACGGAATAGGAGTTCTTGCTACGGTCGTCGCTGCGGCCTTTCGTCTTCGGCAATCGGTCGCGGTAGGGTTCCGGGTGGATAAGAAGATTGTCGCCAGCACGACGTTCCTCGAGCGGGACGGATTAGATTGGACGAACCATTCCTTGGGGGGAGGGAGGCCTCTCGTCTGGTCCGCCTCGTCGCCTGCCCGACGCGTCCGCTGCGGCCACCGAAACCCTAACTAACACCCCACTTGACGTACGTCTAATCGTGCCTGATTTGCGTCATCGTTTCAGCAACAAGACGGTAGTGTTGACCCTCTTCGCCCTCCTGGTCTTCAGCCCCGCCCTGGTCGATTCGTCAGCTCACGCTCAGACGGTCGTCGCCACAGTGCCGGTGGGGTCCCTACCCTATGCCCTGACCTATGATTCAGCGAAGGGGGAGGTCTTCGTGGCCAACTCCGGCAGCGCCTTTGTCTCGGTCATATCCGACGTGACCGATAAGGTCGTAGCCAACGTGAGCGCGGGGGTCGCGGCGAACAGCATCGTCTACGACTCCGCCAAGGGCGAGGTCTTCGTAGACAGCCTACCCGAGACGGTCTACGTGATATCTGACGCGACGAACAAGGTCGTCTCCACGGTGGCGGTGGGATACACGCCCTACGGAATGGCCTACGACTCGGGGAAGGGTGAGGTCTTCGTGGGGAGCGACACGTCCAACACCGTCTCGGTGATATCCGACGCGACGAACAAGGTCGTCGCGACCATCAACTTGCCCGCGGGAGCAGCGCCTCACGACATGGCTTATGACGCCGCCAAGGGAGAAATCTTCGTTGATGACGAGGGCCTGAACGCCGTCTCGGTGATATCCGACAGCAGCAACTTGGTCGTAGCCAGCGTGACGGTGGGAAGCTCCCCCAACGGCGCCGTCTTCGACCCGGCCAAGGGAGAGGTCTTCGTCGCCAACGGCGCGTCTGAGGCCGCCTCGGTGATATCCGACGCGACGAACAAGGTGGTCGCGACAATCAACCTGGGGAACTCGCCCAATGGAGCGGCCTATGACCCCACTGATGGTCAGGTCATCGTAGCCATCCCCGGCTCGGACGCCGTCTCCCTGATATCGGACAGCACCGACAAGATCGTCGCGAACGTCTCCTTGACCGTGGGAAGTACCCCGTCCGACGTAGCCTACGACTCCGGGAAGGGCGAGATCTTCACCGCGAACGAAAATGACAAGACGGTATCGGTGATCTCCGCTTCCTCGATCTCCACTTCTTCCACGGTCTCGAGCTCGACCACGACTCCGACCTCGACGACGTCTTCCACAACCACATCGAACTCTACATCAACCTCCAGCACCACCACATCCAGCACCACGTCGAGTACGACGACTACGACCCAGACCTCCACGTCCAGCTCGGGTGGAGGAGGGGTGCCGGAGTTCCCCTATCAGTTCGCCATGGCGGCCGTCTTCACGGTACTCCTCGCGGCTTCCTACCTTCTGATCCGGCGTCGCGTGGCGCCCACGGGCCGGTTAGGATAGGCAAATCGGCGCCCGATGTCGGCGGGAGAGGGTTCTCGCCGAGCAATGGAAAAGGCCTGGATGATGCGTATGGTGTGGTTTACTCCCCTACCTCTTTCGGTCGACGGGCCGGTAAGGTGGTCGGTGTTCCACCCGGCCGATATGCTAGGGAGGCGTCGGAGTCTACCTTCCTTTACCGTCCGCTACCTGAGGGATGAGACCTGGTTCGCCGACAGGTGCACCCGACGATACACCCACGAGTTGCCGAACTTCTGCCTCTGGAGCGACCCCTTCTCCGTGAACCGCGACAGGTACGTCGAGACCGTCGAGAGGGGTATGGGCTCACCGTGCATCTCCTCATAATCCCTGGCGATGTCGGCCGATGAGAACTCCTTCCCCAGGTACGACGTCTCGATGATCTTGAAGACGCGGCCGAAGGTGCTGGACTCGTTGGGCGCCGGCTCCTCTATGCCGTCGCTGCCCTCAACTATCTCCATGAGGTCCATGATCTTGAGGACCTTCTCCCGTGATATGCGTCCCTCTACGGCGAGGCTATACTTCGTCCCCTTTTCATCCTGAAACTCTACCTTGACCCGTTTTCGCAAGGCCCTACAGGGGACAGCCCTCACGGGACCCGATAAATGGACCGTTGGTGTGAAGTTGTGAACATGGTGCAAACTTGTGTTGACCACCCAGCGATACGATCTCATGGGTTCACAGGGGTTCACAGAGGGCACGGCGGCTTTGAGTAGTCCACCGGTTCCAATGGAAACACAGGGGTGTCGGATGGGTGGAAAGTGTTGATGGGTGTGAAATGTGGCCCTTTTGCCTGGAAGGGGTAGATATCAGGTCTGGTTGGTGGTTGGTTCACTGGAGTTCACTGGATCCCACACACCCCTTGGTTTCCAATGGAGCTTGTTTTGGGCCTCCTTGGCGGCAAAGGGACACCAACTCGCGCAAAGCTCACAAGAATTGGATGATTAGTATTATCAAGAAAGGATTCCATCCAAGAGCGAGCATCTTTAGTATATCAAAATATGAAATATTTTTCGATCATCTTCAGGTTTCCAGTGGAAGTCCAGGGGTGGCTGGGCCGACGGGTAACCATGCAAACCTGACGGCTGCCTGAACTACACTTGATGATCGGTGACGGCTGGATCATGACATGAGCCTTATTACGAGCGGCGTGGGCTGTCCCGTTGTCCTGAGATAGCAGATTGTACAACCCGAAATGGTTCAAGGAAGATCGGCTCGAACTCCTTCATGCCGAGATCAAGGAGATAGGCTTCGGCACCCTGGTTACGACCACCAAGGCCTCTGGCATCATGGCGAGCCACATACCTGTCATGCTCGACCCGGAGAAGGGGGAACGAGGCACGCTGTTCGGGCACATAGCTCGGGGGAACGCGCAGTGGCGCGACACCATGGCCGGGAGCGAGGCGCTAGTGATGTTCTTGGGGCCCGACGCCTACATAACACCCAGATGGTATGAGACGAAGAAGCAGGGAGACGGCAGGGTGGTCCCGACCTGGAACTATGTGGCCGTCCACGCCCGGGGGCCCATCACCTTCTTCGACGACTCGGAGCGCCTGAAGGACGCCGTGACCAGGCTGACGAGGCACCATGAATCGGGGGTCGACGACCCCTGGGAGGTCCGGGACGCGCCGGCCGAGTACATCGAGGCCCAGCTCAAGACCATAGTCGGGTTCGAGCTCCCGATCACCAAGATGGAGGGGAAGCGGAAGATGAGCCAGAATCGTCCCGAAGCCGATTACACGGGGGTCGTCTCCGGCCTCGAGGAGCGCGGCGTCGCGCGCGACCTGGACGTCTCCAGGGAGATGCGCGCCAACAAACCCTAGGGAAGGAAAGGGGAGAAAGGAAGGAAAAGCAATCACAGACCAAGACCCAAGGAACTGCCGAAGGATGCCAAACGTCATCACCGGCCCCAGACGGTCCTCCACATCGCCACCTTACTCGTCCCCGAGGGCGCACAGTGGGCGGAACCCGGCCTCTGCGAACATCGACTCGGCCCCACCCACACAAACGACTATAAGCCCCTGCGACCGATTCCGACCGTCTGCCAGATGAAGGACTCCCCCGACCGAGAAGGTCTCCTCAGGAAACTGGAACGATCCAACGAGGTGAGCATAGCGGTGACGGGGCGCAAGTCGAAGAGGAAGGTCTCGGCCCCGGTGTGGTTCGTCGTCGACGGCGCGAAGGTGACGCTCGTCCCGATGAAGGGGACCGACAGCCCCTGGTTCAAGAACCTGGTGAAGGACCCTCAAATAGAGCTCAAAGCCGGAGGGACCGGAGCCACGTTCAAGGCGACTATAGTGAGGGACCCAGAACGGGTGGAGGGCGTCCTCGACCGGTTCAGGGCCAAGTACAAGTCCACGTGGTCCGAGTCCTACTACACAAAGCGCGATGTGTACGTCGAAGTCCCTCTGTAGATCCTCGACTCGGATTCGGTCTCCCGAGGTCACATCCCTAGGTGGTCTTCTACGATGCTAGAGGGACGGTCATGGCGGCCTTCAAAGGGCTCCCTCACCGGTCCCCAGGTACTGCTCGTCGCTGACCTTCTCCATCCAGTCGGCGGTCCTGCCGTCCAGCTGCTCCTGGATGGCCGTGTGGGTCATGGCGGTCGATGGCCTGGCCCCGTGCCAGTGCTTCTCTCCCGGCGGGATCCAGACCACGTCCCCGGGCCGGATCTCCTCGACGGGTCCGCCCCAGCGCTGCACCAGGCCGCAGCCGGACGTCACGACTAGGGTCTGGCCCAGCGGGTGGATGTGCCATGACGTGCGGGCGCCGGGCTCGAAGGTGACGCTGGCGCCGACCGCCCTCGCCGGCTCGTCAGCCTGGAAGAGGGGGTCGATGCGCACGGAGCCGGTGAAGTAATCGGGCGACCCCCTGGTGGAGGGCCGCGAGCCGCTTCGTTTGATGTCCATCTTATCCCATCACCATCATGTCCAACGATCCCATATCAACCTTGGAGCGACGCAGGGTAAGGCGGTCGACCAAGGCTCACACGGGCGTCAGGGCGTCATCATCTGGTTCATCCGCTGCATCCGGAGGCCGCACATGGTCCCGGGGTTGCCGTACATCAGGCAGTACGCGTGCCCGCCTGACGCGTTCGGGACCCCTACCAGGCCCACGCCGAAGTAGGCGTACATCATAGAAGCCTGGGCGTGCGTATCCGACACCACGCACATGGACGACGGGCTGTTGGGACAGATGACCGTGCTGGCCACCGCGATGCTCACCACCGGGAGCAGGAACAGCGCCAGGACCACGCACGCCGCTAGGATGACCAGGACCAGCTTGGTTGGCGTCTTCAAAGCGACCAGATTCAGCGAGGGCGCGCCCCGTAATACGGCTTTCCGGATGAGCCAAGGGAATGAGACGGAGTCTGCCTGTCCGTACCCCCTTCTAAGCGGCAGCGTCTACTTCCCCGTGGTCGGCGTGGCCAGCTCGGACGGCCGAGAGACGTTAGGAAGAAAGAAGACGGACTGGCTGATTATCGCTGTCCGTTCGTCTGCCGCTCACCGTGGCACCCACTGCTTCCGGGTCGTCACCTTCGATGGCGTTCTCACCTCCGTCACGCCCCTCCATGAACGAATCGAACGCGCTCCTGAAGATCCCGTAGGGGGTCTCGCCGGCGAAGCTCCCGAACGCGAGCCCGGTGAGGGCTAGCGCGGCGAAGATCGCGCCGTTCTCGAGGACTATCCAGGGAGTCGACAATATCGAGAGGATGATAGAGGAGCCGCTCTGAGCCGAACCGGAGACGTCGAACGTACCGGGGATGGCGAAGGACCCGGACAGCAGCAGGTGCGAGATGTTGGCCTGGTAGGCGTCCAGCAGCGAGCTCAGGACGGAGAGAGCCGCCCCCACGGCCGCCGCGGCGACGACCGTGGGCCAGAGCTTCCCGGACGTGCCTATGCGCATGCGGACCGCGAGGTAGAAGAAGAGGAGGAACGGGACCGCCTCGAAGAGCACTATGTTCTGCCAGTCTATGAGGTCGTAGGCGGCCGGGCTCCCGGAGAGCACCCCCAGGTAGGCGAACTGCGAGGAGGGATTGAAGAAGGTCGAGGACAACAACATCTTTTCGTAGACCTGCATGACCGAGGAGGCGAGGTAGACGCCGACCATCGCCCACCCGACAAGGAGCGAGGCGGCGACGCCGCTCGACGCGAGTTCCTCCTCGTCTTCCTCGGCCTCGAGGGCCGCTTCCGACCGTCGTTCCCCCGCAGGCGCCGCGGCCATCAGGTCATCCTCCTCCTGTACGAGACCAGGACCGCCACGAATCCGACGAACGCATACTCTATCGAGACCCAGACCACCGAGGCCGTCGACTGCACCAGGTTGTCGAGCTGGTCGTAAGCCACGTTCCCCAAGGCCTCCGGTACGCTGAAGACCAGGAACACGAGCAGCGCCCCGAGGAAGATCGAGGCGGCCACGCCGGCGAAGTCCTTCCCGAGGTCGACCCGTACCCTCGACGAGAGGTAGAAGAGCACGAAGGCCGCGAAGGGGAAGAAGGCGATGGAGACCGCTTCCAGGACGGTGTTCCTGAGGAGGGGCCCCGGGCCCGGGAACTCAGGTATGGGGACGAGCAAGGCCACGACGATCTGAAAGAGGACACCCACGAGCGCGAAGGAGAGGCTCGCCAGCACGAAGCGCGGGAAGAGGCCGTGCCACCGCTCGGCATAGCGCTCGTCCCCGGCCATGAAGCTGCGGGATGGCCGGTGGCTTATACGCCTGCTGCGGCCCCGTCTCACCTGCTCGTCGTTAGGCTCCATGACCTGACGAGAACAGGGATGCCCGTCTGGAAAGACCGGGCACAACTATTAATCGGATACCGACCAGAACTCCGAAGATGACGACCCAGCCCCCGGCCGCCCTCAGAGCGCGGGTCGAGAGGCTGCTGATCCGGGTCCTGGTCGTTTACACGGCGGTCGCGTTCCCGTTCGTCGTCGTGGTGAACGTCTTCGGGGGCGACGCGAGGGCCCGGGCAATCATCCTGATGGCAGCCGGCCTGGTGCTGCTCTGGGTCGTCCTGGGCGGGTGCCTCACCCTCCGCTACCGCGACCGCGTCAGGGAAGCCGTCCTGCGCGTCGGGGTCCGCTGGGAGTGGCGATTCCTGCTGATGGCGACGGGGATGGCCCTCCTCGAGGAGGCGATAACGACCACGATGACCAACCTCGCCCCAGAGCTGGGTTCACAGATAGGGGTCGCCTACATCACTGCCTCGACCAACTACCTCATCGTGATATCGTTCAGCAGCGTCGTGGTCTTCGTCCCCGAGTTCGTGGGCTGGGTCTTCCTGCTCCGCCGGTACGATTTCTCCCCTAACGAGGTCTTCCTGCTCTATGGGCTCCTCGGTGCCACCATGGAATCGGCGCTGAGCCCCTACGCCGTCCTGGGCAGCTTCTGGTTCTTCGTCTACGGGCTCATGGTCTACCTGCCGGCCTACGCGCTGCCCCGGGACCGTCCGGCCAGGACGCCGCGGCTGCGGCACTACGTCCTGGCGTACTTCGTGCCTCTGGCGTTCGCCGTGCCCGTGGCGCTCCTGGACCTGTGGGTCGCCCACTCCCTGGGGATCCACCTGTGGCCCCGGTAGGGGTCACAAAGCGGCGAGCCGCCTACTTCTTGCTTCTGTCCCACTCCTTCCAGCGGGGTCGTCGCTCCGCAGGTCGACCACGTGGAGGGGCTCGACCTTGATGAGCACCCTCCTCTGCCCGGGGCGGCGCATCTCGTACCTGTCCTTCCCCTGGTACTTCTTCGCCATCCTGTCGATGTGCTCCTCCGCCCCGTCGAAGGTCACCTCCAGCACGCGCCCGCGGATGACGGCCACGTTGAACGGGTTGCCCGGGTCGACGACGTCCAGGGCGATCCTCGGGTCCCTCACGACGTTCCCGTGCTTCTGCGTCCCCTCGGGGGTGTTGATGAGCACGACGTCCCCGTCGTGGTCGACCCACGTCTGCGTGACGTGCGGGAGCCGTCGGGCATGAGGGTCGCGGCGTTCGCGTAGCTCCTGGCCTCGATAAGCCTCTTGACCGAGTCGGGCAGCTTCTCCAATCCGAATCTGAGGGAGGGGGCTGCCGATTAAAAAGGTGGCCGCCGCGTTAATATCGCCGCAACCCCGAACCCCGACGCTACACCGTTGAGCGACGGCTTCGTGATCCATCGGCACCACGGGAACCTGCTCATGTTCGTCTTCACCGTCCTCCTCGCCGGCGTCGTGGGCCTGCTCTTCCTGACCCTGAGCGAGGAGGCCTTCGAGCGGATAGGGTTCAGCTCCGGCGAGTTCGCCTTGATAATCGTGGGCACGCTCGTGGGGAGCGCCATAAACATCCCGGTGTACAAGGCCAGGAGCGTCGCGCCGCTGATGGAGGTGGGCGCCGCCAGGGTCTTCGGGGTCTGGTACAGGGTCCCGCGCTTGAGGTACGCCCAGGTCTCGACCACGGTCGCCGTGAACGTCGGCGGCGCGGTCATCCCCATCCTGGTCTCGGCCTACATCCTGTGGACGCACCCCGGGACCCTGCCCTACGCCCTGGTGGGGACGGCGGTCACCGCGGTCGCGGTCCACCTAATGGCTAGGAAGGTGCGGGGCGTCGGCATTGTGACCCCGGCCCTATTGCCCCCCTTGGTCGCGGCGCTGGCCGCGGTCGCCCTGGCGCCCGGCTCCCCGGCGGTGGTCGCCTACGTCTCGGGGTCGATGGGCGCCCTGATCGGGGCAGACCTGACGAACCTCCGCAGCATAACGAGCCTCGGCGCGCCGATGGCGAGCATAGGCGGGGCGGGGACCTTCGACGGCGTCTTCCTGTCCGGCCTGGTGGCCGTGCTGCTGGCGGCCCTGTTCTGAGCTTCGAGAAGGGCGCCTTCGCCGTGGTGGGGCGAGCGCGAACCGCCTAGAAGACGAACTTCAGCCTGGTCCTGGCTATCCGGACCTTGTTCCGGCTCACTCCCATCTTCTTCAGACGCTCGTCCAGGCCGGCCCTCGTCTTCGAACGGGCCACGGTGACGCCCTCGAGCAGGGCGACGTACTGGAATGGATACTTGGCCTTTGTCTTGGCGGAAGCCCCCCTGTCCCGGAGATGAGTATGCGCCTTGCGCGCCGGGACGGCATCGGGCGACAAACTAACTGACCGACCTCAAAACGCTCGAGGCGGCTAATATCTGTTTGGGGGCTGATCGCGACGACGACGACCGACCTACGTGACGCTAATGGTCCTGTCGGGGAGCGCCACGGTCAGGGAGGTCTACGAGGGAGGCTGCCAGACGAGCCCCGGGAAGCGGCCCTCGCCAGTATCTCGTCGATGACCCGGGATTTCGCGTCGGCGTAGTTCTGCACGTACCTCCAGTTCCTCCTCGCAAGGTCCCGTTTGGTCGCCAGGTACAGGTCGCGGTCGGCCGGGTTGGCTCTCAACCAGTCCCGGAACGAGACCATCCTCGGGATCTCTCCCGAGCCACTTGAGAACACGTGGAGGTTGACGTCGGTGTCCGGACCCTTGAAGAGGCGGTGCTGATGCCAATCGGGCTCCCTGATCGTCAGGACGTAGCCCGCTCCTTCGAGGGCCGGGACATAGGACGGCTCGTCGGCCGAGTCGGCGACCGCGAGGAGGATGTCTATTATCGGCTTGGCCGCCAGTCCGGGCACGGAGGTGGACCCGACGTGCTCCAGGGCGAGGACCCGCTTCCCGAGGGCCGACCTGATGCGCTCGGCCTCATGGTCGAACCGCCCGGGCCATGCCGGGTCGTATTCGGACAAGGTCACGGGGCCGTCGAGGCGTTTGGGCTCCCTCAGGTACGCCTTTCGGACCTCGGCATCGCTCTTGGGCACGGAGCGCCCGTCGCTGTCTTCTTCTGCGGCCATGACCGCCTCTCCCCCATCGTCGATCGGTGCAAAGGGGATATTTCAGCGTAGCAGGGTCGACCGCAAGTAAGGAAGGGAGTGACCGACCATCCGTCGATCGTCCGACCCATGCCGCGCACAGCACAGATCTATCACCATCCTCCCGGCATCGACCCGTCCCTCGACGATGACGACGACTATCGGCTAGAGGACCACCGAGGTCCATCCATCCGACCGTCCGATGCACAAGAAGAGGGCGGGGGGCGAAGAAAGGAGAGGCCGACGATGCGAGATCGAGCAAGCATCGATCGCGCAGGGCGCCGAATCCATCTAGACCGTCTTCAATCGCCGCCGAGCTTGCCCACGGTCTCAATCTCGAGGTCGGTGCTAAAGTCCTCAGGCAGAAGCGGCGTGCTGAAGGCCGGCACCGAGAAGACGCCGATCACCCGCTTGCCCATCCCGCCGTGAATCACCTCGACGCTGACCGAGCGCGCGTTGGGGAGGCCGAGGGGCTGCGAGACCCTGTAGTCTCTGTCCACGCGGATCCTCGTGCTAAAGTCCTTGATGGTGGACGGCTCGGAGATGAGCATCGAGCAGAGGCCGATCACTTCGTCTCCTGCCTTCTTGTTTCGGAGCTTGACTGTCAGATACATGGACGCTTCGTCCGAGACGGAGTATATACGCTGCCGCCGCCGGGTCGAACACCCGCCGTCTCCGGCACGGCTGGCGCCTGCTCGACCGACTCGGAGATCGGCGCCTGAGGACCCGTGGGGGCAGCTGGGTCGGGACCGACGCGGTCCGCACGTAGAAGCGTAATCGAGTCAAGATCTTCGAGCGCCGGTGTCTCCCAGGCTCCAGCTGATGATGGGAGGCGCGAGGCCGATGGGCGGCCTCGAGGCCCGGCGCAGTTCGCACGTAAAAGCGGGGTAAGCATTCGGTCAATGGCCGCGCCGCCATCGCCGCAGGGCGCTTCTCATATCCATGGGTCAGACCGCAGTCAGTCAGTCGGTGGATGACGTCAACCGCGCCGACATCGATACAGCCTTTATATGAGCCGGCGGCGTGAAAATCCGCTGCCATGGCGAGGGCCGAGCAGGTGATAGTGACCGACCGGAAGACGATGAAGGAGTTGGTCGCGTTCATGGAGGAGGCGCTGAAGGAAGGACTGACCAGGGACGAAGTGACGAGCCAGATCGACCTCATGCTGGACGCTCCCGCCGGGCGGAGGCTCGACCGGAGCCTGAAGGAGGCGCGCTCCGGAAGGGCGCTGCACTTCAAGACCAAGGAGGAGCTCCTGAAGGCCCTTCGGTCCGACGATTGAAGAAGAATTCCCTTGCCCTGGGAATCGGAGATAACGAGCACCTTCCGCCGCGGCTATCGCAAGCTCGGGCCCGAGGTGAGAGCCAGGGTCGACCAGGCCCTGGCCCAGCTTCTTGAGAGCGAAGACCCGACCGAGCTCGGGCTTCGGAAGGTCGGCCGCTGGAAGGGCGTCTACTCCTACGAGATCGGGAGGCAGTTCAGGATCCTCTACCAGGTCAGGCCGGAGGACCACACGGTGGTCTTCCACGACGTCGGCACGCACGGCGTCTATCGTTAGAGCCGACGGGCGGGACCGGGGAGGAGGGGAGAGGGAGGGCGGGCCTCAGCAGAAGGAGGCCCCGGCGCGGTTCGCACGTAGAAGCGCAGTCGAGTCCAGATCGTCGGGCGCCGGCGATTCCCGGTGGTTCGGGTTGATGGGCGCCGCGAGGGCTGGTCGACCGGGCGGCCTCGGGGCCCGGCGCGGTCCGCACCTCAGTCTCGCTAACTAGGCGAGAGGATCGGAGAAGGCAATCTCTCTTCCCCTGAACCTCAGGGCACTCCGCCTCAGGAGGTCCCCGTCGTGGGTCAGCATCTGACCGATGCCGCCGTGCAGGAACGAGCCGACTATCAGGGCGTCCCTTCCGCCCATGCCGGACTCGGCGGCGAGCTCCAGAGAGAACGACGTCACGGTCTTCGTGGTGTTCAGGAACCTCGTCCTCCTGTCCTTGATCAGCGTGCCGAGCTTCGACCGAGCGTCGGCCGGCGGCATCTTCCTCTTGAAGACCAGCGTGTGGTACACCTCGTGGATGACGGTCGGGTTGACGGCCCAGCCCCCCTGCAGGGCCAGTATCGCCTCCGTCGAGGCCGCGTGCTCGTCGGTCGTGGGGTCCATGGCGTAGACCACGATGCTCGAGTCCAGCCCCTCCTCCTCTTCTTCTCCCTCCCTATTCATCTCCAGATCGCCTTGACCTCGTCCTCGCGCACCTTCGTCGGCGTTCCCCGCCTCCTCGGGTTCCATTCCATCGCCCTCCGCAGGGCGTCCGCCTCCGCCTTCCCCCCTCCCACTTCGAGCTTCTGGATGACTATGCCGTCTTCGCTCCTCTTGAACACGACCTGGGTCCCCTCCGCCAGACCGAGCTCTTCTGCGAGCTCCTTGGGCAGGACGACCCTTCTCTTTTCATCGAGTACCGAGGCCATAGCTCTTCCCACTTTATCACGTGGGACGTGAATTATAAGCCTTGGCGTCGCGCTCCGGGTTCCGACAACGACCAGAGAGGACGGCCTCGGCAGAAGGAGGCCCCGGCGCGGTCCGCACGCAGAAGCCTAGACGAGTCCAGATCGTCGAGCGCGGTAGTCCGCTGGCTCGAGTTGATGATGGGCGGCGCCAGGGTTGACAGGCGGCCTCGGGGCCCGGTCCGATTCGCACGTAAAAGCCGAAAGAGCACGAATCTCCTTCTAGCACCTACTCGGTTCCCGACCTGCGATGCCGGCTGACCATGCGAGTGAACCCGCCTCACAACACGGCTTTCCTAACGGACCCTACCGGGCCCCTTTCACCACCCCGGTAAGCTAAACTACGGGCCTACCACGAATCTTGATCGAGCGGAGATTGATCAATCGCTCTCGCAGCACAGCGGTGGCCCTGTGCACAGGAGCATCATGGAAGCGGACCAGTGGCATGCCTGTCTTCTGCGACAAAGGGGCGCGTTCCAATGACGATCTTGCGGCTTCAGAGGCGGCGCGTGAGTGAGTTAGATTCCCGTGCTCTATCCAAGCTACGATGCCGTCATCCGCGTGCACGAGTCGATAATCAGGAAAACGGGAGGGGAGCAGGGGCTCGTGAGCCTCTCCAACCTGGTCTACATCTTGGATACCGTCGAGGACATCGGGGAAGGCCTGCCAGGGGGCAAGACCGTCGTCAGGAAGTCCGGATATCTCCTCTTCAACCTGGTCAACCTGCACCCTTTCCTGGACGGCAACAAGAGGACCGCCTTCGAAGTGACGAAGAACTTCCTGATGCTGAACCACCGGAGGTTCGAACCCGAAGAGGACGATGCCTTCAGGACGCTGATGGCGATCTCGAGGGGAGAGCTGGACGCGGAATCGACCGAGAGGTGGGTAGCAAGGAATTTAAGCGGAGAGGAGGAAAGAAGGTGAGAAGATGGCGAAGCAGGTCCAGGCTCGCAGCCAGAAGGAGGTAGACGAAGAATTCGAGGCGCTGGCAGCGAGGAGCATAAAGAAGGACGAAGGGCTGCTGAAGCGGCTGGCTAAAGCGTAAGTAAGCAAGCTCTTGGAGACCTGAAACGGTAAGGCGGTTCACCACGGCGGCCACTTTCGATGCGTCCTGACTCGAGTACGGCCGTCCGTCATCGTTCGAACAAAACCATTGATCGAGAGCCCGGGGTCGCCAGCGTCGGAGCGTCAGAGAGAGGGGGCGGGCCCCGGCAGAAGGAGGCCCCGGCGCGGTCCGCACGTAGAAGCGTGGTCGAGCCCAGACCGCCGACGACCGATGTCCCTCAAAGCTCCAACTGATGATGGGCGGCGCAAGGGTTGACAGGCGGCCTCGGGGCCCGGTCCGATTCGCGCGTAAAAGCCAAGCCAGAGTTGAACGGCCCGACGAGCGAGCCGGGGCGCCGAGCTCTTTCCTTTGCGAAGGCATTTTAACTCGCCCGACTAGGTTTCTAGGCGATGAAGTACAGGGTGACCATCGAGCAGGACGAGGACGGGGCGTTCGTCGCCAGGTGCCCGTCGCTGCCCGGATGCATCTCCGAGGGGAAGACGAGGAAGGAGGCGCTGGCGAACATCAAGGACGCCATCAACGGCTACATCGCCAGCCTGGAGAAGCACCACGAGCCGGTACCGCCCTCGATCGACGAGGAATTGGTAGAGGTCAGCGGTGCCTAGGCTTCCCGTGGTCTCGGGAAGAGACGCCGTAAGAGCGCTCTCGAAGACGGGCTTTCTACTGGACCACCAGACAGGCAGCCACATGGTCCTCAGGCAGGAGCAGCCGCCTCACCGCCGCGTCACGGTCCCCAACCACAAGGAGCTCGCCAAAGGGACCCTGCGGGCCATCATCAGCGACGCCGGGCTCACCGTGGATGAGTTCATCGACCTGCTGTAGCGAGCCCCCGCACCGCTTCATGTGGAAGCGTGGGGTCCAGATCGTCGGGACCCGGCTGTCCCTCGCTAGCTCGAATTGGTGATGATGGGCGGCGCAAGGGTTGACAGGCGGCCTCGAGGCCCGGTCCGGTTCGCACGTAAAAGCCCGGGAGCGACCGGTGCAGATCGGGCACAACGGTTAATTGAAAGTCAGGAACCGGAGGGAGCACGTAGGCAGATGACCAGCTCGACGAAGAAGTTCACGGTAAGCCTGATCGAGGACCCGGATACCGGATGGTACGCAGCCCGTTGCGTCGAGCTCCCCGAAGCGATAAGCCAGGGGAAGACAGAGGCCGAGGCCATCAGGAACGTGCGAGAGGCAATCGAACTCGTGCTCGAGGACCGCATGGAGGACTCCAGGAAGAAGGGCGGCAAGCTGATGGAACTGGTTGTCAAAGCGAAGTAGCAGCAATAGCAACAGGAAGCTGCCCATCGTCTCGGGCAGGGCCGTGATCAAGGCTCTGCACAAGATCGGCTTCGAACCCGCAAGACAGAAGGGCGACCACGCGTTCCTGAAGCACCCCGACGGAAGACGGACGACGGTGCCTCTCCACGCAGAGGTCAACAAGACGACCCTGATGGACATAATCGAACAGGCCGGCCTCACGAAGGACGAGTTCCTCGACCTCATCTGACCTGCGGGTCGATCGATTCCCATCCGCCCGTAGACCGGGGCCGTCGACCGGCGGCCTCGGGGCCCAGCGCGGTCCGCACGTAAAACCGGGAAGACCGCATTCAAGATTCCCATCGGGCCAGCAACGCTTATCAGGGAAAACCAAGTGTAACACCATGATGAAGCGAGCGAGACCCGGCATCACCGAGAACGAAGACCTGCAGTCCGTCCAGAGGGTGCTCTCGCTCTCCGATCAGGACTTCGCCCGCTGGCTCGACAGGGTGATCGGCGCGGGCCTGACGACGGCCAAGTCCGGAAAGACAGACAGGTAGACGGACAGGAAGAAAGAAAAGAAGAGCGGGTGTCAGACCATGGCCAGTTCGCCGCCATCCGTTCCACCGACCACGGAAGAGGACAGGGCGCTCTGCCAACTCCTCGACCGGATGATACCCAGCCTCAAGAGGGCGATACTGCGCGACTCGGAGCGAAGGCCCGAGAACCTGAGCCTCGAGATCGTTCTCCTCTCCAGCGCGATCCAGCTCAGGGAGGGGCTGTCGACGTCCCCCGATCCATCTAGCCCCTGATGATGGCACGGGACGCTTCGCCGGTCCGGTCCGCATGCAGAAGCGTGGTCGAGCCCAGATCGTCGAGCTTCGGCGACCCCCGCCGGCTCGGGTTGATGGGCGGCGCAAGGGTTGACAGGCGGCCTCGGGGCCCGGCGCGGTCCGCACGTAAAAAGCCGAGCGGGACAACGACCGTGCACTTTCCCGTGGCAGTAATCCTTATCTCAACGATGGCGGCCTGCGAGACCAAGCGCATGGAACCCAAGCAGGAGGAGCAGGAACGGAAGCTCACGAGGGAAGAGTTCGAGAGGCTGACGTCCGAGATGAGGGCGCTCGTAGGCGGAAAGCTGCGAGACCACAAGGACGGGGATGCCGAGCTTCGCCTCTTCAAGAAGGAGCTCCCCTCTTCACGCGCCAGGCGGCGGACCCGTTCCCGTGCGCATCCTTGATACCGTCGTCCTGCTGGCGTACCTCGACGAGAAAGACCCGAGGAACCAAGAGGCCAGCGAGTACGTCCTTGACATCGAGCTGAAGACGGACATCTTCGTCCCATCTGCGACGCTGCTGGAGCTCGACCTGGAGCTCAAGACGCACGGCGTCGGCGGCCAGGCGAGAACGGCCCTGCACTCCAAGCTGGCCCGGGTGGTCCCCAGGGCCAGGGTCCTTCCGCTGATTCCGGCGGTGCTCGCCCGCGCCACGGAGCTCTCGAAGAGCGCGACCTGGCGGGCCTCCTACTTCGACACCATGATCGCGGCGACGGGCCTGGAGTTCGGCGCCGATTCGGCCATAACCACCGACCGGAAGTTCGCCAGGCTCGGCATCGAGCCTGTCTTCTGACCGACCGACCGACCCCTCTATTCGCGCCGCGGCAGGGGTATAGAGGGAGGAGGGCGGGCCTCAGCAGAGGCCCCGGCGCGGTTCGCGCTTAGAAGCCCGGCCAAGTCCAGATCGTCGGGCGCGGATCGCCCCCGCCGGCTCGGGTTGATGGGCGGCGCAAGGGTTGACAGGCGGCCTCGGGGCCCGGTCCTGTTCGCACGTAAAAGCCGGGTCAGGATTGAACTGTCCGGGGAGCGAGCCGAAGATCCAGCCTCAACCCATCATATAGATTTATATAACGCTCGAGCGCTCTTCGCTCGCCATGACCACGACGGCGGCCGTCCGTCCCAGCCAGGAAGGCCACTGGCCGAACCTCCAGACGCTCCTGATGATAGAGAGGGCCATCAAGGAGGCCGAGATCCCGCCCAAGAGGACGGAGCTGTGGAGGTCGCTGCCGAAGAGGCCCATGTATCAGACCTTCAAGAAAGCCGTCGAGTACCTCGAGGCCTCCGGGAAGGTAATGATCGACAGGAACGACAGGGTCGTCTGGGTGGCCGTCGAGAGCCCGAAGCTCCAGGAGCTCTTCGACAGGGCGGTCCCGTTGCGCTGAGGCTCAGTAGTGGAACCTCCTCTCGTAGCTCTTGTGGTCCGGAAATATCTCGATGACCCTGACGGCGTACTTCTCTCCCGCGCGCCCGATGGTATAGGACGCACGCATGGACCGGTCGATCTCGTACCTGAACAGGTTCACTATGTCCCCATAAGCCGGGTCCCTGGGCCAGAGGCTCCGAGGGACGTAGTCTCCTGCGTCGGGCCTCTCCTTCAGGGTGTCGAGCATCCCTTCGACCTTCTTCCTCGTCTCGCCCGGAGGAAGGGAGTTCAGCCAGTCAAGGCACCCCCGGTCCAAGCGCACCTCCACGTCTCGCCGCTTCTTCGGCAATCGGCCCGACCAGGCGGAATCTGTACATAAGCGAGAGCGTATCCGGGCCGCTAGCCGCTCGTCGTCGCGTTCTCGTAGCGGGGGAGACCGACGTTGAGCTGCCAGGGGAGGCCGCACATGGTGCCCGGGTCCCCGGAGACGAGGCAGTACCTATACTGACCGGAGTTGGGCCCAGGGACCTGGACGGCGCCGATTCCGAAATACGCGTACGTGATTGATGCGTTGGCGTCGGCCGCCTCCAGCGTCACGCGAGCAGATGGTGGATAAGGTCTGCAGATGGAGCCGTCCGGGGGCGTGATAAGACAGTCCGCCTGGACGGTGATCGAGACCACGGGGAGCAGGAACAGGAGCATGACGACCGCTACAGCACCCACGCCCAGAGCGAGCTCCACGGAGCGCCGCAAGGCTTCTCGCGTCTCGAGGGCGCCGCCGTCCCATTTACGGCTTTGTCCGACCGAACCGCGCTCTTGCAGCGGAGGCCCGGCCGCTCGAGGAGGGAGGGCCTCGGCAGAAGGAGGCCCCGGCGCGGTCCGCACGTAAAAGCCGGGAAGACGACCGATTTTTCCTCCTGCTTCGGTGTTCGGACATAACTATAATGCGAAGCGCCCGTCCCTCTTCTATCATCCACCCTACGACAGCGGAAACAGCACGGCGTCTCGTCGGGCGGCCTCCTTGACCTCCGAGTCCGTAGTCAGCAGCATCTGCGCGGTCGCCTCTCTGGTGGCCAGGGCGTAGCAGTCGGCCAGCGATAGCCTCGGTCCTCGCCTCCCTACCTTCCAGAGAGCGGCCTTCCTCGTTATCGCCTCGTCCGGCGCGACCACCCTCATCCTCGAACGACGGACCTGGAGGTACCAGACCTCCGCCGTCTCCGCGCCCTTCTTCCCGGCGGTCTTGTAATAGAACTCCGCAAGGTTGACCTCCGAGACGAACCCGCGCGCCTTCCCCGAGAAGACCCTGTCAAAGTACGGCTTGACGGAGGGGCGACCCGCATAGTAGAGCGAGATGGCCCCGGAGTCGAACGCGTAGCTGCGCGCGCTCAGGCTCGAGCCGCTTCGCGCCTCCGGTCTCGGGAGATCTCCCGGGCGACATCCACCATGTCGTCTCCTCCCTCCCCGAAGCTCTCCTCCATCGAGCGGGACGGCTCGAGCAGGACCCTGCCGCCCTCCTCCCTGATCACGACGGCGCGCCCGATCTTCAACCGCCTCCTGATCGGGGCCGGGATGACCACCTGCCCCTTGGGCGAGACCGGGACGACCTTCTCCATGGCCCCGAGAAGTGGGACGCAGCTAAATGTTTTACCTTTGGAATGTCTTACACGCGTGCGTGAACAGACTGCCCCGGCGGCCTCGCGAGCCCAACGCGGTTCGCACGCAACGCGCTCAGATCGATGGGTCGTTCGTACAGGCCGTCTTCCGCCTCGGCCGCATCAGGTCTTACTACTGTGCTGCCGCAGGCCGACGATCGTGATACCCACGAGCTCGCCCTTCCTGGTCCTCATCACGACGCCGTCCTGCGGCTCGATCGAGTCGTCGGCCTCCCTCGGCTTGCCCATGGAGATGTAGAGCACGTCGGCCTCCTCGTCGTAGTCGACGTCCACCTTGCCCGGCTTGACCACTAGGCTCTCCAAACCACGTCCCCCTTTATCCTCTTCAGGTCTGAAGTGAAGTAGGCCGTTATTATGTCCTTCTTCCTCCCGTCCGCTTCGCGGAACACGACCACCACGAACTTCGGCCCCAGGTGCGTCTCCGGCCAGAACCCGACCGCTTTCCCCTCCCCGAGCGGGCCCCTGAGGAGGACCTCGGGCTCCGAGAGCGTCTGCAGGACGAGCCGCTCGTAGCGCCCCATCTCGGGGTGCCTCTCGCGGACGTGCTCCCGGGCCCTCTTCGAGAGCGTCAAGGGCGGGGAGCGAACGTCGACCCCTTCTTGACCGTCCCTTGGTACCTCGACCCAGAAACCGGTAAGCGGGGTGAGGGAGGGAGGGAGGGAGTCCGGAGTGCAGCAGGACCCCGCGAGGTCAAGGAAGGGATTCAGACGGGCGGGCCTCCGCAGAGGGGGGGAGGCCCGGCGCGGTCCGCACGTAAAAGCCGGGAAGAGCACGATTTTTGCAAGCGTTCGGGCATAACTATTAATGACGAATTCAAGTTCGAATCCTTGAGGTCTCCTGGATGAAGACGGACGAGCGCCCGACGACGACTAGGAGACTCAATCGCCTAGCGATAGTCATCGCGGTCGCCACAATAGTGATAGGGGCGGCAGTCGTCGCCATCTTGGCGTCGCCGCACTTCGGCGGTCCGTCTTCGTCAGCGCAAACCACCCAGGAGCGGTCTTCGTCGTCATCGACGGCAGCCTCGTCCACCGCCTCCTACTCCTCAACGACCACCTTCTCCTCCTCCTCTTCTCCCACCGTCTACGGCAACCAGTCATTCCTGTTCGTACAGGCGACCGTCTCCGGCAACTCCGGTACCTCCGTTGTCGTGAACGCGACATACCGCGGCACCGGCGACGGCACCGCGCCGGGCACGGCCGTTCTGGTCGGCGTCGCCTATCCAGCGCAGACCAGCTACATCCCAGTGACGGGCGGACCCTCCTACGGGCCCATCTGCTGCCCGCTGGTAAGGTCGTATTCCCCGGGCGGTGCCGTGACGGCGACCACAGAGATTCAGACGGGAGCGCAGGGGGCATCCTCCTCTCCCTCTTCCTCTTCTTCCCTGCTCTCCTTCGTCTCCCTGGCCGAGAACTCCTCCTACCTCGTGATGCTCCACATCGCCGCCTCGGCCGCCGGCGGCTCTCCGCTCTCCCAGACGCTGGACCTCTATCTCCAGACCTCCGCATCGGGGGACGCCACCGGCGGGCAGGCCGGGACCGGCCCGACGCTCTACGACCCCGACAACGGGCTCGTCTACGTCGCCGACCCCGGGGTCGACTCTGTCACCGCGATCAACGGGTCCACGGGCCGGGTGGCCGCGACCATCACCCTGCCCGAGATGATAGGCGGCCAGCTGCATCTCCTGTACGACCCAGACAACCGCCGGCTATACGTCTGGTCGCCGTTCTCGCCCGAGGTCTTCGCCATCGACACCTCCACGAACCTCGTGGCGGCGAAGCTCGTGCTGAGCGCGCCTGGGCAGTCTATCTCGGACCTCGTCTACGACGCGGCGAACGGGAAGCTCTTCGCGGTGAACTTCTACAGCGACGTCTTGGCTGTCGACGGAGGCACGGACGACGTGGTGGCAAACATCACCGGGATACAGGGAGCTTACTCTATGACGCTGGACCCGCAGGTCGACGAGCTGCTGGTGCAGGCCTACAATGGGACCACATACGCGATCAGCGCCGACACCGACAGGATCGTCGGGACGGTCCCGGTGTCCGCCTCCACCCTCTTCTCCTTCTACGACCCCGACGACGGCTTGCTCTACGGGCACTCCGGGTCGGACATGGTCGCGCTGAACGCGACGACCTTCGAGCAGGTCGGGCCCTCGCCGGGGTATCTCGGCTCCTTCGTCCTCTACGACCAGTACAACAAGGACCTCTACTTCTACAGTGGCTCGGAGGCGAACTCGGTCGGCGGGAACCTCACGGTCTTCAGCACCTCGACCGACTCCGTCGTCGCCGTCATCCCGGTGCCTGGCCTGTCCGAAGGCCTCGTCGAGGAGCAGCCCTCCTTCGCCTACGACCCGGCGACCGGGGACGTCTATGCCACGGAGCTCACCAACCAGCATACCGTTGGGTTGCTCGTCGTGAGCGGGAGCTCGAACGCCGTCGTCTCGCAGACCTTCCCGACCGGGCTGCCCCTCAGCGACATCGCGCTCGACCCCAGTGACGGGATGCTCTATGGGGGGAACGGAGACGGCTCTTCCGTGATATTCGGACTGGACCTCGCCTCCGGCGCTGTCACCACGATACAGGTGGGGACGGCCCAAGTGGAGATTCTGCCGGACTAGCGGTCGGACGCGTCATCACCGATCGATGCTCCTTGCGAGAACGAGGGAGGGGCGGGCCTCAGCAGAGGCCCCGACGCGGTCCGCACGTAGAAGCGTGGCCGAGTCCAGATCGTCGAGCGCCGTCGGTCGCCGGTGGCTCGAGTTAATGGACGGCGCAAGGGTCGACAGGCGGCCTCGGGGCCCGGTCCGGTTCGCACGTAAAAGCGGAAGCGCTCGACCTAGAAAGCATTATTAGCGCAGTGCCTCTCTTACCAACGAGGGATTCATTCGGTTGGCTTCTTCTTCGCTACTACAGGAGCACGATTGGCTGGTCGAGCACCACTCGGAGGCGGAGAAGCACGCAGGCCGATGGATAGCCATACTCCAGGGGAAGATGGTCGCCGAGGGCAGGACCTACGAGCAAGCCTACAGGAAGGCGATCAAGGGACGCGCCGGAGCGACCCCCCTCGTCACGTACGTCCCCAGGAAGGACGAAGAGCTGCTGATACTGCTTGGCGCGCTATGAGTTCTCGTACGTGCCGCTCAGGACCTCGAGATTCCCCATCATCCCCGTGGAGCTGAGGGCCGCCCGCGGCGACTCGTGGCTGGGCGCCAGCGCGCTCGTCGATTCGGGCGCCAGCATCAGCCTTTTCGACGGCTCGGTCGCGCACGCCCTGGGCTTCGGAGGCCGCGGTGGAAGGAGGGTGGAGCCTTCCGGGATCGGCGGCACCATAGTCGCCCGCGTGCACAGCGTCACGCTGAGGATAGGGGACGAGCAGTTTGCGGCCGGGGTCGCGTTCACGAGGAGGAGGCTGCCGGTCAACCTGCTGGGACGGTTCGGCGTCTTCGAGAGGTTCCTCGTCACCTTCGACGAGCGAAACGGGAAGACGATAATGGAGACGGCCCCCTAGCAGGGCGGCATCAAGAAAGCCCAGGCATATCAAGCGGGCCTCGGCAGAAGGAGGGAGGCCCCGGCGCGGTCCGCACGTAGAAGCGTGGCCGAGCCCAGATCGTCGGACGCCGGCGATTCCCGGTGGTTCGGGTCGATGGCCGGCGCAAGGGTCGACAGGCGGCCTCGGGGCCCGACGCGGTCCGCACGTAAAAGCCGGGAAGAGCACGATTTTTGCAAGCGTTCGGGCATAACTATTAATCGACAAGCTGGAACCGCCTTCGCAAGGGTGTCTTCGGCTTGAGCGCGCCAGCCTCCCGAAGCTATCTAGCCGTCGCAGCGGCCATCGTCATAGCAGGGGCGCTCATCTCCGCGGCGCTGCTGGCCGGCGGGACAACGACGACGAAGACGGTGACGGCGACCACGCGCCTGACGGGGACCGTGACCGCCACGGAAGCGGAGGTCTCGATCTCGACCGTGACTAGGACATCGACCGTGACTGAGACCGTAGCGGCGACCGCGGACACGAATGGGTCACAGGTCTCCCCCCTCTGCAGCCTGGGCGGGTCTGCGGCAGACATCCTCATGGCCTCCGCCACCAACTGCCCCGACCACCTGGCCCTCACGCTTGAGATCGGGAACGCGACGCTGCGGCAGGGGGCGAACATGACGGTCACCGTCTCGGTCGCGAATGCCCTCTACGGTGCGCAGTCGGTCGCCCCCACGGGCTACCCGGTGCTCCCGGACGGCGTCACCCCCGCGGGCCTCTACGACTACACCATCCCAAGGCTCCCGCTCTGCGGGCTCGGCCCCGCCTATGACCCGTTCCCGGCGTTCGTCACGATCCTCAACTCGTCGGGAAGCCCGCTGGCGCTGGACGATCTCTCCGACGAACCGCTGACGGCGAGCTGCACCGTCTCGCCTGGGACGAGCTCGTACCAGTTCGCAGGCTTGCAGTCCATGAACGGCACCACCCTCATAGGCGGCTACTGGAGCGCCCCGGCGAAGGGAGGCGGAGGAGGAGGGACGACCACGCAGGGGACCTCGACATACACGCCCTTCAGCCCCGGCCAGTACACAATCGTCGCATTCGATGAGTTCGGCGACTATGTGACGATGCCGTTCACGGTCACCGGACCGGCCTGAGGCCGGGCCGCGCCCTTCTCGGCCTTCGACCTGCGGCGGTCTTCGACCCAGATCATCGTCCGCACGAAGAGCAGGACCGAACCGATGGCGAGCGCCACGGCAGCGATGGAGTAGAAGAACAGGGCCTTCCCGGAGAGGGACGTGCAGGATGGTATGCCGGGGCTGGGGGCGTTTCCGGCGTTGCAGACATCCTGCGCGTTCTCGTTGTGCGCGAGGGGTTGGATGTACGCATAGGAGGCCCAGCTCACGCCGAACAACAGCAGGATGACCCCTATCATCGAGAGCTCCTCCGTCGAACCTCTTCGTCTCCTGGACCTCCGACCCAACGAGCGCATGGACGACGTCTCCCCCTGTCAGCGACCCGCCCGCCACCCTGCGCATATACGGATTTGTCCGAAGGTCGTCGCCGACCGGCCTTCTCGCCGTGAAGGGTTAGTTACCTTGCTCGCAAGTCCGCCATGCTTGAGCATCGGGCAGACGGGCCTCAGCAGAGGCCCCGACGCGGTCCGCACGTAGAAGCATGTCGAGCCCAGATCGTCGGGCGCCCGTGGTCTCTCTTGCCGGCTCGAGTCGATGATGACGGGCGGTGCAGGGGTTGACAGGCGGCCTCGGGGCCCGGTCCGGTCCGCACGTAAAAGCCGGGAAGAGCACAGATCTCCTTCTCCGACCCTGGAAGGCTGAGATTAGGCACCTAAATGGGCGGTATTCGGTACCTAAAAGCTACGCCGCGTCGCCGCCCGAGTCGATGTACCACTCGATGGCCTCCTTGATGGATGAGAAGGCCGTGGAGGAGCCGCTCTTGGGGAAGGTGCCGTCCTTGCCGGGGGCGTCCCAGTCGGGCGAGCCGCAGTGGGCGCACTGGGGCGTGGGGGCCTGGGGTGACGACCTCGGAAGCCACGGGTAGCCGCACTTCTTGCAGCGCAGCGGGGCGGCCGCGGGGGACCGGGAGCGGGCGGCGGCGTGGGCGTCGGCGGCAGGGGCCGCAGCAGCAGAAGAAGAAGGGGTCGGGGACCGGCCGCCACGGGAAGATGAGCGGACGCGGTAGGTGGTCATGGCGACGAGGGAGCCCCCCCTCCCATGGGTGCCGGGCCGCTGCTGCCGCCGCCGAGGAAGCGCCTCCCCGCCTCGGTGATCTCGTAGACGTAGGGCTTGTGCTCGTCGTTCCGGACCACGAGGCCGCGGTCGTAGAGCGACTTGAGGAGGCGGGCGTTGTGCTCCCGGGAGACCTTGAGGACGTCCTTGATGGTGTTGGAGGTGCGGGGGCCGTCCATGAGGGCCCGGAGGATGGCCGCGTCGGTCTGGCTGGCGACGGTGGGGGATGGTGGTGGGGGAAGCTGCTGCTGCGGCTGGGGCTGCTGGAGGGCAGAGGACGGCGCGGCCATCGACGGAGAAGGGGAAGAAGAGGAAGGGGCCAGGGAACCGCCCGGAGAACCAGAAATCTGTGACCTCGCCTGTGATTCCTGTGTCGTCGGGCCGTGGACGCGTGATGCCTGCCGAGTCACATCGGCCTGGCCTGTGACAGAAGAGCCGGGGACGAGCGGCTTGTGCCTCACAGAGTATACGTCGAGCCTCGCCATGAGGTCGACGATGCGGGTGTCCTGGGTGGTGAAGCGGGAGTTCATCGAATCGTAGACGTTCTTCGCCATTTCGGTCGATTTATTCGCCTCTTCCACGAGGGAGCGGTACCTGGCGAGGAAGGCGGCGAGGACGACGAGGCTCAGGACGGTGACCCCGGCGGCAACAGAGATGATAATGTCGTCGAGCAGGACCACTTGCGAGACCCGGACGTAGGGTGTGATAAGTCCTGATTTAAACGTGACTTATCATAGCATCACAATCTTCCTCACGAGCGCCTCGACGAGGGTTGTGACCTGGGCGGCCTCGGAATCGGGGATTTCGGCCGGGACCTTGCCGACGAGCTCCAAAAGGCGCTTCAGGTCGTCCATCTTGAGCACGCCGAGCCTCGAGCAGAGCAAAAGAGTGTACAGCGCCTGGTTTATGTTGTTCTCCGCCTGGCTCAGGACGCGGTAGTACGCCCCCTGGGTGACGCCGCTGATCTCCGCGGCCGATTCCTCGCTCTCGTCGCCTATCTTGCCGGGGTTTTGTGAGGAGACCTGGACCATCAGGCGCTGGATCTGGGTCTGGGTCAGCGATGAGCGCGAGCCGAGGAACTCGTCGAGCTGGGTCGTCATGAGGCCTCTTGCTCTCAAACCATGATTGTATTAGTGTTTCTGACGAGGCGTTTTGCAGGTTTCTTCGATATCGTTGGAAGGAGATGGAAGATATGGAGATTAGAGGGGAAAGCCTGCAATAAGTGGAAAATCGCTGACCGGAAATCGAGCGTGAAACCGCTCTAAAATCGTTTTATCTCGGGTGATGGAGGGCTCTGGCCGAGCGAATTGGGACGTAGAAGACGAAAAGTACTGCGCGTGAACAAGAGATCGCTGCCAAAAGTCTTCCCTTGTCCGCGTTGCGGAGTTGTTGCAGTCCGTATCACATCACATCAGGACGACGTGTCACAGGACTTTGTGACTGTGGTCGCATGTGGGTCCGCCGGATGCAAGCTGAGGCGGGAGTTCAGGTTCCCGACTGACAAGCCGGACATCGACGTCTACAACACTTTCGTGGACGACTTCGCAAAGACCGGGATGTAGATTGAGCTATCCGGGCTCCACGGAGAAGAACCTGGTGAGCGTGAGGAAGGAGAAGGGCACGCTCGTCGCGGCCCTTATCGACCCCGAAGACTTCACCGTGGACGCCGCCTCCCAGGTGGCCAAGAAGGTACAGGAGCTCGGGGTCTCCCTGGTGCTCATCGGCGGCTCTACCATAGCGGATCAGGGTCATCTGGATGATGTTGTGATGAGACTTAGAAAGGACATCACACTGCCCATCATACTTTTCCCCGGTAACATCACTGGAATCTCACGTCACGCTCACGCGATCCTCTTTTCCTCCCTCCTGAACTCCACTAACACCTACTTCATCATCGGCGCGCAGGCAATCGGCTCTATGCAGGTGATGAAAACGGGCCTGGAGGCCATCCCCATGGGCTATCTGGTCTTCGGAGACCAGTCGACGACCGGTTTTGTGGGCCAAGTTAGGGCGATCCCCCTGGATAAGCCCTCGATCGCCGTGATGTACGCCATGGCGGCCCACTACCTGGGCATGCGGACGCTCTATCTCGAGGCCGGGAGCGGCTCCCACCAGTCCATCTCCCCCGAGGTCATAGCCGCCGTTCGGGCGTACTACCCCGGCCTCCTCATCGTGGGGGGTGGGGTGACACACCCAGAAACCGCCTCCAAAATCTCCAAAGCCGGCGCGGACATAATCGTGGTCGGCAACCTCTTGGAGAAGGAGGGCTACGAGCAGAAGCTGGCCGCTATCATCGACGCTATCAAGTAAGCCATCCTTACCAAGTCCATCTCCCGTTGCGTCACCTCTTTGTCGGTGCCAGGATTACTCTGGAGCATGGGCTACCGCAGCCGGGCCAAGTCCCCTCCGCCGGTGAAGCGCCACCTCGGCCGAATAGGCATCTACCTCGTCGTCACCATCGTGCTCGCCTTCATCGGGTTCGCCTTCTCGAACCTCTTCTTCCTCGTCCTCGCGCTCCTCTTCCTGGTCCTTGCGATCCTTTGGTTCATGATGGCCCGGTCCGCTGCAAGGCGAGCGGAGGAAGACCGCCGCAGAGCCGAAAGGTACGAAAAGAGTCAGGGCTGATATCTAACAAGCTCAAACACATGGCTCGGGAGGGAAGCTTTAGGTACCGAATCTTTCATGTTCGGGCGCAAAATCATGTCGATTAGGCGTCTAATCACTGTAAGTCTCGCCGCGGGAACTATGACGGAACCGACTCAGCGCAATTAGTTCAACTCAACGAGAGTGTGAGGCTGCCGTTTCTAGACGCGACGAAACCCTCCGGAATCATCCAGATTTGAGAGCTTTTCTCGCTACGTTTCAGAGGCATTGGTCGCTTATCTCGTCGTCCCCGAAGAATAGGCCGTCCGGTTCGCTGACTTGGTAGAAGCTGGATCTAGCTGGGCAGTCATTGTCGGATAAGCGCTTGAACTCGGCTTTCAGAATCCTTCGTTCCTCGTCCTTGGAGACATGGGTATCCACGTGTGCGAAGAAATACAAGTAAGGACAGGGAGCGTCCCAAATGGGGACCACCTCGGTTCCCTGAAGATCAGCATAGAGTACTCCTTCTTGAACCCCCCTTGAGAAGAGGTTTGGTTTGTTCGGTCGCTCCATGTATCCTAATTCTTCGAGTCGTTTGCCTGTATCCAGGAGCTTATTCCAGATTACTTCCGAGTAGATTGGACGCCCGTCTTTATTCTGCCGCTTTATTCTCCCTCATCTCCAGTAATCCCTCGAGACGAGTATTCATGATTAGCAGGAGCAGCAAGCTCTTGTCGAAAACAACTTTGTGATAATGACCAGTCGTTCTATGTGTGTCCCAAATGTCCTTCCAGACCGAATCCTGTATGTTGTCTGTTGCAACGATATAGATGGTGGCATCTCCCTTTGCATGGTGTTCACCCAAGAGGTATCGCGCCAGTGTGAATTCAGTACCACCGTATCTCTTTGCTTCCCCGACTCGGTTGGGTTCGAGTCCTTCTTGGATGTACTCCACAAGGTCCAAGACGATAAAGTCCTCGAAGGTAGGGGAGACCGCCGAGATGAACGAATCAAATCTCTCCTCAAGTGACTCGCCAACATTGGGAGCAAAAGACTTCGAAAGAACCACAAGTGATTCTTTGACTGTCTCGTCGCCTTCGAGGACTGACTCTATCGGAAGGAAGTGGATGGCATCATAGTAGCTAATCATTGCTCCTTCTCGATCCCAATCGACAACGAGGCACAACCAGCGAGACTTGCCTGTCCGGTCAAAGTATTGATTGGAGGAAGATATCTGGGATATGAATACAGGTAATGTATTTCCATTGATTTGGCAATTCCACGAATTGGTGTCTCTAACAAAGACGACGTTGCTCTTTCCCAATGTCCTCACGAGAGCGTCGTCGACAATCTGAATGATTCGTTTCTTGTTGATTGTTTTTACCCTCAATCGCTGTTTATCGGCCCTAGTCATCAACAGGGCCTTTCCGCAGGTGCTGCAAGTCCTCACCCCGTCGCTCTTGGCTGCCGAGTCGACAAGGTTGGTACTCTTGCATCTCTTACAAATCACAGCGTCCTCTATTTCGAGGGTGACTACGTCCAACGCTTTGAATCGGGAGAGCGCTGCTACTCGATTGAGCTCGTCAGACCAAACATTGTAGCCCTCCCGGAGACACACAAAGTTGTTCAAACGTGCCCAACCCGTTCAGCTAGGAACGTCCCGATTCTCGCCTTGTCTTCCTCTGAAAGGTATCTATTGTCCACTGAAAGGCTCACGGTTTGATCGTCTATCGTTGCGCGAATCGTGTAAGTATGACTGTGGACTCTGACGCCGAACTTTTGGACGTCCGAAGGATTGTTCGTGATGTCGACACCATATTGAGCCAAATCTGATAGTGCGGGTGTAACATCAGCATCCATGCAATTTACCTCCATAGTTGGCGACCCAGTGAGAGGGGCGTTCCTCGCAGTGAAAGAGACAAGAACTGCCCCTTCAATCTCTCCGAGCCTTAGACTGCGTATGAACTTGCCGAATCTTTCGACGGAGAGCTGGTTAACGATTGGTTCGTAGATAGCCTCCACATTCGTAACCCGCTTGATTATGAATTCAGCGATCTTCAAAGTCGTCTTCGGCTGGCGTTTGGAGGCAAGGTCGAGCCTGTTCCCGCCCTCGCGAAAGATGAGAATCTTCTCGTCGCCTCCCTTGAGGAATTCGTTCCTCCGAACCTTCTTGACCATCGAACTGAGTTTCTTCTCCCTTCGGAAGACGATTCTCATTCGATTTCCGTCAGAGGTGAACCACCAAAGTTTGGTGTCCCTTCTACTTCGCTCATCCAATGATTCCTCGTACGAGGAGAGAAGCGCGCCGACGTCATCTTGGGTAAAGCGAGTAAAGTCCAACTCGTTCCCAAGTTGAGGATTGAGAATATGTCCTTCGATTGAGGAGGATTCAATCAGATGTTCGTAGTAAATGCGCGTCAGGAGCTTGGGATCATGCTGGAAAAGCGGGAGTAGAATAGCAGCCGAGTCGATTTCTCTCTTCTCGATTCTTTCAATCCATTCTCTGTCGAGATTGCTGCGGCACTCCTCGAAGATGATTTTCTGATTGATATTATGCCCTGCAAAGACAGCTAGACCGATCAAGTTCCGGAAGTCAGATGGAGAGTCACGGTCCAATCTGGAAACCACCTCAGCCAGCCCATCGCCCATTACTCGATAGGTCTGACAAATCGTCGAGTACCAGTATCGGGACTGTTGCGAGAGCTTGTTCCCGAGCCACTTGTACAGCTGTGCTCGCGTCCTACCGTGTTCCCTGACGACGTCATCGATGGATATCTCCAGGGATTCCCAGAAATCTTCGCTAGCTTCTTCTGGGACTTGCATGCCAACAAGGGCCCGAGGAATTAACTATAAACATTAATGACAAAATAGTACTAAAGTAGATTTTCCTTACCAGACTCCAACTGTCTCCTATTGTTAGTTCGGTTCGAGATATTGAACGAGGTTCTGGTAACTCCCCGGGAGTTGCGCTCTCATGATTCTCCCACCTCCAGCCAGTTAACACCGCTCCGGATTTCTTCTTCGTCAAAGGTCGGGTTATGGTTAAAGCTCAAGCCGACAGTGGCGGTTCAGAATGGAGAAAGACAAGAAATCTTTCAGAGAGCTAATCAAGGAGGCGAGGGCAAAGGGAAGGGCTATCGGCAAGGAGAGAGGCAAGAGGATAGAAGAGTGGAGCGGAAGGAGAAGAACGGAAAACAAGCACTACGATCGGGACAGAAACAAAATCTGGAGAACGTTCAGCACTTATCTCAGAAGTCGAAACGAAGTGGACAGGAAGGCGTTCGCGAAAGCCTACGGGCATCTCGAAAAAGGTCATTCTCGGATTTGGCTCATAGTGCGAGCAGGAGTTCTCTTAGTGTATGGTGGCGGGTCAATTCTCGTGACCGTGTGGATAGTGATACCGACGCTGGTCAGTGTCTATGATTTCACAGCTGCACAAGCGGTGGCAATCGGGGTACAAGTGGAGGGTGGCTTCTTGAGCGCGGTCATCATTGGAGTTCTCGCATATTTCCGGGGGAAGAGAAGTGGGAGGAAGGAAGTCATAGACTATGATAAACTCGCAATGGCATTTCAAAAGGCAATGGAGAACGTTAACTCTCCGAAAAATACTCCGAGAGAATCACCCGAGCAGTCTGAGGGATCATCTCAAGCATCCTCCTCTTCCGCTCCTTCTCAAGGGCCGCCGAAGCTTGACCACCAGCAGAGTTACCGGAGCCGTCACCAATGACCGTGAACTGCTTATTAGATTCTCGGGGCACGCGTCCTGACGAGCGGCCATGTCTACGGCAAGATCGATCGCAGCAGTGACGCTCGGGGCCCTGGGCGCCGCGTCAATCCTGGGGTACGCCGTCTTGCCGGCCTGTGCGGTCCCTCTACACGTCGCCTGGCAGGAGGTCTGCATCATGACGTCGAGCAGCCAGTACGGAAGCAGCTTCATGATATTGCCGAAGGTCCTCCTGCTCGGAGCGGGGTCGGTCCTCGTCGCGCTCGGCCTCCTCGTATGGGCGATAGGAGCGAGATTGCGGCCGTTCTTGTGACGCCGGCCACCTCTTTCGTCAGCCGACACGATTAAGACCGCGTAGCCGTGGCGCGCCGGGCGAAGGCGCCAATGTAGCACGGAGACCCTGCACGCCCGCTTCGGCTACTACACCCAGTACCGGTTCGCCCAGCAGGGCATCTTGAAGGTCGCCCTCCTCTCGGTGCCGCGCCTGCTCGCCTTCTCCTTCTTGGGGTCGCTCTGGATCGTCCCCTGCTTCATCATCGTCTTCACGTTCTATCCGTCCGGCGTCCCGCCCGGCCCCCTCCTGTCCCTTTTCGTCGCGCTCACGATGCTCGTCGCGGTCGGCCTCCCCGTGGCCCTGATCTTCTGGAGCGTGAGGTCACGTGCCCGCGCCCCCGACGACAAACTCCCTCGGAGCGCCGTCAAGCTCATCCCCTATCCCCAGGTCACCCAGCTCCGGGTACTCGGGCGCCAGGCCACCATCGTCACCGCCTCGAAGAAGTACGTCTGCAACCTGCCGCCCGATTACCAGAGGGCGATGCCGATCCTCGAGGGAGCGATGGCCGGGCGCCTGACGTCCCAGGCCCAGAACCCGTCCCTCCTCCTGAGGGCGAGACGGATCGGATCCCTCGGCGGTCTCCTCATCGTGGCGGCCACGGCCTGGACGTACGCCTCCCTCCTCTATCCGTCCGTGCCCTACAACCAAGACGCGTCGGAGCTGGTCTTCTTTCTCTCCTTCCTCGCCGTGCTGCAGTCGGTCTCCGACGTCTCCAACTCGACCAGCGGCAACTGGATGACCGCCCACGACTGGTCCGTCGCAGGCTACTACTGCGCCTGGTTCGCGCTCACTTTGGTGGCCGTGGAGCTCTCGCGCGCTCGTCCCCATTCCGGCCAGTTGACCGTCTTCGGCGCACTCACCCCGCTCTACGCCTCCCCGGCGTTCCCCACTGACCCTCAGGGATGGGCCGCCTTCGCCGGCGAGGTGGGCTTCGCGCTGCTCGGGGGCCTCTTCCTCACCCTGTGCTTCAGGAACACGGCCCAGATGGTCGGGGCCGGCCTGTTCCGCGCGGTCGGTCCCGCTTACATCGTCTGCACCCTACTCTTCACGCTGGGCGGCGTCGCCCTCTATCCGGTCTTCTACGTCCTGCAGGCCGCGGCCTTCCTTTCGATGAAGGTGAGCCGTGGGAACCCCGCCTCGGCCGCAGCGACCGCTTCGCCAAAGGAGGCCAGCGGCCTAGCGATGAGGGTGCCTGACCATGCGGATGGAGTCTGACCGGGCTATGGAGTCAAGCGTACAGCCCGTACCACGGCCAGCTTTGTGGCCACCGGGCGCAAGGAGCGCGAGCGCCTCTTGAGGTCCGGTTCCTTCGAGGCTCTCGGGACGGAAAGGGTCGACCTCCATGACCGCAGGATGCTGTGGCCGGCCGTCGCAATAGCGGTCTCAACTTCGATCATGCTCGCGCTCTCTGCTTCCGTGCTGGTGTACGTCTCGCAGGACGACGTCTTCCTGGCCTTCAACGGCTATCTGCTGGTGTTCCTCGTCTCCGTGATCGTCATAGTCTCCGTGCGCCTGGCGACCTTCCGGGTCCGGCCCCTCAACGTCGCCTACGTGGACCGCAGGGACGAAGGCGGCCGCCTCCAAGTCTCGTTCACCGGTCCGGGAGGCAACCAGAAGAAGGGACGGACGGACCTGGTCGTGAAGGAGGTGGAGGCGAGGCCGGACGACCCGCTGATGGCATCGTTCAGCCTGTTCGGCGGTTTGAAGCTCAAGGAGAAGAAAACAAAGGCGAGCATCGAGATCCGATTCGAGAATCACCTGATCTTGGACCTGGGCTTCGGTGGGACCAGAGAGATGGAAGAGGCGTTCGGGGCCCTGAAGAATCCAAATCAGGGCTAGTCGGCCGTTGGACGGGTTGGGAGATAAATAGGAATCCACACTCTATAATCGACAATCATGACGGGCGTCGGGAACGTGCTCCTGACCAGGGAGCTCGACGACGGAAGGAAGCTCCTGCTCCGGTTCGCATGGGACCCCATCCCGATCCTCCGCGACGGCACCGAGCAGGTCTCCGGGCAACTCCCCGGGTCCGGTACATGCTCCTACGTCATCGCCGTCACGGAAAAGACGGGCCATGGTGATGGCCACGACGAGCAGAACCTGCAGGAGTTCGTCTTCGACGGGGGCGGCTACCTCGAGTCGGACCATCCCGTCCCGCCCGTCGTCAAGGAGGCGTACGACCGCCGGTTCGAGGAGCTGTCGAGGGCCGTCCAGCAGAGGTCCCGCGCCCCGGACATCACCGTCAGGTACGTGGGCAGCGCCGCCACCGAGGAGATCGTCGATGGGGCGATAGCCGCTGTCAGGGCGGACGCCCGGAGGGGCCTCCACGAGACCATCGAGCTGACGCCCGAGCTGGCGGAGAGAGTGAGGAAGGAGCACGAGCTCCTCGACGGCCTCCGTTCTGCCCGCGGGACCGGCGAGCCCCCGCGACCTCGGAGCGGCGCGAGGGTCAAGGGGCTCTTCCTCCGCATCCACCCCGACGTCGACGAGCTCGGCGTCGCTTTCATCGAGTACGCGAACTGCTGGCTCGTCAGCGGCCAGGTCGGGGTGCCCTACGCCGCCTTCGAGGCGCGCGGCCTCGTCCTGGACGTCCTCGACTCGCTCAGGAGGGCGGGCGTCCAGCTGACGGCGAAGGAGGTCTGGCTGCGCGAGGACGGGAAGAAGACGAAGATGGAATGGAAGATCGGGGAGAACTTCAACCAGGACGAGTACCACGCTGACGCAGCCGCAAGGGGCGAGAACCCCTACTACCCAGGGCTCCCGGCGGCGCCTCCCGGGGGCTACAGGTTCCCCAACCCGACGGGGGTCTGGAAGACCGAGGCCCGCGCGTGGCTCGATTCGCACCCGTCCAGCCGCTACCCGCGCGTCACCAGGGAAGAGGTCGACGCGCTCTACGCCGCCGGGGCGACCAATGTGGACATCGCGTTCAACCGCGGGCCGTCGGGGCTCGACGTGACGCCGCCCATCGACCGGGAGGCCCGCCGGAGGCTCGTCGAGCTCATCATGTCGCGCTTCGAGCGGCACTGGGAAGACGACGAGGACGGGCAGAGATGGGCGCGCTGGGCTATCGAGAGCAACGACGTCGAGCCATGGGTAGTGTTGTAGTAGCCGTCGACCCGAGGAGACCCCATTAACGTCTATCTTCGGAATCAGCATCGCGCTCGTGTCACCCTATAGTACTCATACATCTCGACGTAGTCCGAGCAGGCATCCAAACAGGCTGTGCGAAACGGATGAAGGCTTAAACGGGATGACGCCCACAGAGACCATGGAATCAGAATCGAAGGAGTGCACAAGTGGCTTACGATGATCGAGAACGCGAGCAAGGAGAATTTGGATGAATCAACTTAGCGATGCTGCATTACAGGCATATCAGAATAGTAGGGACTTGCTCGAAGAAGCCATCGTTTTAGATAAGAATGGCATGTTTCCGAGGGCCTACTTCCTCGCCGTAACATCCGCCGAACAGTTCACTCGGAGCGTGGAGTATGCGTGTGAATCGGTCGGTTTCAAATTCAAGGATAAGACTCCGAACGATGGACTGCATGATTTCCGACTAAAGAGGTTTGCGAGATTAGCCATAAGCTCACATGCGATGAGTGTGGAAGGATGGAACTTCTTTGCGAAACTGACCAAAGACGCACCGCTGAAGAGCTATGGCACTTCGTTGTTGGAGGCGTTCTACAAGAACTTCGAAGGAAATGTCGGGGGCAAACGGAACCACTCGCTATACGTAGAGTTACAGGACGGCAGGCTTAGTACCCCACGCCACGAATTGACGGCTTCAGACTCGAAAGCTATGATTGGCATTGTAGATCAAGTCATCCAGCCCAAACCAGATTATCTATCTCTGTCTGGAGAGCACCTGAAATCGAATCTGGCGATGCGCTACGCCCCCTTACTGAGACTCGGGGGAGATGATTCGAAGAAGAAGGAGCGCGAACTTACGGAAGTGATAGCAAAGCGTTGTCTCAGTATGAAATCCAGCCAGCCCCAACCGTTCAACAGAGAGAAATCCGAGAAGGTATAACATACAGCCAGCTCAGCAAGACCTTAAGCCATCTTCCTGACCTTCGACAGCGAAAATCGCTGCGCATGGCCCATGAACTTGAGAGCCCAATCGTGGGTGATGCATTGATCAAGATAAGACGAGGAAGAAATTATATGATGAGAGTCTCTTCGGCAGAGGCATCTCCGTTCGGGGCGAGAAAAGGGACGGTTTCTCTGCGTTCGATGATCTACGCTGAGTTGTTCCAGGAGCTGGAGAAGATTGGCCTTCCCGTCGTTGATATCGTGGAAGCCTTCATTAGACCTTAGTCGTTATTGAGCGAGTGAGAGGGCCAGCGCTGGTCCGTCCTCCAGAGATCAGACGTCCATCGTCCCTAGCGTCCTCAGGTTGACCAGGCCGGATACGATGTTCGTCATCGCGTCGTAGTGTCTGAGCCGGTTCCTGAACTCGTCCGCCATCACGCGGAACTTCTTCAGCCTCGAGATCATGTGCTCGACGACGACCCTCTCCTTCGAGAGCCTGGAGTTGAACGCCCTCTGCTTCGACGTCAGCGGCCGCCCCTTCACTCTGCTGCCCCTCCCTCCCCTCGCCCGCCTCTTGAACGGGATGATCGGGTCAAGCTCCGGGTAGTCGTTCTGCATCCCGCAGTACCCCAGGTCGACCACCGGCCTCACGCCCCGCGGAAGGTCGGGACGGCTGCGCTTGAAGAGCGAGTAGTCGTGGGTCCTCCCCCTCGCGTGGTTGGTCCTGTGGACGATCAGGCCCTTCGAGTTCACGGTGAGCTGCGTCTTCACAGTGTGCCTCCTCTTCTTCCCCGAATAGTGCGTCTTCCTCTTCGCCTTGTCCTTCTTCGGCCGCGGTATCTCCTGCTCGGTGGAGTCGATTATGGCCCTGAACCCCGGGAACATCTCCTCGAGCTCCTCGACGGTGCGGATCTTCCTCGTCTTGCTGTAGACCTTCTTGGGCAAGGGTAGGGCCTCCTTGACGGCGGGCTCTATCATCCTTATGTCCTTCAGGACGTTCGTCTGGCCGATATCGAACAGGAACCCGAGGAGGGTCGAGGTGACGTAGAACCGGTAGTAGACGAGGAGCATCAGCGTCCTCTCCCTGAGGGGGAGCTTGAACGGGTGGCCGACCCCGATCTCCCTCTGCCTGCCCCTCCTCGACAGCCTCCTCTGCTCGGTCGAGGGGTAGGCCCCCTCGACCCTCTCGAAGACCGAATCGAACTCGCCCACCTCGAGGCCGGTGAATGACCTGAAGACGGACGGGACCCTGGAAAGCCTGCGATAGCTCAGCAATCACAGGCGGTACGGCCGTACGCCTATGCGGCCACAGGTAGAATGTTCCAATTGCGACTAAGGTCTATTGAATGTGGCCCTAATCTGTACCGCTCATGACTCGATTCCGAGTTTCTTCTTGTTATTCCGCACGTCTTTGTTCCAGACGTAACAACTGGCGAAACCCACTACCAATGCAAATATGATCATCCACCAACCTCCGGAAGATAATATCGGATCACGGGCGAACAGAAAAGCGCTGAAGACAAGCGAAACTGTCAATACAGCCAAGTTGACTCCGAGTACGGACCCGAAGATGATGCTGCGCGGAAGGATGCGGAGGACCTTCCCTTCCAGCATGCTTTTTACAAATTTGTCGTGCATGAGACTCAAGGAGTCTGGGTTGATATCGCCTTCGAAGGTCTCCTTGAACCGTATCGACAGAGCCTCGTGGGACAGCCCCGACCACCAAATTCCCCTATAGAACGCGCTAATGCCGAGGGTAACCGTTATGGCATACGTTGGAATCGTATAGAATCCCGAAGTGTCGTAATCGTGGAATGCAGTCAATTCAGCAAAGACTGCGGCCACGAAACCAAGGAAGAGCGTCGCGAAGGATAGAGCGCTCGAGCGATACGTATCAAGAAGAGCCGCTCTCACGTCGGATGCGCTGGATCCAGCACTGTTGGCCAATGCGCTCCTTTCTACCGTCTATCATAGATTGTATCTGCTTCTTAAGCGCAATCTCCTCCACGATCACTCGTTTCCATCGAGTCGTCGAAGTCATTGCACACGGCATTCTCCTCGAGAAGGAGGGCTACGAGCAGAAGCTGGCCGCCATCATCGACGCTATCAAGTAATCAATCCTTACCAGGTGCGTCCTCCGTAGCATCCATCAGGAGGCCAGATGAATGGGTGGCTTGGATACGGTCCCGTGATGAAGAAGACCAACCAAAGCTTCTAGAACGGAACCACTTAAATCAAACAGGTCCAACCCAATTCAGTTTGACGACGGCTGGTCCTGGCCAAGAGTCCAGCGAGCCGCTCTTCTGGCTGGAGAGGTCAGTTCTGAAGTTCTGGGCCAAGTACAAGCCGACCTCAAAGCGCCCAAAATCCAAGGACGAAGGCGGAGGTGATTCCCATGTCATACGGCCATACATCATCTTCGCCATCCTCTTTCCTTTAATCATCCCAATCAGTCACGGCGTGGCGGCTGTGTTTACAGGCGGCCTGGATCGATTCAGAAATGATTTCGGTCTGGTCTTCACCGTCTGTGCTTGGGTCGCTCTTCTTCTTGGGCTCGCGTGGGTGAACCATGTGTTTGAGGATCTCTTCTCCGCATTACCGAATCTAGTAGTCGAAGAGCAATCGAGCGAAACGATTCACAAGATGAAGGAACGGATTTGGGGACGACGATCGATTCTGTTCTCTGGGCTGCTTTGCTCAGGGGTGGAGCTTTCTCTCGTCACGATCGCATACCCTCCCTGGAACTTCCTCACAGGGTTTCGAGAAGCGCCCTACGTGGGGCCTGCACTGCTCGCAATGGACTACACCAGCATTCCAAACTACGCTCTGTCTGTCATCTTCTGGGCTGCATTCTTCTTCTTAATCGGCAACGGACTGTGGATCTTTCTCTCTTCGTTGATTCTTATGTCCAAAAGGACAGATTTCCAGAATAAGCTACGAGAACTGAATGCCGACAATCTGTTCAGTCACGAGTTCAAAGAAGGTCTGCCGACGATTGGAAACGCGCTGATCTCAGCCATCGGCATACTCGGAGTCCCAATAGCGCTGCTTCTGCCAGTCGTGGTTGGTCAACACTCTTTCTTCCCGAGTTTGTCCTCAATCTACCCGGTAATCTTCGCGTCGTACGCCGTGTTGGTATTGATGGCACTCCTTCTAGTCGTGATTCCAATCCATCTCAAGTGGAAAGACAATTTGGAGGAATACAAGAAGGAACACCAAAGTGACTTCGGCGCGCTCCATGCCTTATTTGAGAAGAAACTCGACAGCATCAATCATGGTGATTTCATGAAGTTTGTGGTTCTGTCGATCAAGGAACAACATGTGGACAACGCCTATACCTGGCCCATCGAGAGGGAGCCGTTCAGTTTCGCAGTAGGGTTCGCCTATACAATCATGCTTCCAATAGTGCTAACTTACATCCTTCCCTATGTAGTTCCTAGTTTCTAGGTCCCCAATAGGATAAATAATGTGTTACTTATGATATTGGTGTTTGACCAGGTACGATTTCGATCGTCTTGGCGATAATGAATTTGAGCAGATGTGCCAAAGTCTACTAAAGGTAATCATTGGTCCAGGGACGACGACCTTTGGCGGTACACGTGATGGGGGTCGAGAAGCAACTTTCGAAGGACAGGCACCGTATCCAACTGCAACCAAGGGGTGGGATGGAAACTGGGTATTTCAGGTCAAGTATCACGACACAAGGTTGCTCGGAAGCGACAAGGCGCGGGCCACTATTCTTCAGGACATTAAGAAGGAACTTGAGAAGATAGTCAAGAACGGGGTGAAATGTCAGAATTATGTGATGATGACGAATGTTTCCCTTTCAACGACTCCTGGTTCTGGAACAATTGACAAGGCGAAGGAAATAGGAGCATTTGTCGCGCCAGGCATCTCTCACTTGGAGGTTTGGGGCGAACAGGAGCTAGCAAGACATCTGGATAACTCAGAGGCAATCAGGAAAGCCTACCATCATCTGATTACATTAGGAGATTTGGTTGAGGAAATACGGGACTCCATTGGCGGGAAGAGTGAGTTGAAGGACACTATGAGAATGTATCTCAGTTCGCCCAGTGACTCGGAGAAATATGCTCAGTTGGATCAGGCTGGAGATGTCGGAGATGCGAAGATGCTACTTCAGGATGTCTTCGTCGACTTGGACGTGTTGGTCGATGAAAGATTCGTGAACGCTCCAGATGCACACATTTCTTGGAAAATGCCGCCATGGATTCGAGAGGGGATGGCGCGCGATCAACACGTGTCCGCCTTGAAGGTTCTCTTGTCCGACGAGGTTTCACATATCATGCTCATAGGCGGGCCAGGGCAGGGGAAGTCAACGATTGGGCAATTCCTTTCGATAATTCATCGATCGGCGATTTTGAATCAAAAGGTCATGATTGGCGGTGCCGAATTGAAACCGAAGAATGCGAGGATTCCATTCAGGATACCATTGAAGGAATTCGCGCAGGAAGTTAGTGAAGACAATGGCTTCTCAATTGAACAATTTCTGGCATCTAGAATAAGCGAAAGAGCAGGAGGAAGAGAAGTTACCGTGGAAGATGTCCATCAAGTGCTCAAGGGCACTAGGTGTCTGATTATTCTGGATGGACTAGATGAGGTGACCGACAAGAACCTCCAGCGAAACATGCTTGAGCGAATTGAGGAGTTCTTTGCTAGATGTGGTGACCCATTGAAGGCGGACATCCAAGTTCTAGCCACAACTAGACCTATGGGATACGAAGAGCAATTCGATCGGAGAAGCTACCTTCATCTCTCCCTCGGAAACATGACAAGGGAAAAGGTAATCGAATATGTGGGCCGATGGTTAGCCGTAAAGAATCTCGACCAGGAAAAGGCGAGGCTAATCAGGGACGGAATTCGAGAGTCACTTGAGGATCCACAGATTCGCTCTCTGATGAATACGCCATTGCAAGTTACGATATTGATTCTGATAATCTTATCTGGCGGGAGGCCGCCAAAACAGAGGGAAGCCCTATTCGATGATTACTTGGAGGTAATTTACAAACGAGAGTCCGCAAAGGCCAAATTTATAATTCGAACTGATAAGAAGCTGCTAGTAGGTCTCCATAATTATCTAGGTTACGTACTTCATAGCCGGGCAGAAAGCTCAGAACATGTGCGTTCTGTACTAACTGAGCCACAATTTGTCGCTGAGGTTACAAAATATCTGCGTTCGCGGGATTCATACCTCTCTGATGAGGAGTTGACAAGCAGGGTCAATCAGATTTTGCGCGAGTCTAGAAATCGTCTGGTTTTGATTGTTGAGCCTAGCCCAGGAATATTTGGATTTGAGCTTAGGCCGATTCAAGAATTCTTTGCGTCTGGTCATTTGGCAAACGCCGAGCACACGAGAGAGCGATACAGGCGCTTTGAAGCAATTTCTCGTCGTCCGCACTGGAGAAATGTAGCGTTGTTCTTTGCTGGAAAAGTTGGTCGCCTATATTCCGAGGAAGGTTCGAACATCGTGCAGATTTGCAGAAACGTTGATCGAATAGCACCAGACAATATTCTACGGCGAGGAGCTTCTCTGGCAATGGGTTTGGCGGTCGATCGTTCTTTGATTCCCGAAGAGGAATTACAACGTGATTTGATAGAACAGGCATTGACGTTATTGGACTCTGACTTGAGAGTTGGGACCGCCGAAGTCAGAAAAGCGCTGACTGAGTTGTCACGGGTCGATGTTACTAAGCATTTGCAGCCGGTAATGGAAGAGAGATTTCCTAATCTAAGCAGGGCAACCTTGATGGGATACTTGGAGGTTTACCTTTCTATTGTGGGTTTCACCGAGGTGGGAATAAATTACCTGGAAAGCTATCTAAATTCTGACGATGCGACGGAAAAGACGTGGGGGTATGAAACATCAATAAGCCTTGGAGCTCCGCCAGAGTGGTTCTCCCAACGACTCTGGAACTACTTTAAAGAATCAGATGCTGCTTCGATAAGTGCGCAATTCTCTTCAAGTTTCATGGAAAGAATGGACTTGATGTATTCGTATCTTTCCGGCTTCCCATTCTCTGAAGAATTAGCTGAACACATTCTTAAAAAGACAACGAGCCTAATGCAATTCTATTCTCCAAGGTATGGTTACGCTCAGCTATTCTCCAGCGGTTCGCTCGGGAAGTCGGAGTCCAAAATTGACTCCGAGTTTTGGTTGAGCATGCAATTGATATCACTACTAAGCAATTACTGGGACTACTTAGGACATCGAAACTACGGATATAATCAACGCCAATTTGACGACCCCAGGAAGTCCTTTGTGAAAGAAGCGTCCAATTTGCTGAAGGGAGTTCAAGTGAAACTTCTTCTTGAGAGTGAGGAGACCATTCTTCATTTGAAAGCACTCCTGTTAGTCGTTGAATTGTGGAAAACAGATGCAGATTCAGCTTGGAACGCGGTTGTCTTCGTCAGGAAGTCCACAGCTCCGCTTAGAAGTCTCCTTATCAGGAGTGCAGCCGCAGTCGATTTCTCGCTCTCCTTGATACTAAAGAACGACGTGCTATTTTCTAGCATCGAGAGCAAAGATAGACTACAAGAAATGCTTGCTTCTCTTAAGATGATAGAGGGAAAAGTGGAGAACGTCTTACAAGTAGCCCCACCCCACACACGCCAGGCTCTTTGGAGAGGATTCCAACTGCATGAAGATTTCGTCGTGAAGACTACTGATGAGACAGTACTGAAAATGCTGGCGGAAATAGAACAATCTCTTCACGTGGGACGAAGAGAAGCGACAAAAATCTTGCTGGAATTCTGTGGGCAACACTTCGGATCAGGACACCGAAAACTATCCAGCGATGAAGGAAGACAATGTATGGACATACTGGCCGACTCATTGGAGAGCGGAGACGTCGAGCGGCGGGGACGTCGACTCTTACAGAACACTTACTTTTTCCAAAGCTTGCAGGGGGTTGAGGGGATTTCGGACTCGCTTGGAGAGTTCGTTCACAGACTCGAAACCAAACCAGACGGTGCTGTTCGAAATGAGATGGTTGTGAGTCTGTGTTATCAAGTCATTGGACAAAGGGTTTTCGACGAGGGATTGATGCGACGTTTACTTCAGATGCTCCCCGTAGGAAGGAAAGATATTGGCATCGCAACTCGCTCTTACTCCCAAGAACTAATGGAGATGGCGATGCAGCGATTGTCGAGAATTGCTGGGACATCGACCGGCAAGATTCAGCGCTCAGCCCTCATTTTTGCTAGTGTCGTGATACAGGGTGAGCTGCGTTATTCCAGACAAAGGGTTACCAAGAGACGGTCACACTTTTCCATTGAGATGGTTCGCAAACTTGGTCAGGAGGATGGGTCGGAATCACGAATAGCTCAGGCATACCTCCTAATCTTGACCAAGTTCAAAATTGCCAAGGAATCACTCTGGATAATGAGGCTCATGGAGAAATGTGACACTGAACAAGAGGCTATCGCCTGGGTTGCATTTCTGGGTCGGTGGAGACCCTCTAATGATTGGTCAAAATTCCTCGTCCTAGTAATCAAGAAGAGAAGCATGAAGCAGACTGTTCGAGCGGGAGCATTTCGAGGATATGAGACTGTGGTTAAGAATTCGAAGTTGAGTCCGATACAGGAAGCGCAGCTTGGGCTTCCATTGAAGACGCGGTAGGGTTGATTTGCGAAGAAGCGACGGTCGAACTCAGGCTGATAATGGGAGGATGGCCTTCAATTAGGGCAATCACCTGCATACTTCACGCCTTCAAGACGTTTGATCGGCTCGACGAGCGGATGACTAGGAAGATTGGCGGAACATCCTCGAAAGCCGAGGGTCGATAATCCTGACTAATCCTCCATCTTCGGAATCAACTCCGCGTTCTTCGCCCTGTAGTGTCCATCCATCTCGAGGCCTGCCTTCTCCAGCTTCGTCAGGATCTTCATGACATCGTTCTCCTCGTCCGCCCTCGTCAGCAGCTCCGTGGGCAGCTCGAACTTCATCGGCTGGAGCTGGCGCAGATCGGCTGGGTACTTCCCGAGCCTGACGAATAGCCCGTCCCCCTCCATCCTGACGCCGTCCGGCGGACCCCTTCCCACGAGCGACAGGGCGACCAGCGACCTGTAGGACGCGCCGAACCAGCTCAGCCACGCGGGCATCGACGGTATCCCGAGCCAATCATGGCCCAGGGGCAGGGGATACCGGTCCTTCTTCCATCTCACCGGCCGCCCCTCCTGGAGCACAACCCGATGCCGCTCGACATCCCCGTGGGTGTAGAGGCACTCCAGCCTCTTCGCCATCTCCACGAACAGTCCGACCGCCCTCTCGCGGGCCTCCTCCACCTCGAGGGCGTCGACGTCGATGTCGATTAGGACACGCACTATGTCATCGGCGGGCGTGCGCTCTCGAGGCTCGGCCCTCACCTTGCCGTCCGATTCCGTCACCCACGAGAAGCGCCTCTGGGAAGGAGAGGAACGTGTTCACGCAGGTGTGCCTCGACTTTAGGAATATGAGCATCCAGTCCTGGTAGCTGCCGACTTGCCTCTACGCATCGCGAATCATACTGACTGCTGATCAAGCTTCCGAAGGTGACTCGGCAGTACATCAAAGAATATGTGAGCATGAGGCAAGCCGCGAAGGATTTAGGACGGCTCTTCCTGCAGGTGCTTTAGATGCGAGAAGCCATAGGACTAATTTCGATTCTAGTCATATGCGTTCTAGCAGGCCCCCTTCTATCGTTACGGACGACCACTGCATACACACCACCGACAGGATGGCAACAATACCAATCCGATGCAGCCCATGACGGGTATACAGGATCACTCGGCCCCACCTCTGGGGCGCTTATCTGGGCGCAGTCACTCCATGGAAGTCCTGACGGTATAATCGCGGTTGGTAACCAGATAATCGTTAGCGGGCCCGGCGTCCTTCTGTCACTGAACGGAACAAGTGGAGCGAACCAATTTAACTATGCAAATAACAACGACTATGGTTATTTTGTTGGTGCCGATACCACGACCCCTGCGTCAGGGGGAGGCCTCCTCTTCTTCTACAACAACGCCGGGGGCGTCTATGGCGGACAAGGGACTGCACTCTGGGCCGATTACGTCTCCGACGGTACCCAAGTTTGGCAGGTAGGAGTATCGAGTGCCCAGAGCGGCGGCGCCCAAGTAGGGGGCATGCCCACATATGCAGGCGGTGTGCTATACTACGCGGGGTACAGGACACCTCAGGTTTCAGCGTTCGAGGCAACCTCGGGTTCCCAACTGTGGACAGTTACCCTCTCTGATGGAGTTTCGGGCGCACCGACTCTCGGGGACGGCGTTCTGTCAATCTCATTCGAGGGCAAGGCCTCGATCGAAGCACTAAACAGCCAATCAGGCGCGAGTGATTGGAATTTCACCGCCAATGCTCCGGTGCCTGCAAGTTCGTCTTATGCCAACGGACTCTTCTATTTCGGTACTACGAGCGGTACGGTATATGCACTGTCTTCTTCTGGTCAACTTGTTTGGAATGAGCAGTTAGAAGGTTCGATAGATTCAACCCCCGCCGTGGCGAATGGTGAGGTCTACGTTACTTCGGGTAGCGGTACCGTTTATGCGTTGAATGCAACCGACGGATTCCAGGATTGGAATTTTACTGATTCCAATTCAATCTTGGCTTCTCCTGCCATCAGCGTGAATGGCATCATGTACTTTGCGGACTCAGCGGGAGGAGTCTATGCCCTCAACGCTGGGTCTGGCTCTTTGCTTTGGAGTTACGATACAGGAGTACCAATCACCGCTTCACCTATCATAAGCAACGGTTACCTGTATGTCATAGACACGACTGGAAAGGTCTATGCACTCGGAACGGCTTCCAACTCAACAACCTCCTCATCCTCATCTACATCCTCTACGCCGCCTACACTTTCTTCGAATTCACAGTCGAGTTCCTCATCCAGTCTGGTGACAATTACTTCAATAGCTACATCGACTGGGACTAGTACGTCATCTTCTCTCCCGTCGTACCTATCGTCCCTTCCATACACATTGCAACCTGGCAATTTCATCGGCGCTCTTGATATCACAGTGATCGGAACTATGCTGATTGTTGGAATAGTGGAACTATTCAGAGGAGAACAAACCAGGAAACTCGGCGCACTGCTCATTACGGCGTCAATCATCTACTTTATGGTTGCCTACCTTTTGTAACAAACCTGCAGCTCCAGCACGCATGGTCGTGCTCATACGGGACGACCCAGAGGCTCGCCGTTTCTTACTTTCAGATAGGTCTCTACGCCATCACTTTTGGTTTCCCGTCTGGATTATAGCATAGAAGGGCACGGACAGCCTCATGACCGATTCGACCAAGCCGGACTGCGACCGCAAGCTCAACCCCGAGGACTACGTGATCTACAACGACAGCCTGGGCATCATGCACTTCCTGCCGCCGAAGCGCTGCAAGACGTGCGACGAGTAGTTTCACGGGCGTTGCAGGTCCTGTTTGGCAAGCGAGTGATCGACGATGGTCGGAGTCGGAGAGCAATCGATGTCCCGGGAGCTTCAGCGAGGCGTCCAGCCGACGGTGCGCACGGACTGGGAGAGCGACGAGACCCTAATCTACGCCGTTGAGACTCTCGACGGCACTCTCCCGGGCCCGGGTTGCACCTTCTACTCTCTGGTCATCGAGAGGCGCGGCGACCCGAGCTCCGGCGAGGCGCTGAAGGAATTCAGCTTCACGGGTGGCGGTCACCAGAGAATCGGGGAGGTACCTCCAATCGTCAGGAAAGCATTCGAGGAATGGTACGGGCGGCTCCTGGGCCGGCTTTCGCCGAGTGTCGGGTAGAGAGACCTACTCACATGGCCCTTCTCATTCCTGCGTTTCGGTAGCCCACATGGACTTGCACAGAATTACGAGAGAAATTCTATGGGTTTTCGGATGTGAAAGATTGGTGTTGGCTAAGCGCCAACGACTTGCCTCTGGACTCAGGTCACTAGCGTAAATAGTAATCATACGTTATACTAGTGCCCTTGTCGCGACGGGTAATCGAAGTCGCTACAGTGCTGTTGCTGCTGGGCACTTCATTTCTTACGATCATACCCATACCCCTCGCCAGGGCGCAACCCGGCACGACCTACTCCTCCAATACGACATTGACAGCAGACGTCTTCTGCACAGATGTCACAATAGACTCCGGGACAACGGTCACCACCGACGGCTTCAACTTCTACTGTACGGGGACCTTCACCAATGATGGCACGATCAACACCGGCTACATTGGCAACCAGGGGAGCGGAGCTCCAGAAGTCCCTGCGTCTGGTGCGACGCCGGGCGGATCGATGCCAAGCTCGTACGGCGGTTCGGGTGGAGGAGGCGGCGGTTCGGCGGCATTCCTCGGAATCGGACCCGCCCAAGTCTCGGGTTCCGGAGGTAGCACCCAGTCGGGCGGCGGAGCGAGCGGCACCAACGTCGGCGGGTCTTGTGGCACGGGCGGGAAGGGCGGCAGCGGTTCAACTCCTGGAGCGCCGAGCCTCACGAGTGCCGGAATCCAATCCTGGTACGCCGCTGGGATGTCGAAGTACCTGGCGGGTGCTGGCGGCGGCGGAGGGGCGGGCTCCGGCTACGATTGCAGTTACAACGGCGGCTCCAACGGAGGCAGCGGGGCCTTCGGGATCTACATCCAAGCGGACGACGTAGTGGCAGGCACAATCAATGCATTCGGTGAGGCCGGTGGCTCGGTCGGGAGCGGCGGCGGAGGCGGCGGAGGCGGCGGGGTAATACTTCTGGCATATTCAGACGGCCAATACACCGCTGGAACGTACGATGTAAGCGGCGGATCTGGGGGCTCGGCGAACACCAATGGTGGCCCAGGCGGTAACGGCGGCTCGGGACAGGTCCTGACATTCGATTTTGGAAGCTCCACCCCTGTGACCTCGTCGGCCACGACCACGACCATCTCGCTGTCCAACTTCAAGATGACAGGAGGTTTCTTGGACCTCAACGACCCGTTTTCTGGTTTCTCGGCCGCCAGGGACTACGCGATCAGCGTAGCTGATTTCGGATCCATCCCTTCGACTGCCGAGAGAGACTTCGGCGAGGCTCCTTTCACCATCGACGTGACGAATACCGGAAGTGTCGCCGCCCAGGGGGTGACCGTCGAGGTGACCTTCGACTACACCCTGACGTACAGCGTGTGCCTGGAGTTGAACGTCTGCACGGTCCAGGAGACATACACAACATACGATGTCCAGCCTACGTACGTAGGAACCGTGAATGCCGGCCAGACCGAAACGGTCTCGGGCCAATTCGCGATAAACTATGCGTCCGTCTACGCGCTCGTCGTCTATGCCGTGGTCGGTTATTCCAACATCGCGATGATTTCATTGCCGAGCGTCGGCGCCGACGCGACGCAGGAGTATGCTTCGGCGATGGGTACAAACACGAACTCGGCTCCTCAAGTTCAGGCTTCCACTTCAGTCGGTGGTCTGAACACCTATCAGGTCAGTATCAATACCGCGTTGGACGCCATTTCAAGCTCGGGGCTCGTGACATCGACCGCTTCGAAGCTGAACGACTTCGTTACTCCCTACGCGACTTCGCTTGGCTACGACTTCGTTGACCTAATCAAAGCCGGTGAGATAATCGACGGTGTTACCACAGATTACAAATCGTTCACAGACTTGGCCTCCAGTGCTATTAGCGTCTTGTATCAGACAATCTGGCCTGGCAGCACGGTAGAACTGCAGGCCATCTCCCCTACCGGCCAGGTTTACAACGCCACGAGTAGCTCGGGAATCGTCCAGATATTCATACAGAATCCTACCCCTGGAAACTGGGAAGTGAAGGTGATTGGGGTAAGCATAGATCCGGGCGGCGAGAACTACACGGTCAGCGCCTTAATCTTGAACCAGCAATCACAATCGAACCCAACAGGAGTTCCGGAGTTTCCGTTTGGGTTGGCATTCCTAATGATGGTAACCGTACCGGCGCTAGTATACGTACGTTGGAAGCGGAAGTCGAATCTGGATTAGCTCTTTACGTCGAGTCGCTATCGATCGGGAACGTATTCGTCGTCCAATAACGTTTTTTCTATAACATTATTATGAAGTAACCTTACACTTAAATATCCCGC